>NZ_JAFCLR010000013.1:0-198237 GCF_018131065.1 Bradyrhizobium sp. AUGA SZCCT0431 | reverse complement strand
ATGAGAGGGCGCAGGGAAGACCGGGTGCGCGCTGCACCCGCGGTCTCGCGTGCGGTTTGCACAAAACAAAATGCACACGAGCATACAGGGCAGCGGAGAACACCCGGCCTTCCCTGCGCAATGGCTTTACGGCTTATATCGTGCTCTCCCTGGTGAACGGGCTTGCTTGCCACCATCGCTCCTGATCAGCTTTTGGCCTTTCAGGAACTTGACGCCAGCAACGGGGCGCCAGGACCACACGACTTCGCCGTACGCTTTTGTCGCGTTACGTCTTCGCAACATCAGCGTCCACCGCAACCCGCCCAACGTCCGTGACGACGGCCGACGCCCTCTGAGTGGGACGGGATGGCGAGAAATGTGCCCCTGATTTGCCCTTCTGGAAAAGCGAAATCTTGCCCGACGGGCCAATTTGTCGCACGAAGCAGTGATTGCCGACGAAAACGCAAGGCGTGTACGCGAAGCGCCGCGACATCCGGGATTCTTCGCAACATTACCCGGATATCGCTGCGCTCATCCGGGCTACGGGCCGCTCTACCGAGCCCGCAGTTCGTAGGGTGGGCAAAGCGCAGCGTACCCACCATTCAGGCCATCGAAGTAGATGGTGGGCACGGCGCAAGAGCGCCTTTGCCCACCCTACTTGGCCCGCAGCGCCAGAATCTTCTCAGCGGCGCGCAGATGCGGCTTGTCGATCATCTTGCCGTCGATCTTGACGACGCCGGAGGCCGGATTGTCGTTGAAGGCTTTGACGATCTGCTCCGACCAGGCGATCTCTTCGTCGGTCGGCAGGAAGGCGGCGTTGACGACATCGACGTGCTTGGGATGGATCACCGCCTTCGCCAGAAATCCGTCCTGACGCGCGGCAATCGATTCTTCCCGCAGGCCTTCGAGATCGTTGATGTCGGTTGCGATGGTGTCGATCGCGACGACGCCAGCAGCCGCGGCGCTGATCAGGCAGAGGTCGCGTGCCAGCAAGAACGGCCCGTGATATCGGCCCGCGGTCCGGTTGCGCGAGGCGCCGAGGGACGCCGCGAGATCCTCCGCGCCCCACATCATGCCCCATAGGCGCGGGCTCATGTTCTCGAAATCGAGCAGCTTGAGCACCGCCCGCGCGGTCTCCGTCGCCACCGTCACGATCCGGGTGGTTCCATGTTCGATGTCAGATGCGGCTTCGAACGCATCGAGATACAGCGACAGTTTATTAACATCGGCAGCGCCGGCACATTTCGGCAGCACGACGCCATCGGGCCGACCCGGGATCACGGCGGCGAGATCGCCCAGCGTCATGCCGGTATCGAGCGCGTTGACGCGGATATAGATCTTCTGGCTCCGGTTCCGCGCATCGAGCATTTCGCGCACGGTGCGGCGCGCCCCGACCTTCTCGTCCGGCGCGATCGAATCCTCGAGATCGAGGATCAACGCATCGGCCGCGGTCTTCCTGGCATTTTCGAACTTGCGCAGACTGTCGCCCGGAACGAACAGAAACGATCGCATCAAATCACGCCTTTGGTTTGCAATGCATCAGCCCGGTGCGGCGGCAGCTCGCAACCACCTCCCCGCGCTGATTGGTCATGGTGTGCTCGAACTCGACGATCCCCTGCGTCGGCCGCGACTTGCTGGCGCGCTTGGAGATGATCCTGGTATGGGATTTCAGCGTATCGCCGTGAAACACCGGTTTTGGGAATTTGACGTCGGTCATGCCCAGATTGCCGACCGTCGTGCCCAGCGTCGTATCGTAGACGCTCATGCCGATCATGATGCCGAGCGTATAGAGGCTGTTGAACAGCCGTTGGCCGAACTCGGTATTCTCGGAGAAATGCGCATCGATATGCAGCGGCTGCGGATTCATCGTCAGCAGGCTGAACATCGTATTGTCCATCTCGGTGACAGTCCGGCTGAACTCATGATGAAATTCCCGACCGACCTCGAACTCCTCGAAATACAATCCGGCCATCAGCGCCCCTTGTAGTTTGGCGCCCGTTTCTCGACGAACGCGTTCAACCCTTCCTGACAATCTTCCGTCGTCGCCACAAGCGCAAAGCTTTCGGCCGTGTTCTCGACCGAACGGCGGAAATCGGCGTCGACCGCGCGCATGAAGGCATCGCGGCCGATCTTCATTACGATCGGCGACTTGGCAGCCAGCTTCCGCGCAATCTCCCGGGCGCGGTCGAGCGCGGTCCCCTTCGGCACCACTTCACTCAAAAGACCCATGCGGAATGCGGTCGCGGCATCAAAGGGCTCGCCCAGAAACAGCGGGCCAAACGCCTGGTGCTTTCCAACCAGCCGGGGCAGTTGCACGAAGTGGATCGCCGGGATCAGCCCGACATCGATCTCCGGATAGCCGAAGGTCGAGGCCTCGCCCGCGACGATCATGTCGCAGGAGATCGCAATCGTCATGCCGCCGGCCCGCACCGCGCCGTCGACCGCGGCAATCGTTGGCTTGCCCATGCGATACTGGGTATCGTTGAGCGCGAAATACAGCCGCTCGAGGAATTTCTTGGTTTCGATCCCCGGCTTGCCCCTGACGATGTCGAGATCGAGCCCGGCACAAAACACCTTGTGCAGGCTGCCGACGATGACTGATGATACCGACGGATCGTCCTTCGCTTTCTGCAGCGCTGCCAGCAGCGCATCGATCAGCGGCATGCTCAGCGCGTTGACCGGCGGCCGGTCCAGCATGATCTCCGCGATCTTGTCCGAGACGGAGTAGCGAACGAGTTCAGCGCTCATGATGCCGCTTCCCTATTGTCTGGCCTGACGCACCGCGCCGGCCGCGATCAAATCATCGATGGTGTTGCGATCGAACCCGGCCTCGGTCAGGACCGCAACGCTATCCTGTCCGATATCCGGCGCGGGGCAAAGTGCGTCTTCGGAAAGGCTGGCAATACCCGGCGTGCGCGGCGTGTAGACCGGACCGACGCCGGGGGTATCCTGGCACACCGACGCGTTGGTCGCTTCGACGTGTGGATTGCGCAGCCACTCCCCGGGATTGAGGATGCGTTCGGCGATGATATCAGCCGCATGCAACCGCGACAGCCAGACGTCGGTCGGTCGCGCCAGAAACACCTCGCGCAGCTGCGAGATCAACGTGTCGGCCGCGTCAGCCCGGCTGGCGAAGTCCGCAAAGCGCGGATCGTTGGCGAGGTCGTCGCGCTCGATGGCCGCGCACAGGCGCTTGTATTGTGGTTCGTTGACCAGCGTCACCATCATCCAGCCATCGCGGGTCTGGTAGGAACCGGCCGGCACGTTGAGCGCGCGCGGCGCGCCGCCCTCCAGAATATGTTCGGCGACCTTGTGGCCAAGCAGCGCCGCCGTCGACTGGCAGAGATTTACGTCGATCCAGCGGCCGGTGCCGACGGTGGCGCGCGCGAACAGCGTGGTTGATATCGCCTGGAAGGCGTAGACGCCGGTCACGACGTCGGAGACGGTCGTGCCGACCCGGTGCGGGGTCTTGTCATTGCCGACATTGATCGACACCAGGCCGGAAAACGCCTGCGCCACGGAATCCGAGCCGGGCCGTTTTGAGTAAGGACCGCTCTGCCCGAATGCGCTCACCGAGAGATAGATCAAGCCGGGATTGTCGCGCGAGAGCTCCTCGTAGCCAATTCCAAGCCGGGCGGCGACACCGGGGCGAAAACCTTCGATCAGGACGTCGCAGTCCTTGGCCAGCCGCCGGGCGACCGCAATCGCGTCCTTGTGCTTCAAATCGAGGCAGAGGCTGCGCTTGCCGCGGTTATAGACCGCCGACAGCGTCGTATGGTTTCCATAGGTGGTGCCAAGAAAGCGCGACCAATCCCCCTCCGGCGGCTCAACCTTGATGATTTCAGCCCCGTAGACACCGAGCAACATCGCGCAATAGGGCGAGGCGATGCCCTGCCCGAAATCGAGCACCCGCAAGCCGCGATACGGCGCCTCATGCGTCGGCGATAGCATCCGATTGATTGGCATTGTTCCCCCACACCGCGCAATCGGTTCTGGTGGAATCAGAACCGAAGCTCTTGATTTTTGTTTTGACGCGTTTTCTTCGCGCGAACCGGTATCCACTTCGCTTGAAAACGCTCCGGGCCGGGCCGAAAGCTACAGCGCCAGATAGCGCTGACGAATGTTCTCGTTGGCTTTCAGCTCTTCGATACCGGATGTGTAGACGATCTGGCCCTTGTCGATAACCGTCGCGTGGCTCGCAAGGCCAAGGCAAAAATGCATGTTCTGCTCGGCGATCAACACCGTGGCACCGGTACCGCGCAGTTGCCGCAGCAATTCGCCAATCCGCTGCACGATGATCGGCGCCAGCCCCTCGCTCGGCTCGTCCAGCAGCAGCAGCGCCGGATTACCCATCAGGGTGCGTGCAATCGCCAGCATCTGCTGCTCGCCGCCTGAGAGACGTCCCGCGATCCGGTGCCGCAACGGCTCCAGCAGCGGAAATACATCGTAGATGCGCCGGATCGACCATTCGTCCTGGCCATCGGGACCCTTCTTGGCGCCGATCTCCAGATTGTCTTCCACCGTATGCTCGGGGAAAATCTGGCGATCCTCCGGCACGAAGCCGAGGCCGGCGCGGGCGATGTGGTGCGGCTTCAGCCCGGATACGGTCTTGCCCCGCAGGGTGACCTTGCCGCGGCGCGCCGGCGCCAGGCCCATGATCGCCTTCATCGTGGTCGACTTGCCGGCGCCGTTACGGCCGAGCAGCGCCATGGTCTCGCCCTGCCGCACCGACAGGCCGACGCCGAACAGGATCTGGCTGCTGCCGTAAAAAACGTCGAGGTCCTCGACCTGCACCACCGGCTGCGCGCTCATATCGCGGCCTCCGCGGGATGTTCGGTGCCGAGATAGGCCTCGATAACGGCCTCGTTGCGGCGGATTGCTTCGGGCTTGCCGGTGGCGAGGATCCGGCCGTAGCACAGCACCACGATCTCGGGCGCGATCTTGAATACGATGTCCATGTCGTGCTCGATGAAGACGACCGTGATCTTCTGTTTCTCCCAGAGCTCCCTGACCTTGTCGATCATGCGCCAGCGCTCCTCGGTACCCATGCCGGCGGTGGGCTCGTCGAGCAGCAGCACCTTGGGATCGAGCACCAGCGCCAGCGCGATATCGAGCAGCTTCTGGTCGCCATGCGACAGCGTCGCTGCGGTGCGGCTGCGCTTGCTGGCAAGCCCCAGCAATTCCATCGCATGCTCAGCGCGGTCGCGGGTTTCAGCCAGCGGAAATCTTCGATGCATTACACCGGCGCGGCGCTGATCGGCGCCGACGGCGGCCAGCATCGTTTCCTCCACCGTGAGCGAGGGAAAAATACTTGCGACCTGGAACGCGCGGCCGATGCCATGGCGCACGATCTCGGGCGGCGAACGCCCGGCAAGGTCGACGCCATTGAGCAGGATCTGACCGGAATCCGGCTTCAGCGCCCCGGTGATCAGGTTGAAGAACGTGCTCTTGCCGGCACCATTGGGGCCGATGACTGATGTCAACGAGCCATCAGGGAAATCCAGCGTCACGTTGTCGGTCGCCTTGACGCCACCGAAGGATTTCGAGAGTCCGCGAATCCTGAGCATGGCTAGCCACTCGCCTCCCGAAGTCCGCCATAGGTGCTCCATGATGTACCGGCCAACCAACCGCAATCGACCGGCAAATTGGCGCCCGTAATCGCGGACGCGGCATCGGAGGCAAGAAAGGCGACCACACGACCGATTTCGGAAGGGTCGACCAGACGGCGCAGCGCGGCATTGGCTGATAGCGCGGAGACATCCCGCTCGCCACGATCAATCGCGTTCTTCAGCGCCGGCGTCAGCGTATAGCCCGGAGAAACCGCGTTCACCCGCACGCCGGAGGGGCCCCACTCCGCGGCGAGGCATTCGGTGATCGCAATCACGGCCGCCTTGGCCGGGGCATAGGCATGTAAGGGCATCGAGCGCATGCCGGCGATCGAGGCGATATTGACGATGCTGCCGCGTTTGCGCGCGATCATGCGCCGGGCAAAGGCGAGGCAGGCGACATAGGTGCCGCGCTGGTCGACACGAACGACGTCGTCCCAGGCCGACATCGGCAAATCGTGCGGCCGCACCGGCACCTGGATGATCCCGGCACTGTTGACGAGCACATCGACCGGCCCGCATTCGCGCTCAATCGCTTCCGCGCAGGCCTCGACGCTGGTCTCGTCCCCGACATCGGCGACGTAGGCCCTGCCGCCAAATTCCGCGGCGACATCCCTGGCCTTCGCCAAATCGCGATCGACGACCATCACAAGATCGCCGCTCGCGGCCAATTCCCGCGCGCAAGCCGCGCCAATCCCGCTGGCACCGCCCGTCACCACGCTGACCCGCGCCTTTGCCGCCGGACTCATGATGCGCGCTCCCCGGAACGCTCGCGGCGCTGCGCGTACCATTCGATCACGAAATCCATCAGGCCTTTCCGCAGGCCGATGGCGAAGAACAGGATCACGATACCGAGAACGATGCCGTGATACTCGGTCACACGCGTGACGGTATCGTTGAGGATCAGGAACAGCGCGGTGCCGACCATCGGCCCCAGGAATGTGGTCACACCGCCGAGCATGTTGATGAAGATGCCCTCGCCCGAAATCGTCCAATAGGCGAATTCCGGATAAGCGCCGGAGACGAACAGCGCCATGATGATGCCGCCGGTCGAGGCGAACAGCGCCGCGAGCACGAAGATCGTCAGTTTGGCGCGCCAGACGTCGATGCCGATGAAGCTCGCCCGCGTGGCGTTGTCGCGGATCATGCGCAGCGTGTAGCCGAACGGCGACTGCGCGATCTGGTGCATCAAGAACAACCCGATCACCAGCAGCGCGCAGCTGACAACGTACAGATGCAGATGGTTCGATAGATCAATGCCTAAAAATGGCGGCCGGGGAATGCCGCCGCGCAATCCCTGATCGCCGCCGGTCAGCGATACCCAGGACAGGATGGTCGAATGGATCAGCATCTGGAACGCCAGTGTCACGAAGGCGAAATAGATCTCCTTCAGCCGCACGCAAATCGCACCAATGACGAGGGCGACGACAAACGTGATCGCCAGCGTTGCAACGAAAGCCACCGGCACGGCAACACCGGTCTTCTGCATCATCAGCCCGAAGCCGTAGGCGCCAAGGCCAAAGAACATGCCGTGGCCAAACGACGTCAGTCCGGTGTAGCCGACCAGAAGGTTGAGCGACGTCGCGAACAGCCCATAGGCCGCGCAACGGATCACGAAGTCGAGCAAGAATTTGCTGCTGGTGAGCATCGGCAGCAGGGCAAGCACGACAAAGACCGCAAGCGCAATCAGGGCATCCCGGTTGGGGCGCGGCTTTGCCTGGGTAAGGGAGTTGTCGAGCACCTTGCTCGCCTGTTCGGCCTGCAATTCGGTCACGCGACCTCCTTGCCGAACAGGCCGGTCGGGCGGGAGACCAGCACGATCACCATGAACAGATACATCAGGCCTTCCGTAAACAGGGGAAAGCCGAGCGAACCGAACGAGCGGATCATGCCGATCAGGAGCGCGCCGATCAGCGCGCCCAGGATCGAGCCCATGCCGCCGATCACGGTGACGATGAAGGATTCGATCAGCACCGAAAATCCCATCCCCGGCGTCAGCGAACGGACGGGTGCCGCGAGCGCGCCGGCCAGTCCCGCCAGCATGCCGCCGAGCGCGAACACGCCGCCATAGATCAGGCCGGTGTTGATGCCGAGCGCGGACACCATGCCCGGATTATGCGCCGCGGCCCGGATCACCTTGCCGATCCGGGTGCGGGAAAGACCGAGGCCGAGAACGATCGCGGCCACCAGCGCGACGCCGATCAGCAGCAGATAATAGGGCGGCACCACGCCGCCGGCGATGAACAGCGGCGCCACCTGGAACGCCGCCGGCATGCCCATCGACTTGAATTCCGGTCCCCAGATCATCCGTACGACGTCGTCAAATATCAGCACGAAGGCGTAGCAGACGAGGACCTGCATCAACACGTCGCGGCCGTAGACCCGGCTCATGAAGACGCGTTCGAAGATCAAGCCCAGCAGCGCGGTGCCGGCCGCACCGCACAGCATCGCCAGCGCAAAGCTGCCGGTTAGCTGATAGGCCGTCATCGCGAAATAGGCGCCGAACATGTAGAAAGCGCCGTGGCTGAAATTCACCACCTTGAGCACGCCGAAAATCAGCGTCAGCCCGACGGCGACGAGAAACAGCAACATGCCGATGATGAAGCCGCTGGTGGTTTGCGTCACCAGACAGGCGGAGCTGGCGAGACAGCCGGTGAGTGTATCGAGATCCAAGGAAAATATCCGTTACGGCGTGCCGGAAGATCGGTGCGCGAAAGAACCATGGGGCGGTGAACGGAGGCGGCCTGCGCCGCCTCCGTTTCGCGGATCGATCAGGTGTAGCCCTTGCTCTTCTTCCACTCGGCTTCGAGTTCGAGAATGCTCTTCCAGTCGCCCGGCTTGACCTCCGGCACGTAGGGCTCTTGCGGGATCGTCGTACCCCACCCGATTGCATAGCCGATCAGGGTCTGGTCCTCGGCCCGCATCGTCACGGTGCCGTCGGCGCCGAACGGCGATTTGATCTTGAGGCCACGCAATGCCTCCGCAATCTTCTTGCCGTCAGCGGAATTCGCCTTCTTTGAGGCCTCGGCGAGCAACATGATCGCGGTTGCGTTCTCCCACGACCAGTTGGTCGGGTACTCGTTGTATTTCGCCTTGTAGGCATCGCCCCAGGCCGCGTTCTCCGCGGTCGCAGGATAGGTCTTGATGTAGCGGTTGCCGGAATGAATGCCCTTGGGCAGGTTCTTCACCACTGTGAGTGCGGTGTAGTCGGCCATGTTGACCGCAAACACCTCCATCTGGGTGAACAGCGCATAGATATTGGCCTGATCGATATAGGAGGTCAGATCACCACCCCACAGGCAGGAATACAGCGCCTGCGGCTTGGCCTGCAGGATTTTCGTCACCACCTCGGTGTAGTCGGGCTGGAACAGCTTTGGCCAGGACTCGCTGATGATCTCGACGTCGGGCGCGAAGCGCTTCAGATACAGCGTGAACTCGCCCGTGGTATCACGGCCATAGGCGTAATCGGGCGCGCAGGTGGCCCATTTCTTCAGGCCCTTCGCCTTCGAGATCGCCGCCGCGTAGCTGCCGCCGACGATCGAGTCATGCACGCCCTGGCGCGCGGTGCGGAACGCGTTGGGAATGTGCTGCTTGGGATCGGCTGTCAGCGCCGAGGTTTCCGAGTTGGTATGAAGGCAGAGCACGCCGAGATCGCGCGCGACTTCGTGCACGGCGAACGCTCCGGATGACGCCTCGGCATCGATCAGGAGTTCGCAGCCATCGGTGTTGACCAGTTCGCGCGCCACGCGGGCGGCTTCCTGCGGCTGCCCCTTGGAATCGCGGATCACCATCTCGATCTGCCGGCCGGCGAGGCCGCCGGCGGCGTTGACCTTCTCGACTTCCAGCATCACGCCGTTGCGCGATGACGTTCCGAGTTGCGCCACGCGGCCGGAGAGAATGGTCGGCATGCCGACCTTGATGGTCTTGGCCTGCGCCCGCGCCACCCACGGTGTCGCGAAAGTCACGGCACCGGCGCCCATCAGCGCCAGTGTTGAACGGCGGCTGATGCCCGGTTTGCGGGTTCTCGTCATTATTCCCTCCCTCTCGGGTTTGCGTTCCCAGTTTCCTGCCCAAATCCCAGCCGGGGATCGTGTTGCCCCCGTACTCACAAGATTTCAGAGCAAGGGGGGTGACGTCAAGCCAAATATGAATTACGAGTCATAATTCATCTAACGGGAGATCGGGCCGGAATCCGGCCTTTTGAGCCGAGAAATGATCAACCTTTCGAGCTTCATCGCGTTTCATGCCAGGCGGACGCCCGACCGCTGTGCGCTGAAATACCGCGGCGAGGAGATCTCCTACGCCGACTTCCACCGCCGCATCGGCCAGGTGGGCGGCTGGCTCGCCGCGCGCGGCATCGGCGCCGGCGATGTCGTCGCGGTGCTGATGAAGAACAGCACCGCGTTTCTCGAACTGGTGTTTGCAACCAGCCACGTCGGCGCGGTGTTTCTGCCGATCAACTATCGGCTGTCGGCCGACGAGGTCGGCTACATCGTCGGCAATTCCGGCGCGCGCATTCTGATCGCAGACGAAGAGCTGGCCGGCATCGCAGCAGGTAACGTTCCCGTGGTGCTGCTCGAAGAGGCCGCGCAGTCCGGCATCTCGCGGCTCGCGCCTGACATGACCCCAGCCCCGATGCATCCAAGACAACCCCGCGACCTGATGCGGCTGATGTACACGTCAGGCACCACGGACCGGCCCAAGGGCGTGATGCTCACCTATGAGAACATCTACTGGAAGTCGGCCGACCAGACGCTGGCGCTCGGACTGAACGCCGAGACGCGATTGCTGGTGGTCGGCCCGCTCTACCATGTCGGCGCACTCGATCTGCCGGGGATTGCAGTGCTCTGGCATGGCGGCATGCTTTCAATCCACCGCAACTTCGAACCCGAACAGGCGCTGGCGGCGATCGAAGCCGAGAAACTGAACGCGGCCTGGTTCGCGCCCGTGATGACAACAGCGATCCTCACCTGCCCGACCCGCGATCGCTACGACGTCTCGAGCCTGCGATGGGCGATCGGCGGCGGCGAGAAGACACCGGAAGCGCGCATCCGCAGCTTCTCCGAATACTTTGGCAATGCCCGCTACATCGACGCCTATGGCCTGACGGAAACCTGCGGCGGCGACACTTTCATGGAAGCCGGCCGCGAGATCGAAAAGATCGGATCGACCGGCCGCGCCATCGCCCATGTCGAGGTCGAAATCCGCGACGATGCCGGCCGTCGCCTGGCACCCGGCGAAAACGGCGAAATCTGCCTGCGCGGACCGAAGGTCACGCAAGGCTACTGGAAAGATCCCGAGAAAACCGCAGCCGCTTTCTTCGGGGACTGGTTCCGCACCGGCGACGTCGGCTACCTCGATGAAGACGGCTTCCTCTATCTCACCGACCGCAAGAAGGACATGATCATCTCCGGTGGCGAGAATATCGCGTCGTCCGAAGTCGAACGCGTGATCTATGAATTGCCGCAGGTGCGCGAATGCGCCGTCATCGGCCTGCCCGATGAACGCTGGGGCGAGAAGCCCGTTGCGATCGTGGTGTTGGGAGAAGGCGCCGCGCTGGAGCTGCCTGCCCTGACCGATCATTGCCGCGCGCGGCTCGCCAGCTTCAAGGTGCCGAAGCAATTGATCATCCGCGATAGCTTGCCGCGCAACCCGTCGGGCAAGGTGCTCAAGCGCGTGCTGCGCGCCGAACTGGAGGCTTCATGACGCAGGCAACGCGAGCCAATTCCGGCAAGGTCACAAAACTCAACCGCGTCGAGCGCAACGCCTGGACCAAGCGCAAGATATTCGACGCCGCGACCAAGATCGTCGGCAAATACGGCTATGCCGAAGCCTCCGTCGCCCGCATCACCGAGGAAGCCGGCGTCGCGCAGGGCACGTTCTACAACCATTTCGAAAACCGCCAGGAACTGCTGGATCAATTGCTGCCAACAATCGGCATCGACATGGTGCGCTTCATCCGTGCGCGCACCGGCACGGCACAGACCGCGCAGCAGGAAGTCGAACGCTTCAGCGCCTTCTTCGACTTCATCCGCGAGGTACCGGAATTCCTGCGCATCCTCAACGAGGCCGAGTTCTTTGCGCCGATCGGCTACCAGAAGCATTTCGACAATATCTCGACGGCCTATGTCCGTATCCTTAAGCGCGCGCGGCTTGCCGGCGCGGTTGATAGCTATAGCGACGAGGAATTCGAGGCCATCGTCCAAATATTGATGGGTGCCCGCGGCTATCTGAGCCGGCGGTATTCGTACTCGAACGGTGCGGTCACGGCCGTGCCCGACCATGTCATCTCCGCCTACCAGAAGCTGATGACGCGCGGGCTCTTCAATTCAGCCGGCAAAGGCAACGACCATGAACGCTGATTGTATCGTTCTCGTCACCGGCGGAAGCCGCGGCATTGGTGCGGCGACCGCGACGCTTCTGGCCGAACAAGGCCAGCGTGTTGTGATCACGGACATTGCGCCGGAACCGCTGGCCGGCACCAAGACGATCCTGTGGCCTGCCCCTTTCGATGTCGCCAGCGAGAGCGCCGTCGTCAGCGGCATCGCCGATATCGAGACAGCCCACGGCCCGATCAGTGGCCTCGTCAATGCCGCCGGCGTGTTCGGCAAGATGCATCCGGTCGAGCGGGTGCGGATGGATCAATGGGACCGCGAGGTCAATATCGATCTGCGCGGGACATTTTTGGTCGCGCGTAGCGTTGGCGTCAAAATGGCCGAGCGCCGGCGCGGCGCCATTGTCAATGTCGCGTCGGTCGCGGGCATGACGTCAGGTCCAATCCACGCCTACACCGCCGCCAAAGCCGGCGTCATTCAGATCACGCAGACGCTTGCCGCCGAATGGGGCCGTACCGGCGTGCGCGTCAATGCCGTCTCTCCCGGCTTCACCCGCACCGCGGCGCTGGAAGCCGGCATCGCCTCCGGCGCGCTCAACAAGCGCCTGCTCGAAAACCCGACCGCGATGAACCGGCTGGTCGAGCCGATCGAGGTCGCACAGGCGATTGCGTGGTTGCTGTCACCGATGAGCAGCGGTGTCACCGGCATCAACCTGCCGGTCGACGCCGGATACATCGCCGGCACCACCTGGGCCGCCTATGGCGGCCTGCGCGAAGCGCCTGGCCCGTAACAAGGATACGAGCATGAATATCGAGATGCCCCGCAAGAAACTCGATCTCGCATCGGCCATCGCCGAAGGCGATATCCGCGTGCTGCTGATGGTGCTGGTCCACATGACCGGCGACGAACGCTGGCTGGAGCCACCGTACAAGCCGAGGCGCGACGTTCGCCTGATCCCGGACCCCGAGGCCGGCCTGCCCCGCGAAGTGCAGGACGAAATCCGCGCTGCTGTCGTGAAGCTGTTCGCCAATGGCGAGCCCAAGCCTGCGATATCAGACCCCGGCGACGAATTGATGCTGAAGATGATGCGCGCGACGCTCGGCGAAAACGTCACGCCGGAATATGCGCCGCTGATGCGCGAGGAAATGGGCTTTATCCCCCGCGACATCAGCTGGACCAAACCTCCGGCCGACGACAGACTGGCGCAGCAGCATGTGCTGATTGTCGGCGCCGGCGTCTGCGCAATCGCGCTTGGCGTCGCGCTCGGCCGCCTCGGCATTCCCTACACCATCGTCGAGAAGAACGCGGAACTCGGCGGTACCTGGTATGTCAATCGTTACCCCGGTTGCGGCGTCGACACGCCGAACCACTCTTACTCCTTCTCGTTCGGCGCGAGAAATCCATGGACGCGCTATTTTGCCCAGCGTCAGGAATTGCTCGACTACCTCAAGAAGGTCGCGCTCGAATACGACATTCGAAAGCACCTCCGCCTCAACACCGAACTGACGTCTTCGCGCTGGGATGAGAACAAGCGGCGCTGGATTTCAACGTTGAAGACAGCGCATGGCGAGGAGATTTTTGAATCGACGACCCTTGTCAGCGCGATCGGCCAGCTCAACGACCCCTCGCCCGCGCATTTCAAGGGCGAGGAAGATTTCAAAGGGCAGACCCTGCATTCCGCGTTGTGGTCGGAGGGCATCAAGCTCGACGGCAAGCATGTCGCCGTCATCGGCACCGGCGCCACCGCGATGCAGCTGGTGCCGTCGATCGCCGACCGGGTAGCGTCGCTGACCGTCTATCAACGGACCGCGCAATGGGCACGACCGGTCACGGGCTATTCCGACCCGATCAGCGACGGTGCGCAATGGCTGCTCGCGCATCTGCCTTTCTATGTGCAGTGGTACCGCTTCAACATGTTCTGGCGCTACGGCGACGGCCTGCTGCCGTTCCTGCGCAAGGATCCGAACTGGCCGCATCCCGAGCGCGCTGTGAACAAGGGCAACGACCGCCATCGCGAGGAGTTGACGGATTTTATCCTGTCCGAACTCAAGGACCGTCCCGACCTGATTGAGAAATGCGTGCCGACTTATCCGCCCTACGGCAAGCGCATCCTGCTGGACAACAATTGGTTCAAGACGTTGACAAAACCGAATGTCGAACTGGTCACCGACAGCATCGACCATTTCGCGGCTGACGGCATTGTCGCCTCGGATGGCACATCGCGGCCGGCCGACATCATCGTGATCTCGACCGGCTTCAAGGTCACCGAGATGGCGGCGCGCCTCAACATTACCGGCCGTGACGGCAAGGACCTCAGGCAGGCCTGGGCCAACGATAACCCGACAGCCTATCTCGGGCTCAACGTGCCTGACTTTCCGAACTTCTTTGTCATGCTCGGCCCGAACTCCGGGCCTGCGCATGGCGGCAGCGTGATCTTTCAGTCGGAGTGCCAAAGCCGCTACATCAGTGCCTGCCTGGTCGAGATGATCGAACGCGACATCGCCGCGATCGATGTTCGTCAGGACGCGCACGATCAGTACATTGAAAAAGTCGACGCCGAACATGAGCAGCTGATCTGGTCTCATCCAGGTATGACGACCTATTACCGCAACAGCCAAGGGCGGGTATTTTCGGCGATGCCGTGGCGGTTCGTCGATTACTGGGCGATGACTCACGATCCCGATTTCACACAGTACCGTCAAACCAAGGCGTAATCCTGCTGCACGTTGGAACCGGACACATCTGCTACTTGGCGGGCGTATGCACGGGAACCCAAGTGCGATTTTTCTCAGCATAAACTTGACACCTGACGATATCTGCCGCAGCATTTGTGACGCTGCACCTGACGGGGTAGCGGAGCATTTGGCTCTCTGCTTGGCAGGAATTGGCGTCCGATCATGTGATCGAATAGCAAGCAGCGGATGCGGACAAATGTCCGTCGGGCCCACTCTTGGAGAGGAGCATGATGCCACCGGCTCAAGCCAGTGACCTTGCTCAACGGCAAGGTCTCGACGCAAGTTGGGTGAACAGCAGCTGCTAACCCGTTGCGCCGTCTACAATCCAAACATATCCGCAGGATCGGAGTGCAAAGGCCACGCGCTTTTCGGTTCTGATATCGACCTGGTGTCTACCAGAAATCCTTCGCCTATAACGAAGATGTAGGGCCCCGCGATGCCTTAGATGCACCGGGGCCCATTCGTTTGGGTCGATCGCAACTTTCCCGCAATCGGTGAAGCCTCCGCAGATTGCTTCCGTCGTTCGGATCGGAAACAATTGCCCGATCGGGACAGGGAACAGCGATGGCGAAACCGCGCGTACGCATCTACACCGACTACAAGAGCCCCTACGCGTTCGTCGCCAACAAGCGGCTGTTCGAACTCGAGGAGGAATACGGCGTCGAGCTGGAATGGCTGCCCTATACGCTGCGCGTCGCCGAATTCATGGGAACCGTGGAAGAGCGCACGCCGCATTTCTGGCGCAAGGTTCGCTACGCCTACATGGACGCGCGGCGCTATGCCAACGCGCAGGGCCTCACCATGAAAGGCCCGCGGCGCATCTATGATGGTTTCTATGCCAGCGCCGGCATGCTGTTCGCGCAGCGCCACGGCCTGTTTCGTTCCTACCACGACACGGTATTCCGGCGCTTCTGGAGCCATGACCTCGAAATCGACGAACTGTCGGATATTGCCAGCGTCATTGCATCGGTTGGCGGTTCAGCCGAAGAATTCAAAGCCTACGTCCACGGTCCGGCCCGGGCCGAACATGACCGCATCATCGACGAGGCGGAGGAACTCGGCGTGTTCGGCGTACCGACCGTGGTCTTCAACGGCGAATTGTTCTGGGGCGGCGACCGTATCGACTTGCTGATCGAGCGCATCAAGAACCCTGACTCGATCGCAGCCGCACTGGGCAGCCGGCACCGGAAATGATCGCGCACGGTTCCTGTTTTCAATCTATTTACCAAGTTTGGCTAACCTGTCTGGTGGTTGAAACGCCGGGACCAGGGCATGTTCAGAGAAAGCCTCCCGATCGCTTATGATGCGCCTGCCGACCTGAAGAAGTGGCCATCGCTAAAAAACGAACGGGTCACCAGCAAGACGCCGTATCTCGTTTACAACGGCACCTTGGCGGACTGCATCCGGCAATTGCTGGCAAAGCCGATCAAGCAGATTTCGCTCTACGACATCGTGACCGAACGCCAGCCGGCATTCGACGGCAATGTGCTTTCACCCGGCGACGCCGCCGAAATCGCGATGCGCAAGGATTTTCCCAAGGGTTAGGCTCGCGGTTCCGTCATCCCCGGACGAACGCACTTGCGTTCGCTCGGGAGGTGCGCGCTCTTGCGCGCCTCGAAGGACGACGGCCCGTCTATGGCCGATTCATCCTTCGAGGCTCGCTCCGCTCGCACCTCACGATGACGGAAAGACGCTTGGTGCCTGGTTTAAATGAGGCCAGCATCCGGTGCGCTCCAGCACCGGTCGTAGCGCGGCACGATCTTCCGTATCCAAGGCTGCGAATTTGTCGCGAAGCTGTTGCAGGCACTTCACCTGATATTTGAACGGCGACAGCGCGTAAGGCAGGCCCCAGACATTGATCTCGAGCCGATCGAGACCTTTGGCAAAGGCTTCCGCGTTGGCCACGAGGAATGGCAGATAGAGTTCGCCGGCGATCCGCAGCAGCGCCTCGGCCATACCGCTGAGTGCCTGTTCGCGCGGATACCAATCGCCCTCGACGCCCGAAGCATCGTCCAGCCGCCGTACCCAATGATCGGTGAACGGCGCCTTCTCGCGCATGATCCGCATCGGCGTCGGATCGGTCGCCATTTCGCTGAGCTGGCCGAACCAGGCGAAATCGGCAAGCGACGGCCGGCTGCCGAACAGATAGTTGGTCATGCCGACATACGGCTCGAACGCCGCAAGCATTCGCAAGTAACTTTCCTCGAGCAGCGGCTTGTTCTCCGCGGTCGCACCGAGAATAGCCATCCGTGAAATCTGCCGCTGGCGGAATTGCTCGATCTCCTCAGGGCTGCCGGTTACAGCCTCCGACACCGACCACTCTTCGCCGGCCCAGCGCGAGACATACGCCTGATCCTCCGGATCCCACCATCGATACAGAAACAACGGCTTGACCGCCCATTCGTCGGCGAGATCTTCCAGCAGGTCGCACACGAATGCGACCGCCTTGTCGTCGGGGATGACGGACCGTACCTGATGACGGCGCTCCAGATCGTAGGCCAATGTCGTGGTTTCGCCACGAAACGTGCCGTCAGGATATTGCAGCACCGGGATCAGGTTCGGCCGCAGATGTTCGGTCGCCTTGCGGAGCGCCCTGGTCATGATGACCCAGTCGAAAGGAATCCTGCGATAGCGCATCAGCGCGCGCAGCTTGATGGCGTAAGGCGACGCGGTCGATCCAATCAGCCGATAGCGGCCTTCAGTCATGGTACTCCCTCGATCGTCCCAAATCTGAAACGCCGGCCACGCTTGCCCTGATACTGGCATCGAAGCGGATTTGCGCCAACCGGTGCATTCGGATTTCGCCCGTCAGCCCTGCAATAAACCGGCATGGCTTGCCTTGCGGCGCAGCGAATTCTGCAGCTATCCTCCGTGCCAAATGATCGGGCCCTGCCCAGCCCAATAATCCGCCTTAGTGGAGAAACGCCATGAATCCTCCCGTCAGCTCGCCCGCCATCAAGGTCGTGAAATCGGTCCGGGAACAGGTGAGCCCGGAGGAATGGCAGGCACGGGTCGATCTCGCCGCCTGCTATCGCCTCACCGCGATGTATGGCATGACGGAAATGATCGCCAATCATATCTCCTGCCGGGTGCCGGGAACGACAGATCAGTTCCTGATCAATCCTTACGGGATGCTCTACGAAGAGATCGATGCGTCGTGCCTGATCAAGGTCGACGTCGACGGCAACACGCTGCTCAACGCGACCGACTACAACGTCAATCTCGCCGGCTTCGTCATTCACAGCGCCATTCACATGGCCAAGCACGACATGGATTGCGTCGCGCATACCCACACACCGGCCGGCATGGCGGTCTCGGCGATGGAATGCGGACTGCTTCCGCTGGCCCAGACCTCGATGCGGTTCCTGCATGTCGCTTACCACGATTTTGAAGGTATCGCCGACGACGTCGACGAGCGTGCGCGCCTGGTCAGGGACCTTGGCGACCACGAAGCCATGATCCTGCGCAACCACGGGCTGCTCGTCGTCGGCAGAACCGTGCCATCGGCGTTCAACGTGCTGTGGCGCCTGGAACGCGCCTGTCAGGTGCAGATCATGGCATTGTCCTGCAACACCAAATTGACTTACCCGCCCCAAAGCATTCTCGAAGCGACCTACGACAAGATGCGGCCGCGGGTTGACCGGCCGGCCCGAAATGGCGACCTCGCCTGGCCCGCTTACCTACGTAAACTCGATCGTACCGACCCGTCCTACCGGAATTGAAGCTTCGGCAGGCTCATCGAGTCCGCACGATCTTTGGGCGGCGCTTGCCTGTAATTTGATCGCACATATCATCGCTAAATCGCCGATGCTGATCGCCGATGAGGCGATAGGTGCGTCCCGATGAAGACGTTCATTCGAGTGGTTGAACTGTGGGTACCGGACCGGACCCGCACGCGTCTGGAGTTCGGCGGCAGTCTCTGCAGCGAGGAGTATTCGGAGTTCAAGGCCGTCAGCGAAAACGCGCTGTTTGCCTTTGATGAAGGGTTGCCCGGCAAGGCCTGGGCCTCCGGCCATCCGGTCATTCTCACTAAATTTGCCAACTCCTACTTCAAACGCACCGACGAGGCGATCGAAGCCGGACTGACCTGTGGCGTGGCGCTGCCGGTGTTCGCCGGTGAATTCCTGATGGCTGTCATGGTGCTGTTCTGCGGCGATGACGAGAAGCACGTCGGCGCCATCGAACTCTGGCACAATGATGCCGACGTCAGCCACGAAATGGGGCTTGTCGACGGCTATTACGGCACGGCCGACATGTTCGAGTTCAATTCACGGCACACCAAGTTTCCGCGGGGCTTTGGCCTGCCCGGGCGGACCTGGAAAGCCGGCATGCCGCTGATCATCAAGGACCTGCACAATTCCAAGCGCTTCCTGCGCTGGGAAGAAGCTTCCGAAATCGGCATCAATTGCGGCGTCGGCATTCCCTACACGACCTCACCGGACAAGACCTGGGTGATGACGTTCCTGTCCGCGCAGGCCACCCCGATCGCCAAGCGCTTTGAAATCTGGGTACCGAATCCATCGCGATCGGCACTGGTCTTTCATTCCGGCGATTGCAGCAAGAATACCGAGCTTGAATCGCTTTATGCGTCAAAGAGTATCGGCAAAGGCGAAGGCAGCGTCGGTGGGGCCTGGGCGACGGGCATGCCCGCGATCAACGAGCATCTGAAGGTCGATGAGTCAGTTGCGTCGCAGGCGGCGCGCGCGGCCGGGATGAATCAGATCGTCGTGCTGCCGGTGATTGAAAACGCGCTGCTCAAGGCCGTCCTCGCCTGGTATCTCTGAACGATCAGATCAACGCGCCATAGGCTGGCGCAAAGCCCCAAAGAAGTCCCGCACCTCGCGCACAAACAGCTCAGGCTGCTCGAAGGCTGCGAAGTGACCGCCCTTCGGCAATTCGCGCCAGTGCCGGATATCGGTGTAGCTTCCTTCCATCCACCGCCGCACCGGTGTGACGATCTCCTTGGGAAACACGGCAACCCCGCTCGGGATCGTGACCTTGTGGGGCGTCCGGCGCTTCGGCCCAAAACTCTCCCAATAGAGACGCGCCGAAGAGGCCGCGGTCGCCGTCACCCAATACAGCATGACATTGTCGAGCAGTTCGTCGCGGCCGAGGATGTTCTCGGGATGCCCGTCGCAATCGGTCCAGGCCCAGAATTTCTCAAGAATCCACGCCGCCTGGCCGCTCGGCGAATCCGTCAGCCCATAGCCCAGGGTTTGCGGCCGGGTCGATTGCTGCTTGGAATAGCCGGAATCCCAATCGGCATAGTACTTGATGCCCTGCAGCGCCCGCGCCTCCTCCGGCGTCGGCTGTCCGTCCACATTGGGCCGCGCCGACATCGCCAGCGTGATGTGGATGCCGGCGCAATGTTCGCCATCCTGCGCGCCCAGCGCGGTCGTCACCGCCGAGCCCCAGTCGCCGCCTTGCGCGCCGTAACGCGCATAGCCAAGACGGTCCATCAGCACCGCCCAGGCGGAGGCAATGCGATCAACGCCCCAACCTGTCGTGGTTGGCTTGGCCGAAAAGCCGAAGCCGGGCAGCGACGGACAAACGACGTGAAACGCGTCGGCGGCGTTGCCGCCGTATGCGGTCGGGTTAGTGAGCGGCTCGATCACCTTGTGGAACTCGACCACGGAGCCCGGCCAGCCATGGGTGATGATCAGCGGCATTGCCTGCGGATGCGGCGAGCGGATATGCAGGAAGTGAGTATCGAGGCCGTCGATTTCGGTCGTGAACTGCGTAAAGCGATTGAGGCGTGCCTCGCGGGCGCGCCAGTCATAGTCGTCGGCCCAGTAACGGCAAATATCCTTGATCCATTTCAATGGCGCGCCCTGGCTCCAGTCGTCGACCAATTCGGCCTCCGGCCAACGCGTGTTCCGCAACCGCGACTTCAGATCGTCGAGCACATCGTCGCCGACCGAGATGCGATAGGGTTTGATTTCAGCGCTCATGGAGAATTCTCACAATGCCTGATGGCAAGCTGCAATTGCATCCCGCCGAGTTCATATGCGCGACATTACGCAGACGCGTCAGCTTGATGCAAATTGACGGGTGGGTCGAGACGTTCCGGAGCACTGTCGATTGCTCCTCCCTTGACCTCGCGGCAGTTGTGCGGCGCTGGCGCGTCAGGGCGCCAGCCGGTGCTTGAAGAAGCCCAAGATCTCGTCGCGGGCTGCGATGGTCGGCTGACCGGCTTCGTCGATCAGGTGGGCGGTCACGACACTATGCGGCGTCGTGACGTAGCGCTCGAAGAACGGGGGAATATCGGTGTTCGCCGCGTTGTCGGGAAGCACCCGGCCGATAAAGCGGTCGCCAAGCGCCTCCTGATAGGCCGCAAAGCGCTGCGCCATGCAAAACTTGTCGCCCTCGAAGCGATAGGCCAGCACGCTCAGGTTTTCCCGATCGAGCCGTTCGCGGACGGCCTTGACTTCGTCCGGCGCGATTTCGATGCCGGCCGGATCGTTCAGCGGCAGTGACGGCTGGGACAGGACCGGCGCCAACATCGCGGGCTCCAGCATCATCGTCAGCGCGAAATTTCCGGTAAAACACATCCCGATGGCGCCGACGCCGGGACCACCGCATTCCCCGTGCGCAAATCTCGCCAGCGACCGCAGCCACTTCGTCACCGGGCTTGATTGATTGGCGGCCAAGGCCCGGAACTCAGCGCTCACGCAGGCGCGCTGAAACACGGCGGTGCCCTCTTCCACGTTGGGAACCGCGCCATCGCGGCCAAACAGCGAAGGCATGTAGACCGTGAACCCGGCGTCGCGCACCCAACGGGCAAAACGCGCGACGTACGGGCTGATGCCGGGCATCTCGGTCATCACGATCACCGCCGGCCCACTGCCGGCGACATGCACCGTTTTGGCGATGCCATCGAGCGTAATCTCGCGGCGCTTGAAATCCTCGAGCGGGTCGTCCTGCTTCATGGATCGCTTTGGCATCTGGCGTCACTCCCTGCGCGCGCAACGATCGGCGCCGCCGGATTTGACGACGCCGCGTCAGCCTTCATGCCGATCATTGCGATTCCGTGCCGGATTGCCTAGTGTCAAAAATGACATTGATCGGGGATTTTTGGACATGACCAGGGTGACGGTCGTTGAAATCGAGGGCTGCCTGGCTTCCGGCGCCGCCATCACCCATGACGTGATGGCGACTGCCAACCAGATCAGCAAGACGGCCAAACGCGCTTTGGCGTTCGATGTCACGACGGTGCGCTTAGGCCCGCGCCGAAAACGAGAAAGGCTGCGTGGCGCCGACCTCGTCATTGTCCCGGGTCTTGGCCTCGGAGTTGCGTCAGCAGACGAACTCGACGCGAAACTGAAGAGCCCGGCCTGCCGGCATGCTTGCGACATGCTGATTCAATCGTTCGAAGCCGGCGCCGCGCTCGCCGCGGCGTGCGCAAGTACTTTCCTGCTCGCGGAAACCGGATTGCTGGACGGCCGGCGGGCGACCACGACATGGTGGCTCGGCCCGCTGTTCCGCGAGCGCTATCCGATGGTCGAACTGGCGAGCGACCGGATTGTCGTCGCCGATTGGCCAATTGCGACCGGCGGCGCCGCGATGGCGCAGATGGATTTGATGCTTGCAATCGTCGGCAAGTTTGCCGGACCGAAGCTGGCCGGCGCCTGCGCCAATTATCTGCTGCTGGATGAACGGCGCTCCCAGGTGCCGTTCATGGCGATCAATTATCTGGCGAGCCAGGACCCGAAAATCGCCAGGGCGGAAAAATGGGTGCGGGAAAATATCGCGCGCGATTTTGCGATCGAGGAACTCGCCGGGGCCGTCGCACTCGCGCCGCGTACATTTGCCCGGCGCATCGCGGCGACCTGCGGCGTCTCGCCTATTCAGTTCGTTCAACGCATCCGGCTTGAGACCGCAAGATATCTGCTTGAGACGACGCGCCTGTCGGTCGATCAAATTTCCCGGCAAGTGGGCTATGCGGAGCCCTCTACGCTGCGCCGCCTGATCCGGCGCGATACCAAACGTTCCCCCGGGCATTTCCGGCCTGCGGCCTGAATCATCGCCCGCGGAGATTCGTTGCGATCGTCTTGCCGATCAGCTCGGCACCGGCATCGATTTCGGTTTCATTCCAGGCGGCAAATCCAAGAAACAGCCCGTGCTCGGCGGCCTTTCCGGTGAAGTGACGGGAAAGCGGCCGCGCCGTAACGCCAACCTTGGCGAGATCGGCCACGAGACGGCAATCATCCGACCCCGGTTCTAGCCGGGCGAGAAGTTGCATGCCGCCGGCCGGCGGCGTGATCGCGAGCCTGCTTCCGGCCGCTGAAGCCAGCGCATGTGTCAGCCGGTCACGGCGGCCGCGATAGATGCGGGTCATCCGGCGAATATGGGCCGCGAAATCGCCGTCGCCGATAAACTCCGCCAGCGCGAGCTGCATCGCACCCATCACCTTTTGGCCGGTATGGCGCTGCATCCTCTCGAATGTCTCAACGAGGCCGTCGGGCACGATCGCGTAGCCCACGCGGATATCCGGCAACATCGGTTTCGAGAAGGTCCCGACATAGAAGACGTTGCCGGCCGTATCGATACCCTGCAACGCGACCACCGGCCGGCCGTCGAAATGAAACTCGCTGTCGTAGTCATCCTCGATGATTGCCGCGCCCGCTTCCGCGGCGAATGCCAACAGTTCCTGCCGCCGCTTGATCGGCATCAGCCTGCCCGTCGGGTATTGATGCGAGGGTGTGCAGAAGATCAGCCGTGGCCGCTCAGTCCGCCCCGCCAGACGTAGCCCGCTTCGATCCAGCGGTATTCCCCTGACCCGCGCACCGGTCGCCTCAAGCGCCACGCGCGCGCCGCCATATCCCGGGCTTTCGATCCACGCCAGATCGCCCTCATTGAGTAGGACTCGCGAGATCAATTCGATGGCCGCCTGGGCCGACGATGTAATGATCAGCCTTCGCGCGTCGGCCTTGACGCCGCGATGCTCCACGAGATGGCTGAGCAATGCCGCACGAAGAGCCGGATGATTGGCCTTGATTCCCGCCGCATGCCTGCTGCGGGCTGCACGGCGCAGACAGCGCCCCCACACCTCGTGCGGAAACTCGCGGGCATCGGCGAGCCCCGGAGCAAACGGCCGCGGACTCCCTTCGTTCGCGAAGTGCCAGTCCGACCGGCTGACCTGTCTGGCCCAACGGGAGACCCGCATGAAGCCGGAACGCTCATGATCCGGAGATTGATCAGCGGAGACCAGCTGCATTTTCTCGACCGCCGCGACCACCGGCCGGCGTCCGCGTGCGACGACGATGTAACCTTCCACCGCCAGCTGATCGATGACAGTTGAGACCGTGTTTCGCGAGACCCCGAAATCTTCCGCCAGCCCCCGGCTGGACGGCAGCCGGTATCCCCGCGGCAAGGCGCCCGACAGGATTGCGGTGCGCAGGCGATCGTAGATCTGGCGTGCCAGGCGCCCGCCATCCTGCGGGACGAACTTCAGATCGATCGTTCCGGAGAGAAGGTTGGACACAACTGGCTCCATGATTTTCATGAAAATGGACCTATCAATCATGCCAGTCAAGGTTATGGTTTGTGCAGCCCAGCCAATAGGGATCATCATGCAGACCCATCTGTCGCGCCGCGGCGCATTCCTGCTGTTCGCCGTGATCGTGATCGCCTGGGGCCTGAACTGGACGATTACCAAGACCCTCGTGCAGAGCGTTTCGCCGCTGTGGATCACGGCAATTCGTTCCGCCATCGCCACGGTGGCCCTCGCCATGCTTCTCTTCGCGCGGGGCGAGATGATCGTGCCACGTCGCGGCGATCTGCCTGTGATCTTCGTCAATTCGATATTTCACATGGTGGCATTTTCAGCGCTGGTCGCATTCGGGCTGCAATTCGCCGCGGTCGGCCGTTCGATCGTCCTTGGCTACACGACCCCGCTTTGGGTGATGCCTGCCGCCTGGCTGTTCCTCGGCGAGAGAATGACGCCATCGCGTTCACTGGGAATGGCCGTCGGCCTGGCCGGCCTCGCCCTCATGTTCAATCCACTCGCCTACAATTGGGCCGACGCCAACACCCTGGCCGGCAGCGGCTGCATCCTGCTGGCTGCCCTGTGTTGGGCGGTCAGCATCGTATACGTGCGCGCGCACCGCTGGATTTCCACGCCCTTCCAGCTGGGGTTCTGGCAAACGCTGCTCGCCACGCTGGTGGTCTCCGTGCTGGCGCTTCTAAAGGACGGTGTTCCGCATCTGGAATGGAATGCGCAGCTGGTTGGATTGTTTCTCTTCAGCGGGATCATCGGAACGGCATTGGCCTATTGGGCCATGGCGACGGTCAATCGCAGCTTGCCCGCCGTCGTCACATCGCTCGGGCTGCTCGCGACACCCGTCGTCGGGGTCGCAAGTTCAGCGATCATTCTTGGTGAAGTGGTCACGGCCGACCTGGTGGTCGCGATGCTCCTGATCCTGGGAGGCATCGCAATCGGAACGATCCCCCGCAGGGAAAAGGCTCCGGCGCAAAAGCACGCACCCTTAGTCGTGGAGTCGTAGATCCCGCAATTCGGGCGGCAAGGCCGCGCGAACACATTCGGCCGGCGCAACTGCACTGACGGGGCGAGCCGCCTGAGCGATTGCACCGGACCCATTCCGGGGCAAACGTTCGGCGGCAGTTGCAATGACAAGCAACGCCAGGATGGCGGCAACACCGCCCAGCGCTGGATTGAGCCAGGCCAGCAGACCATTCAACCGAATGAGCCAATATGGAGCCATGCTCGTCAGCCAGACAATCGAGGAATCGACGATGTCATCGTCGTCCCGCGCCTCCGCGAATGCAATCTGGAATGTCCGAACCGTGCCTTCGGCGAGTTCGAAGGCTGTTGGCAATACGGTGCGGGACACGCGTTGTTGACATTCATGCTGATCCTGCAATTCTCCTCCATCAGCGACCAATAAGATCTTGCGAATGCAAGACTGATGCAAGGGATGAGGAAACGCAGCATGGGGCCATTCAGTCGTCGCGCTATTCTTGTCGCCTTCAGCGCCTTCCTGTTCGGTGGCACCGCCACGGCACAGGATTATCCATCCCGCCCCGTCAAGATCGTCGTACCGTTTCCAGCCGGCGGCTCCAACGACATCATCGCCCGCATCGTGGCGCAAAAACTTGGCGAGCGGACCGGCCAGACATTCCTGATTGAAAATCGCGCCGGTGCCGGCGGAAATATCGGCGCGGATGCTGTCGCGACTTCGGAGCCGGACGGTCACACGCTGCTGCTGACGGCACCGCCGCCGCTCACCATCAACGCAGCGCTCTACAAGACCCTGCCTTACGATCCGGCAAAGGCGTTCGCTCCGGTGGCGCTGGTCGCCTCGGTGCCGATCGTGCTTGCGGTGCATCCGTCGGTCGAAGCCAGGAACGTCGGCGAACTCATCGGGCTCGCCAAGGCAAAGCCGGGCACCATCAACTTCGGATCGTCGGGCAACGGCTCCACCAATCATCTTGCGGGCGAATTGCTGAAGAGCATGACCGGCATCAATATCGTTCACCTCCCCTACAGGGGCGCTGCACCCGCCATGAACGACCTGATCGCGGGGCATATTCCCATGATGTTCGACAACATCCCGGCAGTGCTGCCGCAGGTTCAGGCCAAGACCATCAGGGCGATTGCCGTGGCCGGCGCCAAACGCGCATCCGCCCTCCCCGATGTGCCCACGGTCGCAGAATCCGGCGTGCCCGGTTTCGAAGCCTCCGCCTGGTTCGGGCTGGTGGCGCCGGCGAAAACGCCCGCGCCGGTGCTTGCAAAGCTGGAAAGCGAAGTCGACGCGATCCTGAAGATGCCTGACGTGCAGAAGCGCTTCACCGAACTGGGCGCCGAGCCGGCTAATATTTCGGGCGCGGCGTTCGGACAATTCCTCGCCAAGGAAACCGCGAAATGGACGAAGATCATCCAGTCGTCCGGCGCGACGGTGAACTAGGGCGCGAGATGAACCTCGCCGGGCATCTCCAGGCAAAGGAGAGCATCAAGGGAAGTTCGGGTCGGCGACGTCCTATCTTCCCCCATCAACGGACATGGAAGCAATCGGCAGAGGACACTTAATTCCTGGTGGCTTTTAAGAGTTCTTCTGCCCTCCTGACACCGCTCTTTGCCTTGAGTGTCAGAGCTGTTGGTTGTGGGCTCCATTCGGAAACCAGTTTTTCTGCCCTCTCAAGTTCTGGTTTGGACAACATAGCAGCCATCTCATTCACATTTTTCTTGGGCGCCAGTTTTGAGAGTTTAAAATACGCATACGATAACGACAAATCTCTTGGCGCTCCTTTTCCTGCTGAATACGACATGGATAAACTATAGAGGGCCTCGGGCAATCCCTGGTCGCCTGCCATCTTCCACCACTTTAGCGCCTCTCCTGAATTTCCCTGTCTGTCATACAGAATAGCAACATCGTGCTGGGCAAGCGCATAACCGGCTTTGGCAGCAATAAGTTTGTATTTTAATGCTTCATCAGCGTCAGACGCTACAATGCCCGCGCCTTGCCCGGCGTAATAACAACCAAGCTTATAGGCTCCTAGCGGATCGTTAGATGCAGTGGATTTTTGAAACCACTCAAATGCCTGCCTCGGATCTTTTTGGGTGCCGATGCCATTGTTGTGCATCATGCCAACATGGTATTGCGCCTCTGCATCTCCTTTATTGGCCAATGCGACCATCGCATTAAAGGAGTCCGCTTCATTTGCATTGGCAGGCATTGAAAAAATTAGAAGGCATGAAAGCGCTAAGGTCATAGATTTCATGTAATACTCCCATTGGTGGGATTAACTGACTGTCCGGCTCTAACTGGCAAGCGCAATCTGGAAGCCGGGTGAAACTTGCTCATGGGACCACGCCAAGCGTCTTCAACTCAGCGTTGGCGGCCTCCCACTCGTGGAAACTGCGCGGACAATCGCTGGCCGCCAGACGGAACAGGCGAGTTGCCTCATCTTTCAACCCCTTCATCAATGAGAGTTCACCACTGTAAAAATTCGCCTCGCAGACTTGGCCCTTCTTCCTGGTGACGTCAGGATCGTCGGCCGCAGCAAGGACAGCAGCAGGCGTCATCTGGCCCATGAACAATCTGATGACAGGCGCCGGCCAGACCTTCATGTCGATCCGGGAACCGGTTTGCGCAAGACGGCTCGGGAGATCGTTGCGCTGACTGACGATATCGGCCCACAGCGCCAGATAGGCATTGTCAGGTGCATGCGCACTTGCCTGGTCAAGATCGGCCAGCGCCTTTTCGACCGAGCCAGCAAAGAGATATGAACGCCCGCGCGCAAAGTAGGCCAGGGGGGATTTCGGATTGAGCCGGGTCGCCTCATTGTGGTCGGCGATAGCGCGGTCGAGGTCGCCCTTGGCGTGATAAGTAACACCTCGGCCGACGAAAGCCTTGACTGACTTTGGATCGAGCCGGATTGCCGCGTTGTAGTCGGCGACGGCGCGGTCGTAGTCGCCGTTGGCGCGATAAGCGGTACCTCGACTGTTGAAGACGCTGGCATCTTCGGGATCGATCCGGATCGCCTCACCGAAGTCGGCGATGGCGCGGTCGAGGTCGCCCTTCTCGAGATAAGCGCTACCTCGCTTGTCGAAGGCCATGGCGGATTTGGGATCGAGCCGGATCGTCTCATTGTAGTCGGCGATGGCGCGGTCGTTGTCGCCCTTGGCGCTGAAGGCGATACCCCGACCGAGGAAGGCCTTGGCGTGTTTGGGTTCGAGCCGGATCGCCTCATTGTAGTCGGCGATGGCGCGGTCGTTGTCGCCCTTGTCGTGGTAGGCGCTACCCCGATTCTGGAAGGCCCTGGCGAATTTGGGGTCGAGCCGGATCGTCTCATTGAAGTCGGCGATGGCGCGGTCGTTGTCGCCCTTGTCGCTGTAGGCGTTGCCTCGATTGTTGAAGGCCATGGTGAATTTTGGATCGAGCCGGATCGCCTCATTCAAGTCGGCGATGGCGCGATCGTTGTCGCCCTGCTCGTTATATGCGGCACCTCGATTGTTGAAGGCCATGGCCAACTTCGGATCAAGCCGGATCGCCGCATTCAAGTCGGCGATGGCGCGGTCGTTGTCGCCCCTGGCGCGATAAGCGACAGCTCGATTGTTGTAGTAAGCCGCCAGATCGCGCCCTTTCGATTTCCCCGACTTGATGCTCCGGCTACAGGCCGTGATCGTAGCCTCGGGGTCTTGCAAAGAATCACACTGGTCAGCGGCGGCTGAATAACCCAGGAACATCGTGGCGGCAAAAAGCGCGCTCCAAAATCTCCAATCCGTGGGCCTCATGCCATTTCCCTGGGCGAACTTTGGTACCTGGAGATAAGTAGTGGAATCTGGCGTTCTGGTTCACAGCCATTGGGTCAATCGTGTCGATTTTGGCATGTCGCCAGCATGTTCGGTTAGCGGTCATCCCGGAGGTCAGCGTTCATCAAAGCCGCTTCAATCCGGATTTGGCTGCGCACCAAGGGATCCACACCCTAAAAACCTACCGAACCGGTCGCCTAAACGCCGAGATAAGCGCGTTGAACGTAGTCGCTCTTGGCAAGCTCAGCGCCGGGACCGCTTAACGCGATCCGCCCGTTTTCCAGCACATAGGCGTAATGGCAGAGCCGGAGCGCAAGGTTCGCATTCTGCTCGACCAGCACGATCGACAGTCCCTGCTCGCGGTTGATCGTCTCGATCAGGCGTCCGATCTCCTGCACCATGATGGGTGCGAGCCCGAGCGACGGCTCGTCCAGCAACAGCACCTTGGGCGCCGCCATCAGCGCCCGGGCGATTGCCAACATCTGCTGCTCGCCGCCGGACAGCAGGCCTGCCATCTGCTCGCGACGCTGCCTGAGTTTTGGGAAGAAGCCGAACATCCGCTCGACGGAAGCATGCAGGCTGTTGCCCTGCGGCTGCAGGTAGCCGCCCACGAGCAGATTGTCGTGGACGGTCATCCGCGGAAACACCCGCCGTCCCTCCGGCGACAACGCAATGCCCTGCGAGACGATGTCGGGCGGCGACATCTTGTCTATCCGCACGTCGCCAAATCTGATCTCGCCCTGGCTCGGCGACCGCAACCCCATGATCGCCCGCAACGTGCTGGTCTTGCCGGCACCGTTGCTGCCGACCAGCGACACAATCTGGGCCGGCGCGACATCGAGGCTGATGCCAGAGATGGCGACCCGATGGCCGTATTCGACGTGAATGTCACGTACCTGAAGCGCCCTGCTCATGCTGCTTCCTCGGCGCCGAGATAGGCCTGTATCACGCTGCGATTGGCACGGATTTCCGCAGGAACCCCCTCGGCGATCTTCTCGCCGTGGTCCAGCACGACGAGCCGGTCGCACAGCCCCATCACCAGCCGCATGTGGTGCTCGACCAACAGCACCGAGATGTTCTCGGTCTTGTGCAGGTCCTTGATCAACCGGCCGAAATCGGCGGCTTCTTCTGGATTCAACCCCGCCACCGGTTCATCGAGCATCAGCAGCTTGGGACGCGCGGCAAGCGCGATGGCAACGCCGAGCCGGCGCTGACCACCATAGGACAGTTCTCCAGCGCGGCGCTGGCGGAACTGAAGCAGAGACAGGCGTTCGAGCAAAAGCTCGCACCGGCTTCGGGTCGCCGACAGCGCCGCACGTGCGGAGCGGGTGTTGAAGATCGAACCCAGCATCGAGACCGGCGTGGTCGCGAACGCACCACGCATGACATTCTCGATGACCGTGGCATCCGGAAAAATCGTCGTGGCCTGGAACGTCCGCACCAATCCTTCGCTGACGATCGCGCTCGGCTTCTTGCCGACAATGCTGCGCTGCTCGAAGCGAATGGCACCCGCTGACGGCGACATGACCCCGCTGACGACATTGAAGCAGGTTGTCTTTCCGGCTCCGTTGGGGCCGATCAATCCGACGATCTCGCCTGCCTTGATGGAGAACGAAACATCCTTCAGCGCGTTCAGGCCGCCGAACCGCCGGCTGATCGCATCCACTTCCAGCAATGCGCTCATTTCGACGCCTCCGTCTCCGAACCCTTGTTGACGAAGGATCGTCCGATCGAGACGAGACCGTTCGGAATGAACAGCAATACGCAAAGCAGTATCACGCCGTAGATAATGTGCTGCGCGCCGACGAAACCGCGCAACAGTTCCGGCAGAGGCGTCAGGAACAGCGCGCCAAGGACGCCGCCGATCATCGTGTGACGCCCACCGACGACGAGCATGGTGATATACGCGATCGAGTCGTTGAACGTGAAACTGTCCGGCGACAGAAAGCGGATATAGTGGACCATTGCCGCACCGGCGGCCCCTGCGATGCCGCTGCCCAGCGCAAAGGCGACGATCTGATAATGGCTCACATCGATGCCGCTTGATTCGGCGAGGCGCACGTTCTCCGCGATGGAACGGAACGCCCGGCCGTATTGCGAGCGCATCAGCGCCCAGACGAACGTCACGACGATAATGAAGGCGGCGAGTGCGAAATAGTAGAAGCGCAGGCGCGTCGAGAGCGGAAGGCCGAAAATAGATATGGCAGGAATCCCGAGCAGCCCATTGGCGCCGTGGGTGACACTTTCCCAGTTCAACACGATCAGCGTGAAGACCTGTCCGGCCAGAAACGTCACCAGCACGAAATAGACGCCGCGCAGCCGAAGCAATATCTTGCCGAGCAGCACCGCCGCCAGTCCGGTCACAAGCCCGGCCAGGACGATGCCGAGGATGGGCGGAAGCTTGAAGCTCAGCGCGGCCAGGGCCGAGACGTAGGCGCCGGCGGCCACGAACGCCGCGTGTCCGAGCGATATCTGCCCGACCGACGCAATCAGGCCCAGGCTGACCGCGAAGATCGAATTGAGCAGCATCAGGTTCGCCAGATGGATGTAGAACTGGTTTGTCGTGAGCTGCGGCAGGACGAGAGCCGCCGCGAGCACCACGACCAGCGCGATACCTGGCAGCAAACGGCGACGTGGCGCGAGGCGCGGCTCATCGCGGCCCATCGTGGCAGTTGATGATCCCTCCAAGTCAGGCCTCCCTTTGTCCCAAAAGGCCGGCGGGCCGAACCAGCAAGATCAGAATGACCAGCAGAAGCTGCAGAATGTCCGAAACCAGCGACCCGAAGATCGTGGCGGTGAAGCTCTCGATCATGCCGAGCAGAAGGCCGCCGACAACGGCCCCCGGGACCGAGCCGAGACCGCCGAGAATGACGACCACGAAGGCCTTGAGCATCGGCGTGAGGCCGACAAAGGGCGAGACCGAGAACACCGGCCCCATCAGCGCCCCGGCCAGCGCCGCGAGCGCGACGCTCATGCCGAAGGCCAGCGGATAGATGTAGTTGACGCGGATGCCCTGGATCAGCGCGGTCTCGGTATCCTGGGCGACCGCCCGCATCGCCCGCCCCAGCCGGGTTCGCTGCATGAAAAGCCAAAACGCGGCAAAGATCAGCGCGGCTGCGGCGATGACGACGAGCCGCGACCACGGAAAACTGAAGGGACCGATCGCCAGCGTGCCCGTCACGATATCGGGCATCGCCCGCGGCTGAGGTCCCCACAGCAGCACGGCGCCGTTCTGAATGATCACCGAGATCGCCAGCGTCGCGATCATCCCCGACATCTCATCCGAACGAAACGGCTGGATCAACGTGCGTTCGACCAGCATGCCGAGAATGCCGATCGTCAACGCCGCGATCAAAAGGCAGACGACGAACGGGATCTCCCAATAGACGTAGGTGAAGAATCCCGTAAAGGCGCCGAGCATATAGAATTCGCCATGCGCGAAATTGACCACGCGCATGATCCCGAACACCAGCGTGAAACCGACCGCCATCAGCATGTACATCGCGCCGATGACGAGACCGTTGAGCACAGCCTGCGCAAGAAGTATCGAATAATCCAAGCCCGTTCCCCCGCGTGAGGCCGTGTCGAAGCCTTGTGGCTGCCTACAGCGTTACTGACACAGCTTGGGAGTGCACTTGGCCACGACTTGCGCGGCCCCGCCCTTGATGAGCCCAACGTAGAAGGGCGCATCAAGCTGCTGGTTCGATTTCCAGAGCACCTCCCCCATCCAGTTCACCTTGCCGAGCACGGTGTCGAAATCCTTCAGGCCCAGCATCTCCTGGCGAACCTTGTCCGAGTCGGACACGGTGCCGGCCTTTTGCATTGCGGCGAACAACATCTGGACGTTGGCGTAGAAGAACGGACTGAAGGCGTTCAACGGGGTCTTGTATTTTGCCTCAAACCGCTTGGTGTATTCCTGGATTGAAGGCGAATCCGGGTTGATCGACTGGTGAACGTAGACGTTCTCGCTCGCTTCCTTGCCGGCGATCTTGAGAATGTCGGCGGTGGCGTCGCCGCCGGTCCGGATGATCGGCCCCTTGAACCCAAGCTCGCGAAGCTGCTTGACCAGAAGCCCCGCGGTCTGCGGCGAATTACCGTTGAGTTCGAATGCGTCGATATTCTGTGCGAGCACCCGCGTCAGCAGCGGCACGAAATCGACGCGCTCGCGTTCGAAGAATTCCTTGGCAACGAATTTTGCGCCGACCGCCACATAGCCGGCTTCATTGGCGGCCCCGACCTGCTGGCCGCTTTCGTCGTTTGGAAACAGGCCGCCGATCCGCTTCACGCCCAATTTTTCGACAACCCATTTGACCTGCGGATCGGAAAACACGTCCGAGGGAACCACCGGCCGGAAGCTGTATTTGTAATCCGCCGACAGCGCCTTCGGCGTGAAGGCCATCGTCATCGTAATGACCTTGTTTTCCGTGCTGACGGGAAGAAGGGCCAGCGCCGGCGCCGATCCGAGCGGCCCGACCACGAATTTGATGCTGTCGTCGAAGACCATGCGGTTGAACGCGGTCAGCGCGTCCGCCGCCTTGTAATGGTCGTCATAGGCGACGATCTCGACCTTGTACTTCTTGCCGCCGACCTCCAGCCCGCCCTTGCTGTTGACGTCCTCGGCGGCGAGTTCGGCCGCGCCCTGCATCGCCATCCCCCACGCGGTTCCGGCGCCGGAAAGCGTCGCCAGAACGCCGAGTTTCAACGTCTGCGCCGAAGCCGAGTATGAGGCAACAGCGCAAGCCGTCGAAAGAAGCGCGACCTTCAGAAATCCACGCATGGCTACCTCCCTGATGTCGGGGAGCAGCTTGCTGCCAACCCCTCTCGATTTTTCTGTTGCTTTCGTCCGCGGCCCTGTCGGGCGGCGGGATGGCGGAACCTATCTTAGGGAATTGACTAAAGTCAACTGTTGACAGTTTGAGCCTCATACAGGAAACATTCCTGGCCGCCCCCGTTCGGGCGACGACGCAAGCGGGCATGACGGATATGATCAGGAACGAAACAGAACAGGCGGGAGCCAAATGACATATCTGGTCGCCAATGACTTGCCGACGCTGGCCGCCGGCGAGCGCTTCCGGAAATTATTGCTGCGTCCCGGCATCCTGCAGATTCCCGGAGCCCATTGCGGCCTCGCCGCGTTGCAGGCCAAGGCCGCGCAGTTTGAAGCGCTGTATCTGTCGGGAGCGGCGATGTCCGCGTCGATGGGGCTTCCGGACCTCGGCATTCTCACGATCGACGACGTCTGCTTCTTCGTCCGGCAGGTTTCCCGCGCGTCGCAGCTTCCCGTGCTGGTGGATGGCGATACCGGCTTTGGCGAAGCGCTGAACGTGATGAACATGGTGCGGGCGTTCGAAGACGCGGGCGCCGCGGCCGTCCAGATCGAGGATCAGATCCTGCCGAAGAAGTGCGGCCATCTCAACGACAAGAAGCTGATCGCGCCCGAGGATATGGCGGCCAAAATCGCGGCCGCCGCCAAGGCGCGGCGGCATCTTTACATCGTGGCCCGTACCGATGCGGCCGCGGATGAAGGGCTCGACAGCGCCATCAACCGGGCCCGGCTGTATGTCGAAGCCGGCGCTGACGCGATCTTCCCCGAAGCGCTGCATGACCCGGAAGCGTTCCGCAAATTTGCCGAAACCATCAAGGTGCCGCTGCTGGCCAATATGACCGAGTTTGGACGAACGCCGTTCATGACGGCGTCCGAGTTCGAGGCGCTCGGCTACAAGATGGTGATCTGGCCGGTCAGCGCGCTTCGCGTGGCCGCAAGGGCGCAGGCCGAACTGTATGACGGCATCCGCAAAGACGGCGGCACCCACCGCCTGATCGATCGCATGCAAACGCGGGCCGAACTTTATGCGACCATCGGCTACCACGAATATGAGGCCCTCGACTCATCGATCATCACATCGATCACGCCGGAGGGAATGCCGCAAAAGCAGACCGGTCGATGAAAGCGGCGGCTGGTCCTTCGCCGTGAGGCTATCTGCGCGACTGAACCGCGGCCTTGCTTTTGCCTGTCCACGCCGCACCTGCCTTCGGCTTCCGGACGGGCGGCGCGACTTCTTGCCGGGCGGCCGCTTCCCTCATCTGCTCCTCGACATACTGGCGGGCGTTGCTGATATGCAGCCGCATCTTGCGTTCGGCTTCCACGGGATCCCGCCGCATTAGCGCCGCGACGATGTCCTTGTGTTCACGCAGAGCCTGTTTGGCGCGCCCCGGCTTGGTGCTGGATTTGTAGCGGTAGACCCGAAGCAGATAATAGAGGTCTTCGCAAAGCATCTGGACCAGGCGGGCGTTGCGGCTGCCCTTGACGATGCGGAAGTGAAAATCGAAGTCCTTCGACTCCTGATAATAGCCGGTGCCTTCCTGGACGCTTTTCTGCTGCTGGTGCTGGTCCAGCAGTTCGGAAAGCGCCTCCAGTTCATCGTCCGTCATGTGCTGGGCCGCGAGCCCGCATGCCATGCCTTCCAGCGCTTCGCGAACCTGCAGCACTTCATACAGATCGCTCGGCGACAGGCTTGCGACGCGGACGCCGATGTTGGGTGTCCGCTGCAGCAGCTTTCGACCTTCGAGCCGGCGGATGGCTTCGCGCAATGGACCGCGGCTGACGCCGAGCGACGCGGCCAGCGCCTGCTCGCTGATCTTGCTGCCCGGCTGCAGGTCCCCGCTCATGATCGCCGCCTCGATCCGCTCGGCGAGCGCATCCACCAGCGACTGGGCAGAGACCTTGTGGCTCAAGATGCCGTTCATGAAAGCCTTTCGATACCGCTCCTGTGGGAGCCCGCACAGACACCTGCCGGCTCGCGCCTCGGCCAAGCCCTTGTACTTACTAGTATGTCCCTTCGTGAAGGACAATCAATCGTGGAAACCTGCGTTCCCGCAACTGTATACAACTAAGCGATGGTCGTTCGATAAACCACATTGCCTTCGAACAGGCGGCGGGCGCTGCGGTAGACCGCGCCATAGTCCGCCTTCACCGCGCCGGAGCCGGCAGGCGAAACGCCGGCGTCGACCAGCGTGACACCCGATGGATGCGCGATACGAATGGGCCCGTTCGCCTTGCACAGTTCGGCCGGAATGCTTCCGGGAATGCGCGACGCCACCGCAAGGCAAATCGCTCCCGTAATCGGCGTGGCGCGATGCGGCAGGCCGACCGAGATCATGCGCACCCAGATGTCGGCATCCGCCGGCGCGAGTTCGCGTCCCGACAGCGTTCGTCCGGCCCGCGGGCCTGACAGCATCGCGACCTTGGGAATACCGGTCATCCGCCGCGCCTGATCGAGGTCCGGCGCGATCCCCATTTTGACCGATGCCGCGCAGCGGATCGCTTCCATCCGCTGCAGGAAGGCGGCGTCATTGTCGAGCATGTCAGGCAGTTCATCGCCGGATTTTCCGGCCGTGCTTGCCGCAACAAAGACGCAGGGGTTGGCGGCATCGACGCAGGACGCCTTCACGCTTTGCCCGCCGCCGATGTCGAGATTGTCGACCGCATGTCCGGTCGGCAGCAATTTACCGGTTCGTGCCCCGCCGGGCTCGAGAAACTCCAGCCGGATCGGCGCCGCCTTCCCGGCGATGCCATCGATCTCGATGTCACCGGTGGCCGCCAGCGAACCATCCTCGACCGGAAAGCGCGCAACGATGATCTTCGAGGTGTTAGTGTTGTGAATGCGGACCGTGGCTTCGCCATTGGCTGGTGCCGTCACGAGCCCCTCGTCGAGCGCGAACGGCCCAACCGCCGAGGACATGTTGCCGCAATTGGCGCCATAGTCGACAAAAGTGTCACGCACGCCGATCTGCGCAAAGGTGTAGTCGACATCGGCGTCGGTGCGGCTCGGCGGACCGACGATGCAGATCTTCGACAGCGACGAGATGCCGCCGCCCATGCCGTCGAGTTGCCGGCCATTGGGATCAGGCGAGCCCATCACTTCAAGGAAAATCGGGTCCCAATCCCTGGGGTCGGCGGGCAAGTCGTCCCTTCGGAACATCACCGCCTTGGAAGTGCCGCCCCGCATGAACACCGCACGAAGTCGAGCATTTGCCATAGCCGTCCCTGTCCTTATTTCAGCGGTTCGGCGTCCAGGCGGATGATGTCTGCCGGGCCGCCCGGCTGCGCCGGATAGCGTTGTAGCACGAGCGGGTCATGGCCGGGCACGATGTGCGCCAGCGACGACGCCTGCCGGCGCATCGCGTCATAGCCTTCGAGCGTCTCGCTGACGTCGACCACCACCGGAAACGGCCGGTACTGTTCGAAATTCGCATAATAATGCGAGGCGTCCGACGCGAGCACCACCCATCCGCGCCGGGTTCGGACACGCACGAACTGCAGCCCGCGGGAATGACCGCCGACCAGATGAACCGACACGCCGTCAGCAATCTCGCTGGGCCCGTTGTGGAACTTTACGCGGCCCTGAAACAGCTTGCGCACCATCGCAGTGACGTCGTCAGCCTCAAAGGGGTGCCGCAGACTGGAATGGCACATGCACCGGCCGGTGCAGTACTCCATTTCGCGGTCCTGGATGTGGTAGCGCGCGTTCGGGAAGATCTCGTGATTGCCGGCGTGGTCGTAATGCATATGGGTCAGGACGACGTCCTTGACGCCGGCGAGATCGACGCCGGCAATTTTCAGGCCTTCCGCAACCGGGCGCGTGATCGTGCGCGCGCGGCGCTTGGCCATGTCAACGTCGAAACCGGTATCGACGATGATGGTCTGGCCGTCGCCCTTCAGCACCCAGACGAAGAAATCCATCGGCATCGGCCCGTCATGCGCATCGCCGCCGAGGAAATTTTCTGAAATGCGCCGCTCGGCATTATGGGCGTAACGAACCGCGAGAATCTCGTATTCCGACATGCGCTCCCCTTAGCTTGCTGGAGTGTCCTGCGCCTTGCGCCATTCCAGCAGCCGGCGGATGCCTTCCTCGATGGAAACCTCGGGCTTCCAGCCCAGCATCCTCTCGGCCTTGGCGATGCTGAAATCGAGATGCTTGGTCACACTTGATCGCACGCTCGAAGTTGCCGATTTGTAGACCGGCTTGAGATCGCTGCCGGTGAACTTCAGCAACAACGCCACCACCCGGTTGAGATCGGTCGCAACACCCGATGCGACAGTAAAGCTTTCAGCTGTCACGTCGGACGCCATCGCCATCACATTGGCGCGGGCGACGTCGGCGACGTGAACGTAATCATGCACCTCGCTGCCGTCGTCCGGAATGACCGGCGGCTCGCCGCGCATGATGCGGTCGTAGTTTTCCATGATGTAGAGCGCGTTGACGCCGCGATAGTGCTGGCGTTCGCCGTAAACCGTAGCGTATCGCAGCGCGATCCCCTGGATGCCGTGCTTGGCGCTGTAAAGACGGCAGAGATTTTCGCCGATCAGCTTGGTGCACGCGTACAGCGCTGTCGCCGGCTGGAATGTGCCGAGCTGCGCCGGGGCTAACTCGTCGATCAGGCCCGGCGCCGGATCGCCGTACACGGCGATCGATGACGAAAACACCACCTTCCTGACGTTGCGATACCGGCACGCCTCGAAGATATTGACCTGCCCCTCGACATTGACCGCAAGCCCAAGACTCGGATTCTGGCTGAGCGGCAGCGTCAGGAAACCGGCGATCGCGAACACGCCGTCGCAGCCTTCGAAGGCGTCATAGAGTTCGTTGATGCGCAGGATATCGCCGCGCACGAGCTTTACTCTGGGGTCTCCCAATAGCGACCGGACCGTATCGGGACTGCCCAGTGCGTAGTTGTCGAGCAGTACGACTTCCCGCGCTCCCTGGCTCAGCAATTGTTCCGCGACATGCGATCCGATCAGGCTGGCGCCGCCGGTCACGACAAATTTTCCCTGGGCGATCTTCATGGACGCTCACACATCGCGGCAAACTGCACAGGCTGTCTCAAGTTTCGCTCCCGTTGATGATCTGTTGAGGCCGGGGCCGCGAGCACCGTGGCGGTGGCCGGCCGAACTGCACGGACGCTACCGCCCTCACCCCAAACTGTCTACAGTTTTCATCATGCGGCATTGGTGCACGCCGTTGCGCCGTCTGCGGGGCTGCGCCGTCGCCTTGGCACCGGCGCCTCTGTATAGAGTCGGGCGATGAGTCTGCTTCAGCGATGGCTCACACGACCTCGCAACAAAAGAATCGGGAGAAGGACATGTCTGAGAAGGTCGCGGTCATCGGAATGGGGCAGATGGGATCGGGGATGGCGGGACGACTGCGGGAGTCGAACCTCGACGTCGTCGGATACGACGTCAGCGCCGATCAGCGCGCGCGCCTGACCCAGGACGGCTTTCGGATAACATCGAGTATCGCGGAAGCGCTGGAGGGCCGCTCAATCGTGCTGACCAGCCTGCCAGATCCGAAAGCCGTGACGGAGGCCTGGCTCGGCGCCAATGGAATCGTCGCGCATGCAGCCAAGGGCACACTTTGCATCGAGCTCAGCACCATCGATCCGCAGACGATGCGGCAGGCCGCCGAAGCGGCTGCAGCCAAGGGGATCGCGGTGGTCGATTGCCCGGTCAGCGGCAGTCCCAACGAGGCGCGCGCCGGCAAGCTGATCCTCATTGCCGGCGGCGAACTAGCCGACGTGACCCGCGCCGAGCCGATCCTGAAACTGCTCGGCAACGACTGGAAGTACACCGGCCCGGTCGGAACCGCGAAGGTCGTCAAGATCGTCAACAACATGATGTCGATGGGCAACGTCCTGGTCGCCGCGGAAGCCTTCGCGCTCGGTGTGGCCGCAGGCGTCGAGCCGGACAAGCTTTACGACGTGCTGTCGGTCAGCGGCGGTCGCTCGCATCACTTTACCAAGCGCTTTCCGAACGCGATCAAGGGTGATTTCGCACCGGGGTTCAAGATGGAGTTGGGCGAGAAGGATCTGGCGCTCGCGGTCGAACTCGGGCGCATGACGAAGATGCCGACGCCCTCGGCTTCCGCGACGCGCGAACTCTATGCGCTGGCACTGGCCGAGGGCTTTCGCGGGCAGGATATCGTGGCGCTGCTGAAGATGTATCAGAACTGGGCCAAGCCGGCCTGATAGCGTCAGGTCGTTGGAAGCCCCTCTCAAGGCACCCAGGTCGTCTCCGGCGCTTCCTGCGCGCCACGCGGCGCGAAGACGACCTTCTTAGCCGGCGCCTTGTGCAATTCGCTGACTTCCAGCAGCCGCGTGACCTGCGCGATCTCGGTGACTTTTTCGAGGGTTTCAAGCCGCTCGAACAGCGGCGCGATCTGCTCACGTGGAAGGCTGCGTGCCGCGCAATCGTTGAACTTGTCCCATAGTTCGCTGCTGCTCATCGGATTATCACCGCCACGACCGACAAGATTGTCGACGCGCCGCGAGAGGCGGGTGCTGTCCTTGAGCGTCACAATGACCTCCGTGCCCCATTGGTCCTCAGCATCGTCGGCCATATCAGGGTGCGGGCTTGCGGTCATGAGATCCAGAAGCCGTGTGATCTCCGGATCGAAATGCGCATCGCCCTCGAAATCCTTCAGCCGAAGCACGCCATAGCGAAGCGCGCGTGCGACAACATACTGGACGCTGAACTTGGCTTGCAGCGACGTCTGCGGATGCGGATTGTTGGTATGGCGCAGGCGCCGGCCATGCGGCAGCACTTCAATGCGGCTGATATCAGCGGCTTTAACCTTGTCCTCGCGCCGCAGTTGGAGCGCCATGGCAATGGCGGGATGCGTGCTACCGCAACAAGGGAATTGCTTCAGCGCGATCGATTTCGCCTCGATCTCCCACGGCGCGCCCCAGTTCTCAAAGAGCTTATCGGGGTCGAACGTGCCGGGCCCGTTAAAGACGTTGAGGAAGCCTTGTTGATGCTCGAACACGTCGGTAGCGGCGTCAAATCCCGCCTCGGCCAACAAGGCCGCAAGCAGGCCATTGCGGCAGCACTGACCGATGTGGAGCGGCTTGGTCATGGTGCCGAAATTGGCCTTGAGGCCACTTGCCAGCGAGGCCGCAATGCACAGCGCCATCGTCGTCCTGGCGTGATCGAGCTTCATGAGGTGGCAGGCGGCCGCCGCGGTGCCAAAAATGCCGAGCGTCGCCGTCGGATGCCACCCCTTGTCGTAGTGATGAAAATTGACGGCCCGCGCCAGCCTGATCTCAACCTCGACGCCGATCACGTAGGCGGCAATGAGGTCTTCGCCGGTCCCGCCGCGCTCCTCTGCCAGCGCAAACAGCGTCGATACCAGCGGCACCGAATGATGGCCGCCCATGATGCCGCTGAAATCGTCGAAATCGAGCGCGTGCGACGCGGTGCCGTTGACGAGCGCGGCATCGAGTGCGCTGGTGCGCCGCGCTGAGCCGAAAATCAGCGCGGGTCCGGGCGCCGTGGCGACGCCCGGGGTCTTGAGGAGTATCTGCGTGCAGGATTCCGGATAGCCGGCCAGGGTCACGCCGATCGCATCGAGGATGCAGGCTCTTGCCGACGCGACCGCTCCCTTTGTGAGCTGACGCTTCTCGAAGGCCAACACCCGTTGCGCCAGATGCTGGAGCAGCGTGGTTCCGGACGAAGCGTGCTCTGCCGAACCTGCCTTCGACGATGCAACAGACGCATCACTCATGTCGGTTCTCCCGTGCAGACTTCAGTCCGCCGCTGCCGCGCTGCGCCCTGCAATCCGCCCGAACGTCGCGCCCGACACCAGACCGGTACCCGCCGGATAGTTGTCGTAGAACAGGCCGCCGACCATTTCGCCGCAGCAGAACAGGCCCTTGATCGGGCGCCAATCGGTGCCGATCACCTGCGCCGTCTCATTCACCTTCAGCCCGCCGAAGGTGAAGGTGATGCCGCCGGTGGCGCTGTAGGCGTAGAACGGCGGTTTTGCGATACGAAGCGCCCAGTTGGTTTTCTCCAGCGCCAGCCCCTTGCTGGAAAGACCATCCTTCTTGGTCGGATCGAAGCCGTCGTCCATCTCGCGGGCGCAGGAATTGTATTCGTCGAGCGTCTTCAGCGCCTGATCCCTGTCGTCGAGGTCGAGCTTCTCGATGAGATCTTCCAGCGTGTTGGCGGTGATCGGCTTGCTGGTCTGGTAGCGCGGCTCCAGCAGGTGAACGACTCTGGAGTCGAAGATCTGCCAGGCCTTGGCACCGGGCTCAGCCAGGATCGCCCGGCCGAACTTGGCATAGGTAAACAGCGCACCGTCTTCGCCTTCGTCGACGAAGCGCCGTCCCTTGCGGTTCAGCATGACGCCATAGACATAGCTCAGCCGGTTGCTGCGATCGGTGAGTTCGCGTGGTGCAAACTCGCCCCAATCCGCGCTGATCGGCGTGGCGTGGCAGCCGCTCCACTGTCCCCACGGCATCGCGCCGATATTCATCGCCATCCGCAAACCGTCGCCCTGGTTGTGCGGCGTGCCCCGCACCTTCGCCGCACCGACCAGCGGACCGATATGCTGGGTGCGCATCTGTACGTTGGCTTCGAATCCACCGCAGCCGAGGATCACCGACCTGGCATTCAGGACCGAGACGCCGTCGTCATCACGCACCTTGACGCCGTTGATCCTGCCATCGTCGCCCACCAGCAGCTCGGTCGCCGCAGTTCCATAGCGAATTTCGATGCCGAGCCGCTCGGCGGTCGAGAACCAGCTCCGCGACAGGCCGACGCCTTCGTGTTCGGCGCGCACGACCAGGCCGCGCGCCCACACCATGACATTGTCCTTCTTGACCGCGGAAAGCGTGATCGCCGGCTCCATCTTGATTCCGCCGACCTTCTTCATCCATTTCACGGTGTCGAACGAGTTATGGACGAGCAGCTTCGACAGCACCGGATCGGTACGTCCGCTGGTGACCCGCATCAGGTCGCCGTGGAAGTCCTCCTTCGAGTACGGCGATACGCCGTCATAGAAGTTCTCGTATTCATCCTCGACGTCGGGGAGCAGTTCGCCGATTTCCCGGGGATCGTCGAAGGCAAAGCGCAGCACGCCGCCGCTCCAATGCGTGTTGCCGCCGCGCATTTCCCGCGGCGCCTTCTCGATCACAACGACGCGCTCGGCACCATTCTCCTTGGCGGACACCGCGGCAGCCAGAGCGGCGTTGCCCGCACCAACGACGATGACGTCATACTTGTTCATTACTCAACTCCTGTGGGATTGACCTGGTGTGGATCGCAGCAAGGCGGCGATTGCGGCGCGCGCCTTTGCCACGTCTTGTTCGGAATTACTTTTTGTCGGGCGTTTCTTTCCGGCTATCGATCCAATGTTGCGATCCGGCGCGGGCGGCCTCGGCCATCGCGCTGAGGCGCAGTTCGTAGCCGCGGCGGACGTGACGGCGGGCCAGCTCTTCGGCGGCAGCCTCGTCGCGCCGCGCGATGGCGGCAACGATCGCCTGGTGCTCTCCCAGCGCTTCCGCGATACGGCCGGGTGCCGCGAAGGTGGTGCGGCCCAGCAGTACGACAGAGTCATGCAGGTCCTGCAGACTCTTGATCAAGAACCGATTGTGAGCGGCGCGGTAGATTTGCTCGTGAAAGAGAGTGTTTTCCCGGGCGTGTAGTTTCGGGTCATCAGGCAATTGACGATGCGAATCCAGCATCGCCTGCAGCATGTGGATTTCGGTCGCGTCGGCAAAGCGTGCAGCCAGTGCCGCGGCAGTCCCTTCAAGCCGCTCGCGCACATCGTAGAGTTCGGCCACCGCGCGCAGGTCGTGTTGCGCGACCGACAGCCCGCCGCCCGGCGCATGAACCAGCATGCCGTCGGATTGCAGGCGGCGCATCGCCTCGCGAATGGGCGTACGGCTGACCTTGAGCCAGGCGCACAACTCCAGCTCGAGGACACGTTGGCCGGCTTCGAGTTGGCCTTCCTGAATCGCATTGCGGATGGCCCGATAGGCATGCTCGGCGAGCCCGCCGGCGGCCCGCGATGACGCGGGGCCCGGGAAGATCACAAGCGTGTCGTCCTCAGCAGTGTTGGAAATCGCGGCCTCCCAGAAAGCCAGATCGGGACTTTCCGCTACGTATAACTGTGTATACAAAGATATGCAAAGAGAATCTTAGGGGTGAAATGGCTGTGGTTCTGCCGGGGGCTCGCCTGCGGAGCGGAGTATTTTGGGCGTTGGCCCGCACCGGACCGCCAAGTCCGCACACCGCCGGGCGGGCCGACATAACCGCCGATGCAGCGCACGGTGTCGCTGACACGCCATTTCACGGACTTGCTGCCGGCATGGCCGGCGGATGAACCTGTCTCGCTGGATCGGTGCCGATATTGTTGCGGCTCGGTGGTCTTGCCGTTGCGACGGCTGGCGCCGGACAGCGCGATCCCCGCCCCGATGGCGGCGCTAGCCAAATCGAATCTCCCGCCCGGCAACGGTAACCGGTCAGGGATTCAGCACCGGCGTTGCCGACGCTGCGCGCGTCAACGGTATGGCGATGCAGGTACTGGATTCGAGCTGATGTGGAATCCGCCGAACCACGCCCGCTCCCGGCGGCTGCGGGTTCTGCTCGCTGGCGGCAAAGCGCGGACTTCTCACGGTAGCAGCGCAGCGCCTTAAGCCGCGTCGGCGCTTTGTGACGTCCGTCACGGTGAAGCTAACGCGCAAACCTATTCTGGCAGTCACAGAATAAAGGGGACAGGCATGAACGCCACTCACTCACAGGCGTACCTGAATGGAATTGAGAAGATTGGTTGTCGTATCGATGAATTGCAGCGCCTGCTGCGTTTTGCCGAAGGCCAGCGGGAAGCGCGAACAGCGGTCCGACAATTGAACCAATCGTTTTCGTTCCTCGGCAAGAATCGTATTCGTCTTTTCGATCGCGAATTTGACGACGCCCTTTACCGGGCTGTTCTCGCCCATGTCGGTCACCTCCTTTTCGATCGTGATGAGATATTCGTAACTCGAAAGCTCCTCGGAGATCTGAAGCAGTTCCCGGATTGTCGACGTGATGCAATCGGCGTCGCCAGTGGAAATATCGGGTCGCTTGGCGGTCTGAACGAGATCACCCATCAAGGTCTGGAATAGCGGTTTTATGGCTTCGACCTTTTTGAAATCGCTTTCGTTGAGGACGCCGCTGCTGGACACGTTCGGCGCCAGCAGGAGCATCGTGACGCCGAGGGCGAGCGGCCGCACCCATTCGCGACACAGGCGAGTTATGGATCGCCCATTGGGCGCGCAAGCGGGTTTCTTGCCGCCCCCCACCACTCTGCCAATCATTTTCCAGACGGCGGTTACGCCCATTGGATCAGCCTCAGACCTGGTCGCCAAGCATAGTTCGCGATTGCATGCGCTGCTAGAGCGGACCGAACCTGCCCTGCGTCATTTTTGCACGACGAACGCGCGTTCCGGTGTGGGTGGGCAGGCCCGTTTGGTTGTTCTGCATCGGCTTTTGTGTATTATCTGCCCCGAGAGGAATAGAGCTGTGCGTGATCGAAAAAATCAGCGACTGCTCGCGGCTGGGGAGGCCGTCCCCGGTTTGGTTACGGACCCGGGAAAATGACCGATCTCTCGCAGCGGACATTTCGCGCCGTAGCGCTGCAGCGCGCCGCATCGCCCGAACAGCTTGATCATCTGGTCCGCATTACCAGACCGTTCGACTGGATGCTGGTATTTGCCATTTGCATCGCCCTTATCGCAGCCGTCACATGGGGCATTGTCGGCCGCGTCCCTACCCGTGCTGAAGGCCAGGGCATTCTGATCAGCGGTGGCGGCCGCGTCGTCGAGGCATCCTCTGCCGCCGCCGGCAGGTTGGCAACCATCAGCGTCATGGTCGGTGACCGCGTTGCCCAGGGGCAACCGATCGCGGAGATCGTTCAGACCGACATCCAGCAACGCCACCAGGCTGCCGTCGAAGTTTTCCGCGAGAAGGAACGCCAGCACGCTGACCTGATAGAGAAGACCAAGCGTGAGCTTGCGTCAAAGGCACAGAATTTTGCGAAGCTGGAGGCTGCGTTCAACCAGGTCATCAAGGCGACCACGCAGCGCATCGACTACCTGACGAACGACGTCAAAACCCTCGAGGATTTGATGGCGAAGGGATTGACCACGCGACGCACGCTTGAGGAGCGTCGCCGGGATCTCAACGACGCCCAGCAGCGAAAAGAAGACACGTTCAATGAAATCCTGAAGATCCGGACGACACAGACCGATCTGGAAACCCAGCGCGAACGTGAGAGCCAGACATCCGAATTTGCCCTCAATGACGCCCGCCGGCAGATGGAATCCGCCGCAGGACTGCTGACCCAGAACACCCAGATCATCAGCCCGGTCGATGGTCGCGTGCTCGAAATCAAGGTCTCGGCGGGCGCCGTGCTTGCGGTCGGTGCACCTGTCGTCGCGATCGAAAGCGAAGGCCAGAAGCTGGAAGCCTTGATCTATATTCCCGCCGAGCGCGGCAAGAACGTCAAGCTCGGGATGCCGGTCCGCATCGAGCCCTCTACGGTGAAGCGCGAGGAATTCGGGACCATGGTCGGCACCGTCGTGACGATATCGGACTTCCCGATGACGCCGCAGGGCATGGCAGCCGTACTCCACAACGACAATCTGGTTACCCGGTTTTCAAAGGAAGGAGCCGCCTACGCCGCAACGGTCAGCCTGGAGCAGGACCCCGAAACCGTCAGCGGATACCGCTGGGCGGTTGGACAGGGGCCGCCGATCCGCCTCTCCAGCGGAACGCTGACGCGCGCGGAAATCACCACACGGCGGCAGCGTCCGCTCGATCTGGTGGTGCCCCTCTTGAGGCGGTTGACCGGAATTGATGGATAGCGCCCCGCCGCAGCAACCGCTTCCGCCCCAGTTCCGGCCGCCTTCCCTCTGGCACCGGTTCCGAAGGCTGTTTTGGCGCAGGAACGTCAAGAAGACGCCGACCATTCTTCAGATGGAAGCCGTTGAGTGCGGCGCGGCCGCGCTGGCGATGGTGCTCGCGCACCACGGCGCGTGGATTCCACTGGAGCAGCTTCGCGTTTCGTGCGGCGTCTCGCGCGACGGCAGCAAGGCAAGCAACATCGTCCGGGCGGCGCGCACCTTTGGTTTCGATGCCAAGGGTTTTCGCAAGGAGCCGACGACGCTGCACGAACTGCCGATGCCCTGCATCATCCATTGGAATTTCAATCATTTCGTGGTGCTCGAAGGGATCGACGGCAGCGACGTTTACATCAATGATCCCGCGACCGGACGCCGGCGCACCGACATGGCCGAGCTCGATCTCGCCTTCACCGGCGTTGCGCTCACCATGGAGCCGACAGCGGAATTCCAGCGGTCGGGCAGCAAGCCGCAAGGGTTGCGTTTGCTGCTGCGCGAATTGCGCTCCTCGAAGACCCCCGTCGGCCTGCTGGTGCTCGTAAGCCTCGCGCTGGTGGTGCCCGCCATCGTCGCTGCCGGCTTTTCAAAGATATTCATCGACAACATCCTGATCCAGCGCACCAGCAGCTGGTTCATTCCACTGCTGATCGGCATGGCCTTGACCGCGATCATCCGCGCGCTGCTGACGCTGGTGCGCCAATCGCTGCTGCTGCGGCTGCAGACCAAGCTTTCGGTTGTGATGGTCAGCCGCTTTCTCTGGCATGTCATGGCGCTGCCGGTCGAGTTCTTCACCCAGCGTCACGCCGGCGATATCTCCAACCGCGTCGGCGCGAACGAGCAGATCGGCCGCCTGCTCTCGAGCGGCGTCGCATCGAATGCGCTCAATCTGACGTCGATCGTCTTCTTCGCCGCGGCGATGGCCATCTACGATCTCCCGCTGGCCATCATTGGCGTGAGCATGACGCTGGCGAATGTGCTGGCGTTGAAGTTCATCGGAGGGCGCCGCGAGGATCTCAGCCGCAGTCTCGCGCTGGAGCAAGGCAAGCTCGTCGGCTCCACCGTCAGCGCGGTGCGCAGCATCGAAACCCTCAAGGCCAGCGGTCTGGAGGATGAGGCGTTTGGTCAATGGGCCGGCATCCAGGCCAAGGCATTGAACGCCGAGCAGGAACTCGGCGCCTCCTCGATCTATCTTGATATGCTGCCGACGCTGTTCACGGGACTGACCGTGGCCGCGATTCTCGGCGTTGGCGGCCTGCGCGTCATCGAGGGATCGCTGACCCTCGGAGGCCTCGTGGCCTTCCAGTCCCTGATGGCAAGCTTCTCCGAACCGGTGACCGAACTCGTCAATTATTTCGGCAACGTGCAGACTATCAAGGGCGGGCTGGAACGCCTGGAAGACGTCTACAATTATCCGCTCGGAAAGTCGGACAAGCCAACGATCGCGCCCGAGCGCTTTCCGCCAAAACTGACAGGCCGGGTCGAGCTCAGCAATATCAAATTCGGCTACTCGATCCTGGAGCCGCCGCTGCTGGACAACATCTCGATCGACATCCATCCGGGTTCGCGGGTGGCCCTTGTCGGCGCTTCCGGCAGTGGAAAATCGACCCTCGGAAAGCTGATTTGCGGTCTCTACAAACCCTGGGCTGGCGAGGTTCGCGTCGACGGATGGAATTTGCAGGAGATCCCGCCGCAGGTATTTGCGAACTCGATCACCTATGTCGACCAGGACATCTTCCTGTTCGAGGGGACGGCACGCGAAAACCTCACGCTGTGGGACTCGACCATCACCGAGGCCGACCTTTCGCAGGCATTGAAGGATGCCGTCATCCACGAAGACATCGCGACGCGAACGGGAAACTACGACTGCTATATCAACGAGGGCGGCACCAATTTCAGCGGCGGCCAGCGTCAGCGGATCGAGATCGCCCGGGCGCTGGTTTCCAATCCCTCCATCCTGGTACTCGATGAGGCCACCGGCGCGCTCGATCCGATCACCGAAAAGATCATCGATGACAATCTGCGGCGGCGCGGCTGCACCTGCATCATCATCGCGCACCGCCTCAGCACCATCCGTGACTGCGACGAGATCATTGTGCTGCAGCAGGGCAAGATCGTCGAGCGGGGCACCCACGAACAACTGATGGGCCTTCAGGGCACGTACGCAAGACTGGTGGCGCAGGAATGAGTGAATCTCTCCTCCAGCAGGCCCACGCGATGGCCAACCGGGAAGGGACCGCCCATCCGGCGGGCCACATCGCATTCGATGGACGGCATCCAAAGCTGCTTGATCACCGCGGCTACGCGCTCCAGATCACCGCGGGGCATGTCGATGTCTTCGCGGTCCGGCTTGTCGAAGGCAGTACCGACGGCGCCCGGCACCATTTGTTTCGGGCCGAGAGTGGAGAGATCATTCTCGATCTGCAGGAAGGCTTCAATCGGTCGGATCCACAAATTCAAGTGCTCGCGGTCGGAAGCCCCGGCACCGAAGGCCTGCTTGTGCCGCGCATGGACGTTCAGTCCCTCGACTCGGTCACCACCTGGATCAGGCGGCTTGCGCGGTTGATCGCCGGACCCAACCCGAGCTGGGACATGCTCGAAGTCGCGAGCGATGGCGCGGCCGCCATCCCGCCGGGCGAACGGCGCCGCGGCCCGGCGCGCAGCATTGTCTGGGTCTCCCTGCAAGCCGGGACGGCGAAACCGATGGGGCTTGAACCGTCGAGCACCGCTGATGGACCGCCGCTGCCGCTGACGTCAGGCATGTGGATCGAGGCGGGTCAATCAGGCTGCAGTGCGCTCGGCAGTGAAACGATGCCGGACGTCGACCAATTGTGGGGCGCCATCGACCAGTTCCATCTCAGCGTGGCCAGCTGCATCAGGGAATATCTGGCCCGAGACGTCGAGCGGGAGGCCCGGCGTCTCGTGCTTCGCACCGAATTGATCACAACGCAGACCGCGGAATCCTTTGGGCGCCTTTCCGACGTCGTCGTGCAGCGCTCCGCCCACACCGAGATGGCGACCGACTCGGCGGATCCCTTGTTCAACGCCTGCCGGATCGTCGTCGAAGCGATCCGGATGCCGTTCTCCGTCCCGCCCCGCTCCGTCCTGTCCCAAGCCGGGTTTAATGGTGCCGTCGAGATCGCCCGCGCGGCACGCTTGCGCGTGCGCCGGACCCTGTTGCGGGGCGAGTGGTGGACCGAGGACGGGGGGCCGCTGGTCGCATGGCACGGCGAGGCACGAAATCCGGTCGCGCTCGTTCGCCGCGGAAACCGCCGCTATGTGATGCTCGACACAACGACCGGAACGCAGCGGCCGGTCGATCGCTCGGTCGCAATGGAGCTGGCGCCGGAGGCGGTATCGTTCTATCCGGCGCTTCCGGCCCGCCCACTTCGGTTCCGGGATCTGCTGACCTTCTCGTTCCGGCACTCCACCGGCAGCTTCCTTCGCATCGCGATTGCGATCATCGCGATCGGATTGTTGTCGCTGGTGACGCCGCTGATCACCAACGTCCTGATCAATTCGGTGATCCCCCGCAGCGAACTCGATCAACTCACGTTTTGCGCCCTCGCCCTCGCCGTCACGGCCATCGCCATCGCCAGTATCCAGACGATGGAGGGGCTCGCGATGCTGAAAGTCGAAGGCCTGATGGATTGGCGGTTGCAGGCCGCGGTGATCGATCGGGTACTCAGGCTGCCGACGTCGCTGTTTCGTGAATACACCGTCGGCGATTTCGTCGACCGCTCGATGGGCATCGACGCGGCGCGCCGGGTCTTCACCGGGCGTGCGCTGCGCAGCATGCTGATGGGCGTGTTCGCCTGGTTCAGCATCGGCCTGATGCTCTACTATGATGTCAAGCTGGGATTGATCGCGCTATTGCTGACGCTGATCCGGGCGCTGCTGATCATCGCCACCAGCGCGCTGCGCCTCTATTACGAAAACAAGTATTTTACCCAGCAGGGCAAGATCGACGGCTTCGTGCTGCAACTGATCGCCGGCATCGGAAAGCTGCGCGTCGCCGACGCGACCGCGCGTGCGCTCGCCGTATGGTCAAAGCAATTCGCCGGGCAGAAGCGCAATTTCATTTCGTCGCAGAAGGCCTCCAATGCCCTTGGCGTTTTCGAGACGGCGTATCCGCTGATCGCCACCCTCATCATCTTCGCGGCGGCGACCTATCTGAAGAGCAAGCTGCTGCTGGATGTCGGCGGCTTCCTGGCGTTTTTTTCCGCGTTCGGGCAGTCGATGGCCTCGATCGGCGCCTGGGCATCCGGCATCAGCGAATCGCTGATCGCCATCCCCCGCATCACCCGCCTTCGGCCCCTGATTTCGGGGGCAGCCGAACTGTCGGACGAACGGAAATCCCCCGGCGAACTGTCCGGAACGATCGAGCTGTCGCGCGTGACCTTCCGCTATACGCAAAGCGGTCCACCGGTGCTCGAGAATGTCTCGCTCCGAATCGCGCAAGGCGAATACGTCGCCATCGTCGGTCCGTCAGGCAGCGGAAAATCTTCGCTGTTCCGGCTGCTGCTGGGATTCGAGAAGCCGGAGTCCGGCACGGTATTCCTCGATGGAAAGGCCATCGATACGCTCGACATCAGCGCGGTGCGCCGTCAGCTCGGCGTCGTGCTGCAAAACGGCAAGCTGGCAACCGGCAGCCTCTACGACAACATTTGCGGTGGCGTCCAGCTGCCGCTCGACCAGGCCTGGGAGGCGGCGCGGCTCGCCGGTCTGGAGGACGACATCAAGGCGATGCCGATGGGCATGAACACCGTGGTCGCCGAAGGCGTCAATACGCTGTCCGGCGGCCAGCGGCAGCGCATCATGATCGCCCGCGCGGTCGCGCGCCGGCCGCGTGTTCTGCTGTTTGACGAGGCGACAAGTGCGCTCGACAATCAGTCGCAGGCGATCGTCAGCAACTCGCTCGGCAACCTCAATGTGACGCGGATCGTCATTGCGCACCGGCTCTCCACGGTCCGCCAGGCGGATCGCATTATCGTGCTCGTCGATGGCAAGGTGGTGCAGACCGGAAGCTATGACGAGCTCAGCAACACGCCGGGAACGTTTGCTTCCTTCGCCAAGCGCCAATTGCTTTAGTGATATGAATCACCGGCGCGAACGTCGTTCGCAGCGCGAAGCCAGTCACTGCGCGAGGCCGCGCGCCGGTCTCTCCTGACCATAGACGAAGCGGATCATCCCTTCGCTACAAAACAGGAGGCGACCATGAACCACGAACTTCTCAACGACCAAGCGCTTTCCATCGTTAGCGGCGGCAAGCCTGCCGGCGGGCACGGCAGCGGCACCGGCGGCGGCGGCGGCGGCGGCGGCAACGGCACCGGTGGGGGCGACGGCCTCGGCTGGCTCCGCAACCTCATCCGCAACATCTTCCCCTTCTAAAGGCTGAAGGCGTTGACAGCACGGAAGAGACCGCCTCCACAGGCGGTCCCTTTTGTTTTGGACGATCGTTGCAGTGCCGCATCGCGTTTTGCTGCGCAGCAACGAACATCCCCTACACGCCTGTCCGGCCACGGCCAGCCGTCGACCGTTACGAAATACCGCAATAAGCAACGCCGAACCTGATATCGCTCGCCGTCGAGCTCTGCTGGCGATAGCATCACAGCCTCGCAGTGGAAGGCGCCGATGAGTAAGCCAGGTCCGGTATTTGCGTGGGGAAGGCTGTCGGAGGACCTCGCGTTGTTCAAGGCGCTCACGCCGGAGCAGCGATTCAAGACCTTTGATGCCATGGTCCGGCAAGACCTCGTCCGCGGCGAAATGCTGGTGGCGCAGGGGGACCCTGCCGACTCACTCTACATTGTGTTGCACGGCGCCCTCGCGGTACGCCGGAGCGGCGACTCCCTCCCGATCGCCGAACTGCGCGCCGGAGAACTGGTCGGTGAAATCGGGTTCTTCGCCAACCTTGCTCGTACCGCCAATGTGATCGCCATCCGCGACACCAGCGTGCTCGTGCTGACGCGCGCCGCCTATCAAAGTCTTGCGGAAAACACGCCGGCGATTGCCGAGGCGCTGCTTGCAGCGCTCGCGCTTCGGTTTGCAAAGCGGACGGAACAGATTCCAACGACGCGCACTTCGCCGATGGCGCGCACGGTGGCGCTGATCGATGGTGGCTTTGAGCCGATTCCAGCCGACTTTTATCGACGCATGCGCGAGACCCTCGCCGGCACCAACGCCCAGATCGTCGATCCGGCCCGCGTCAGCTCGATGTTTCCCGGCCGGACACTGGATGCCCCCGAAGTCACCGACTGGCTCAACAAGCTCGAACAGGTTTCGCCGCTCGTGATCTATCTCGGCAGCGGTGAGGTGCCGGCCTGGACGCGGAAGGCGATCCGGCAGGCGGACATGGTGGTGCTGGCATGTCGCGGAGATGCGCCTGCGGAGGGCCTGACCGATATCGAAACCTTCGCCTGCCAGGTGCATCCGGTGTCGGCCCGGCGGATCGTGCGCATCCATGACCGGCGCAGCGGCGAAGTCAGCGGCACCACGGCGTGGCTCGCGCGCCTGCCCTGCTTCATGCACCACCACGTCGCGCTCGAGGATCAGCTCGACATCGACAGCCTGATCCGTTTTCTGTCCGGGCGTGCGATTGGATTCGTAGCCGCGGGAGGCGGTAGCTTCGGATCCGCGCATGCCGGCATCTACAAGGCGTTTCGCGAACGCGGCGTGATGTTCGACATCTTTGTCGGAACCAGCGTCGGCTCCGCCATGGCCGCCGGCTTTGCCAAGAACTACGAGGCTGACCATCTCGAACGCGGCGCCCACGAGATCTTCGTGAAGAGCCGCAGCTTCCGCCGCCCGACCTGGCCGCGATACGCGCTGCTGGATCACAAGGCGTTCGATCGCGCGCTCGCCGAACAATACGGGGCGCAATGCAGGATCGAGGATTGCTGGCGGCCTTTCGCGGCGGTCGCAACCAACCTTTCGACGCACTGCCTCGAACTGATCCAGTCAGGGCTGCTCTGGCAGGCGGTGCGCGCATCGAGCGCCATACCCGGGCTGTTGCCGCCCTTCTACACCAAGGACGGCGCGATGCTGGTCGACGGATGCCTGATCGATAACGTCCCACTGGATCCGATGCATCAACTCAAGAGCGGCCCCAATTTGGTCGTGCATTTCGGCGAACCCGAGGTCGAGACGTTTGACGTCGACTACGCGGCGCTGCCCGGCCGGCTGGAACTGGCTGCGGCGATGCTGGTGCCGTTCCGCAAGAAGCTGCTTCCGGCGGCACCCAACGCGGTCAATGTGCTGTGGCGGAGTCTCGTCGCCCATCAGCGCTATGATACGATCCCGGCCGCACCGCTCGATCACGTCATGCGGCCACCGATTCCGGCCGGAGTCGGAGTAACCGAATTCGAACGCCACACCGAGATTTTCGACTCAGCCTATCTCTGGGCGCGGGACCGCATCACAGCGCTCGAAGCGGAGGGCAATTCCGCTATTGCCGCCATTCTTGGAAGCGGTGCGCCGACCAGGCTGTGAGCGCCGCGCCTGTCTACGTCGACAGCACGGCCCGCAACTCCGCGGCCAGCAGGCGCGGAACGGGGTCGCCGGGACACTCTGCGGCCAAGCCCTCAAACAACTGCGCCGCGCCAGCCTTATCGCCTTCGATCAACCGATACGCCGCAATGTATCGTTCGCGCCAATCCGCCGAGGCCTCGGGCGGCCAGGGTTCAAAAACCTCGACGGGCACATCAAGGCCGCGCAGTGACGCGACACCGAGCGGCCTGAACAGGGTTGTCGTGCAGCGCGCGGCCGCGAATGGGCCGACACAGATGGTCGATCCGTAGCGCTTGTTGAGCGCCTCCAGGCGCGCCGCCGAGTTGATGGAATCGCCGTGGGCAGTGTAGTCGAGCTTTGACCTGATCCCGATATCGCCGACAATGGCTTCACCGGTTTCGATACCGATACGCGTGCGGCCAAAGCCGATGTGAGACGGTTCGTTCCGTAACTGGAATTCCTTCGCCCATACCCGGATCTCCTCGGCGCAGTCGAGCGCGCGTTGCGGGTGATCCCTGAGATCGAGCGGCGCGTTGAAGAACGCGTGCACGGAGTCGCCGACGATCTTGTCGACCATCCCGCCATGCTTCATCACAATGGCCGCCATCCCTTCAATATATTCGTCGAGCACGGCGACGAGTTGTTCGGGTCCCGCGCGATGCGTCATCGCGGTAAAGTCCTCGATGTCGGTCCACAGCGCAGTGATCTCGCGCTTCTCGCCGCTCAACTTCAAGAGGCCCGGATTCTCGGCGATCCTCTTCACAACCGCAGGCGCCAGATGTTGCTCGAATCGGCTCCGGATGCGCGCTTCGCGACGGGCCACCAGCGCGTAAGAGCTCACGGAGGATGTCATAAAGACGAACAGGCCTCCGATGGACGGCATCATGGGATCGATCAGCCGATCCCCGACCAGAGACGCGAGGATCGCCCCCGACCAGAGAGCCGCCAAAGCGGTCAGGCCGACAAAGGCACCCAACACCGGCGACAAAGCGGACGCCGCGACCACGGCAATCAATCCCATGATCAGGGTCAAAGCAAAGCCTAACGGGGCCGCTTGTGGCGCCCGGCGAGCGTAAATCTGCTGGATGGCATCGGCCTGAATCTCGACCGATGGGACAAGCGGATCTGTTGCCGTTTCGCGCAATCCGCCAAGCTCCGGCGCCGACCCGCCGATCAATACAATAGCGCCGGCAAGCCGCGCGCGTTGCACAGCGTTGTTGTTGACGACGTCAGCAGCGGAGATCGTGCGTGCCTCCCGTTTGCGGATATCGGCGCCGGCCAATCGCAACAGGCCGTCGCCCGGCAGCGGCACTTCGAGATCGCCGACGATGATCCGCTGCGGGTTGGTATCGACGGAATAGGCCGGCGAGCGCTCAAACAGCCGGATCGCTTCCAGCGCCAGACCCGGTCGCGTCGCTTCGCCGGCGCCGACGAGGAGCGGTACGCGCCTGATCCTGCCATCTGCGTCTCCAGGCAACGAAAGCGCGCCAAGCCCTTTCGCCGCGTCGACCAGCGGCGACACCGGCCCGAGGCCGCCGGTCATACGCCAGAGGCCATCCAGCACGACCGGGTGGCGTGCGAGAACCGGCACCCCTGGAACGGCGTCGGCCTTGTCGGCATCGAGAACAAATCCGAGCGCCACCGGAACGCTCTTCATCGCCGCGGCGAGATGCTTGTCACCGTCGAGAAGTCCGCCGGCGAGCGCGCTGATATCCTGATTGCCGGTGAGAGAGCCGAGCTGTCGCGCCAGCGCGGCTGGAGAGCGGGTATCCACCTGCGTAAAGAGGACATCGATTCCAACGACGGCCGGCTTGCCACTGGCCACCGCTTCGACGAGGCGCGCCATCGTCTCGCGCGGCCACGGCCACGGCCCCAAATCGTCAAGCGTGCGCCGGTCGATATCGACAACGACGACCGGAACGCCGCTAGCCGTCGCTTGCGGCTTCGATCGGCGTATCTGCCGGTCGGCCGCAAGCACCACGTCGAATGCCCGTTCACGAGATACGTTCCGCCATTCCCTCGGCATCAACAATAGGGCGGCGAGGAACAGCGCGAGCGCTAGAACTCCGGCAATCAGGCCTGAATGAGTCTTGCCCAGCTGGCTAAGCATGAGACCCGTCAACTTCGGCGAGCTTGAGCGGATCGCAGAAGATTCGGTCTAGCGTGCGGCCAATTGCGCCAACTTCCTCCAGCTTGCCCAGTGCCTCGTTGATCTTGGGACGACTGGCGCCGAGCAGCAGGGCGAGCTCGCCTTGTGACATGCCGAGATCAAGCGGCAGCCGCTTTCCCGGCACGGGCTTGCGGTCGCCAATCGCGACCAGGAAGAAGCGCGCCAGCCGGACATGCATCGGATGAAGCGCGATCGACTCAAGTTGTCCGCTGGTGTCCCGCAGCCGGCTGCAGAGAAACGATATCAGCCGCTCGGACAGCACCGGTCGCGCGGTCCAAAGCTTGCGAAAATCCTCCTTGTCGAGCCGGTAGGTCGTCACCGCCGTGAGGGCGGTGGCATCGGCGCTCCTTGTGCCGCCATCAAGCGCCGCAATTTCACCGAGCAATTCGCCCGCTGTCGCATGCCGAAAGCTCAATTCGCGACCATCCTCGGTGGCGATCGCCAGTCGCACACGTCCTTCCGCGACGAGGTAAAGGCCCGTCGCGCGCTCACCGCGCGTAAACAGCGCCTGTCCCTTTTTGAATTTGGCCTCGCGAAAGGACGGAATGCAGGCTTCGAGATCCTCGACAGCCAGGCCCTTGAAGAGTTCGGTTTTCGACAGAAGAGAAACGAGAGTATCTTTGCTGGACATTTGTCGCCTGAATGAAAGGCCTCGGTTTGCAATGATTTGACGTCAGACCAGAAAATCTCCCCGCGCCTTCAGGATCTCCATCGTGAAGTTTTCCTGCATGCCGTGCGAATTGATCAGAGAAGCTAACTAACGCTGTCCAAAGCACCGCGAATCCGCTCGGTGCCCCACTTAGTGGCCGCGGAGGGTTTCGAACCCGGAGTGGCCAGGTTTGTCCCCTCTCCTGCCTGTAGCACGACCTCGCTCCCGCCTCCGGAAACAGTGACCGTGCCGTGGTCGACAAACACGCCAAAAACGCCGTTGCTCGGCCCGGCAAAGAATTTTGTGCCGCGGACGGCAATGAGTCCGTAGGAACTCCTGATCTTCATTGGGACGGACCGGCTCCCACTCGGCCGGTCAAAAAGCATCGGACCAGACTGCAGCGAGATTTCGCCTCCGGTCGTCGAAAGAAACTGGTCGATGACCAGTTGCGCCTTTTCGCCGAGCTTGATCGTCGTGTCCTTGCCCATCAACATCGTCAGCCGGGAGGATGGCCCCGTCCCGACGCGATCACCGACAAAAAGCGAGGACGCTTTCTGCAAAGGCCGCTGCTGGCTGCTCGCATCGACAAACGCTTCGCCCTTGACCTCTTCAACGCGGCCGGCAGGATCGGCGGCGCGCACGGGCGAACTGAGGGCTGCTGACGCAAGCAGCGTGCCGACGAAGCCCAAGACCTCTCGTCGATCGAACGGATGCCCGAAATATCGCCGCGATCCCTGAAGCATGAAACGCATCGTACAATCCGCTCTATTGCGGGATTGATGCTAGCGGAGCAGCCAAGTGCAGGCAACCGGAAGCCAACAATGGCAGGCCTCCAGTGTGACCTCACTACCGAACTGCCGATCAGCTCAAGAGCAAATCGTAAACCAAATGGATGACACGCGGCCGCGACCGATGTTCTCGAGCCCGCATCGAGCGCGTTTGGATGCTGCCGCGACAAATCGCTGCGACAAATTGCAGCGCCGGCTTCCTCAAGTCTGAACTCTGTCACCCGCATGCGGGAGAGAGACGCAGAACCACCTCCAAGGCTCTCGAGGCCTTAGCAATTGCCAGCCCCGCCAGCTCACTTCACTCTCGTATAGTTCCTTATTTTCCAACATGTTATCGGGCATGCAACCACTCGAATGCTCGCTGTCTGGAGCTGTTCCCCAGGGAACAGCGGGGTAAAGCGCCGTCCTCTATTCTGTACCGCCGACGTGAGGGCAGCGATAACCGCTGCCGGTCGGACGAAATGGAGAAGTCATGATCACCCGGTCCAGCAACACCCACAGCCAACTCGGCGACAACGAACCCAATGCCGTCGTCGGCGGTCACCGCAAGTTTCACTATAAAACGATGAATGGCCACACCTATGCCATCGGATACGTCAACGGCCGCACCCTGATGGTGAGGGTCGACTGATTAGCCAGCCGAGGATGCGGCCGTCATCATCACCGTATTCTTGCAGGTTGATGCTTCGCTTGATGTCGACGAAAGAGAACGGGACAGCAATTCGCTGTCCCATCCTTTGCGCTGTTGATGGACGCTTTCAGCGACGTCAACCGCGGCACCTCAGCGATCTCGACGATGCCGCCTCGGCAGATTGGGCGTCGAGCCCTTCCGAGCGATGTCGCGAACCGTCATGCGCGTTCGAGCAAACCGGCAAGGCGCGGATCGCTGTACTTCTTGGCGACTCCGGCGCGGCGCAGGTCCCCCGCATACAACTCCAGCAGAGAACGGATGACATCGGGGTGCTTTGCCGCTACGTTGGTCGTTTGCTTCGGATCGGCATTCAAATCGTAGAGCTCGACCGGTTCGCTCGGTGTCGCATAGAGCAGCGACCATTGTTGCGTCGTGATGGTGACAGGTTGCCATTCGACCACCGTCCGCATCAGGTCGTCGACCACTTCAACCGTCTCGCCGGGATTGGCGAGCGGCAGAGCCGTCAGCACGTGATCGCGCCCTTCGAAGGGCTGACCGCGGACGGCGGGAAGCAGTGAGAGCCCCTGCATCTCCGCCTGGCGCGGCAGGCCGGCCATGTCGCAGATCGTGGGAGCGAGGTCGAGCGCGCAGGTCAGCTTATTGGTTCGTCCGGGCTTTGCGCCCGGCACATGGATCAACAGCGGCACCCTGGCGATCTCCTCATAGAGCGGCGAACGCATCCACGTCGCTTCGCCGGGCGCTCTGCGGACCATCTTGCCCATCAGCCCGTGCTCTCCCAGCAGGAAGCCGTGGTCCGAGACGAAGATGATGGCGGTAGAGTCCTCGATGCCGAGATAGACGAGTTGGTCGAGCAGATGCCCGATCCAGCGATCGACCAGTTCGAGCTCGCCGCTATAGAGCGCGCGCGCCACCGCGATGTCGCGATCCGTCATGCCGTGCTTCTTGCAGTCGCCATAGGGCGGGTGCACGCGCTCGCCGCCATAGTCAGGAAGATAGTGTCTGACGTAGTAGGCCGGCGGATCCCACGGTTCATGCGGATCCCAGGTGTCGACCAGCGCGAAGAACTTGTCCTCGAAGATCTGCTCGAGGCATTTGGCCGCCTGCACCATGGTGAGCGGCGCCGGGCAATCCATCTCGCCGGTGCGCGGATCGGGCTTCACCTTGCCGGTGATCGGCCATTGCGGAAGCTTGCCTTCGCCCTGGCGCTTGGTCTTGTTGGGTGCGGTGTAGGAGCTGTAATGCGGCGTTCCCAAGAGCTGGGATTTCATGTCGTAGAAGAAGTTGAAGCCGCGATCATATGAATAGCCGTTGACCTGGTAGAACGGCGTGTCCACCACGCCGAGCGTCGTGTAACCCGCTTCGGTCAATGCGGTCGCAATCGAGCGATCCGCGCGCGGCAGCGCGCCCCAGCCGACGCCGGCAAAGGCAGGCTTGCCGGTGAGATAGTCGTAGCGCGCAGGCACTGTCGGAAAGCTCGACGCATAATAGCGATCGAAGACCATCGATCGCGCGGCGAGCCGATCGAGATTGGGAGTTCGGACGTGGCCCCCGTTGTAGCCGAGCATGTCCCAGCGGACAGTGTCGGACACGATCATCAAAATGCGTTCCACCACGGCAAACCTCCCATTTCTGCGACTTTTATAGTAATATATCACATATCACACGACGGCGGTCAACGGTAATATGTCACACGTTACATTTACTCATCCGCGAGTTTCGGCTAGTGACAGCCATGGATCTTCGACAAATCGGTGCATCGAGCCTGGTGTCCGGGCCCAGCCTGCGGGAGCAAGCGAGGCAGGTGATCCGTGGACTGATCATCACGGGACAGATGCAACCCGATCAGCTCTATTCCGTCCCGCGTCTCGCGATCGATCTCGGCGTCTCGGCGACACCCGTACGCGAAGCCCTGCTCGATCTCGCGCGCGAAGGCCTGCTTGAGCCCGTACGAAATCGCGGCTTCCGCGTGGTCTCGCTGTCGCCTGGCGAACTCAACGATATCTTCGCGATCCGGCTGCTGCTTGAAGTGCCTGTTGTCGCCGAGATCGCGCGGGCCCGCCTCACGCCCGCGCAGACCGAACAACTGCGCCATCTTGCAGAAGCCACGAAACGCGCCGCCGATGACGGCAATCTCATTGAGTTCCTCGAGACCGATCGCCAATTCCACATCGGGCTCATCGCTACACTCGGCAACAAGCCCCTCGCCGACCTGGTCGAGACGCTACGTGATCGCGTTCGGCTTCACGGCTTCAAGAATGGTTCGACCCGCGAACATATCGCGCAGTCGGCCAGCGAGCATTTCCAGTTGCTCGACGCGCTGTCGAAGCAGGATGAGGCCGGCGCTGTTGCGGTGATGCGCCGCCACCTCGAACGTTCGCGCCATGTCTGGGGCGAAGGCGATCGCAAGCCGCACATCTGAAAATCAGACCTGAATCGAGGTCAGTTTCTTGAGGCACCGCAGCGCGAATGACGATCGGCTGTGGCGGATGCCTGGAATGCGATAAAGCTTTTCTCGCAGGAAGCGTTCGTAGCCGGCCGTACTCTCCACGGCGACCTTGACCAGATAGTCATAATCTCCGGTGGTGAGATAGGCCTCGATCACTTCGGGCAAACCTGCGAGCAATTCGCCGAACCGCTCCAGCACCTCCTCATCGTGACGGTCGAGCGTGATTTCGATGATCACTGTTTCCGGCAGACCGAGCTTCTCCTGATTGAGGAGCGCAACATAGCCGTCGATGTAACCCTGCTTCTCCAGTCGTTTGAGTCTGTTCCAGCATGGCGTCGTGGATAGCCCGACCTTGTCGGCCAGCTCCGCCGTCGTGAGCCGTGCATCGGCTTGCATCGCCCGCAGGATGCGTCGGTCGGTCTCGTCAAGGCGCAGTGAGTCCTTCCGCCGTGTCGCCTTCATAACCGAGAACTCTATTCTGGGTATTGGTTAGTTTCCGAGGACAATTATATCGCTAACTTGCCAATTTGCCAGGCAAAAGGAAGCCTCTTCTCACGAAACGCGGATATAACTTCTCCAAATTTGAATGGGGATGCCGTGTTCATTCTGGAGCTGCACGCAAGCGATCTACATGCCGCGCTCGGCCGCCTGCTCGACCAGGTGCGCGTCGCCGATCTGCGGTTGGCGGCCGTCGATGCCCGCCAAGAAGCCGGCGAATACAAGATCCAGGCCTCCATCGACGTCCGTGACCGCCAGGCCGTCGAAAGGCTCGCCCGCCGCGTCGGCGCGATCATCGGCGTTGCCGCGATCGAGGTGAGAGGCGGACGTCAGCACGCGATTCCAGTGGCCGCCCCATGATCTCCCCCGATCAGGCGCGCACCGGAACAGCCATCCGACAGGTCCGCTAACCGCCCCTCGCGAGGCGGCTATTCCCAGGACCAGGCGGAGAAGTCGTTCTCGAATTGCGGGACTTCCTTCCACACGCCCTTCAGCTTCTTGCTCGCAATGGTGATCCATTGCGGCTGGAACATGAAGCCGGCAACCGCGTCGGTCGCCAGCATGCGTTGTGCGTCGCCGAGCAGCTTGGCGCGCTCGGCCTCGGCCGGTGTCGCCCTGATCTGCTGGTAGAGCGCGTTGAAAGCCTCGTTGTTATAGCCGAGATAGTAGTCAGGCTCAGTTATCTTCACGAGATCGAACGGCTCGACATGCGAGACAATGGTGAGGTCGAAATTGTGCGGACCGTTGCCGGCAAACACCTGTGACAGCCACTGCGCCCATTCGACGTTCTCGATCTTGGCGATGATGCCGACCTTGGCGAGCTGGGCCGCGAGGATTTCCCCGCCGTTGCGCGCATAAGGTGGCGGCGGCAGCTTGAGGCTCAGCTCCAGCGGCGCTTTGACGCCCGCTTCTGCGAGCAGCTTCTTGGCCTTTTCGGGGTCGTAGGGATTAATGCCGGTGGTGTCGACATAGCCGAGCGATCCCGGCGTATAAAAGCTGCCGATCGGCGAGCCAAATCCATCGACGGCGCCGTCGATCATCGCCTTGCGATCGATGGCGGCGAGAATGGCGCGGCGAACCCGCACATCGTCGAGCGGCTTCCTCTTCTGGTTGATGCCGACGATGGTCTTGGCTTTGGAGCCGCCGATCAGCACATTGAAGCGCGGATCGGCCTTGAATTGCGCCACGCTGCGCGCTACCGCGGCGCGCGGAAACGCATCGATGTCGCCCGACAGCAGCGCTGCAACCTGCGCGGAAGGATCGCCGATGAAGCGGATCGTCACCTTGGAAAGCTTGATCGCAGCGGCGTTGCGATAATCCGGCCATTTGTTCAGGGTCATCGACGATCCCTTGGCCCAGGCACCGAGCGTATAGGGTCCGGTGCCGACCGGCTGCGTCGCATTGGTCGGCGCGCTCTTCGGCTCGACGATCGAGCCGCCGGCCTGACCGATCAGGAACGGCAGGTTCGGTTCGGAATATTTGAGCACGACCACGACCGTCTCCGCGTCAGGCGCGGTGACCGACTCAAACGCCTGGTACAGGCTCTTGTCCTTGTTGGTGCTGGTCGGCGCCGCGTTGCGATCGTAGGAAAACTTTACCGCGGCGGAATCGAACGGCTCGCCGTTGTGAAATTTGACGCCCTTGCGGAGCTTGAACGTATAAGTCTTCAGGTCTTCCGACGCCTTCCAACTCTCGGCGAGCAAGGGCGATACCGAACCGTCCTCGTTGATCTTGGTCAACGTCTCATAGAGGTTATAGAGCGTGACCTCGGCAATGGCCGCAGCGGCTGCGTTGGTGGGATCGAGCCCCGGCGGCTCCAGCGTCATGCCCATGACGACGCTGTCCTTCTTGCCCTGCGCCAGGCTCGGCAGCGGCGCGGCGGCGAACGCGGCCACAACTGCAAAAATGGCTAACTTCCTGAACATCGCTTGCTCCCCTGACATATCGCGCGACCAGATTAAGCCAGTCCCGCATAAAAGGCTAACCTTCCTCCGACGCTACCGGAGGCAATGCCATCACCGTCTCGGCGCGATGGCACGCGGCTAATTGCGCCGGACCCACCTCGCGCAGCGCAGGCGCGACCTCGCGACAGTGCCGGTCGGCGAGCGCACAGCGCGACGCGTAGGGACATCCCGTTGCGTCCAGCGAATGCGAGGCGATCACCTGCGCACCGCGACGCCGGCGCACACCGCCGGCCCGGGCGCGCGGTACCGCCTCGAGCAACGCCCGCGTATAGGGATGGGCGCAATGCGCGAACAGATCCTCAGGGCTTCCCTGCTCGACGATCCGCCCGAGATACATCACCGCGATCTCGTCGCAGAGATAATCCACCACCGCCAGATCGTGACTGATCAGGACATAGCTCAACCCAAACTGATCCTGCAGGTCTTGCAGGAGATTGAGCACCTGCGCCTGCACGGAGACGTCGAGTGCGCTGACCGGCTCGTCGGCGACAATCAGTTTTGGCTGGGTGATCAGCGCACGCGCGATCGCGATGCGCTGGCGCTGGCCGCCGGAGAATTCGTGCGGGAACTTGTCCATGTCGGCCTCGCGCAGCCCGACCTGCCGCAGCACGTCGGCAACGCGCTGACGCAGCGTGGCGCGATCCATGCGTCCGAGCGCGGTCAAGGGCTCCGCGACGATGCGCGCAATGGTCTGTCGCGGGTCCAGCGAGCCGTACGGATCCTGAAACACCATCTGAAAATCACGCCGGGCGCGGCGAAGTTCGTCGGCGGGCAGCCGGTTCAGGTCGCGGCCCATGAGCGACACCGAACCCGACGACGGCCGCTCCAGCGCCATCACCAGCCTCGCGAAGGTCGACTTGCCCGATCCGGACTCGCCGACCACACCGAGGCTTCGGCCCGCCGTCACCTTTGCGGTGACGCCGTTGAGCGCATGCACCTGCCCGGCCGGCTTGAACACGCTTTCGCGCGGCAAGGTGTAGCGCTGCGCCAGATCCTTCACATCGAGCAGCGGCAGTTCGGCGGACGATGACACCTGATCCAGCATGGTCATGCGCCCAAAACTCCAACCGCTTCGGCCATCGAAACATCCGTCCTGAGACAGCGCACGCCGTGGCCGGCGCCGACGTCCACCGCGGCCGGCGGCGCTAGGCGGCAACGATCCTCGACGATCGCGCAGCGGTCGGCGAAAGTGCAACCGGAGGGCAGATCGGCAAGCTCGGGCACGGTGCCGGCGATGGTCTTCAGCCGGGTGCCCTTGCGCGCACCAAGGCGCGGGCGAGCGCGAAACAGACCCTGCGTATAGGGATGTCCCATGCGCGTGAACACCGCATCCGTCGCGCCGCTTTCCACGACGGTGCCGCCATACATCACCATCATGCGCTGCACATTCTCGGCGATGACGCCGAGATCGTGCGAGATCAGAATCATCGACATGCCGCGCTCGGCAACGATATCGGCGATCAGGTCGAGAATCTGTCCCTGGATGGTGACGTCGAGTGCCGTGGTCGGTTCATCGGCGATCAGCACGTCGGGCTGGCAGGCCAGTGCCATGGCAATGGTAACGCGCTGCCGCTGCCCTCCGGAGAACTGGTGCGGATAGGCATCGACGCGTTTCGCCGCATCGGGAAGCCCGACACGATCGAGCAAGGCGATGGCCTGCTTGCGCGCCTCTCCCGCCGAACAATTGGTGTGGCGCCGCAATGGTTCGGCCACCTGGCGGCCAATCGTGTGCATCGGATTGAGCGCGGTCATCGGCTCCTGGAAGATCATGCTGATGCGATTACCGCGCAGCTTGCAGTAATTCGCATCCGGCAGACCCACCAGCTCCATGCCGTCGAGGCGGATGCTGCCGCTGATGACGGCGCTGTCAGGCAAGAGGCCCATCAGCGCCAGCGCGGTGACGGATTTGCCGCATCCGGATTCGCCGACGAGACCCAGGGTCTCGCCGCGCCTCAGCGAGAAACTGACGCCGCGAACGGCCTGCGCGGGGCCGCGGCTGGTGTTGAGCCGCACGCCGAGGTCGCGGACTTCGATCAAAGGCGCGTTGGCGGACCCGGTCATGGTCAACGCTCCCGCGCCAGCCGGGGATCGAGCAGATCGCGCAACCCGTCTCCGAACAGATTGAGGCCAAGCACAGCGATGGCGATCGCAGCGCCCGGATAGACCGCGAGCATCGGCGACTGGAACAGCAGCGTCTGGGCGTCGTTCAGCATGCGTCCCCAGGACGGTTGCGGCGGCTGCGTGCCGAGCCCGAGATAGGACAACGCCGCTTCGGCCAGGATTGCGAGTGCGAACTGGATCGTCGCCTGCACGATCAGGATCGGCAGGACGTTGGGCAGCACGTGCTCGATCGTGATGCGGAAGCCGCCTTTGCCGCAGGCGCGCGCGGCCAGCACGAACTCCCGCGCCCAGATCGCATTGGCCGATCCACGGGTCAACCGGACGAGGGTCGGAATCTGGAAGATGCCGATGGCGACGATCGAGGTCACCATGCCCGGTCCGAAGACCGCCGCCAGCATGATGGCCGAGAGCACCGCGGGAAACGCGAAGGTGAAGTCGCTCATCCGCATGATGATCTCTTCGGTCCAGCCCTTGCGCGCGGCGGCGATCAGTCCAAGACACACCCCGAAAGTGAGACCGATCCCGACGGCTATGATGCCGACCATGATGGTGGAACGGGCGCCTACCAGCAGCAGCGAGACGATATCGCGGCCGAGCACGTCGGTGCCGAGCCAATGCGCGGCCGACGGTGGTCGCAGCTTGGAGGCCACGTCGATTTCATAGGCGGACCACGGCGTCCAAACCAGCGACAGCAAAGCGGCACAGAGCACCATCAGGCTCAGCGTGCCGCCCGTGACAAAGCTGCGGTGGCGCAGCGCGCGGCGCCAGAAGCCGCTCGCAAGCCGCTGACGCGCGGTGGCGGCCCCAACCTCGACTGAGGCGCTCAGCGGGGTACTCATAGGCTGTGTACCTTGATGCGCGGATCGATGAAGGCATAGAGCACATCGACCACAAAGTTGACGATGACGACCACAGCCGCCAGCAGCATCACGCAGTTGCGCACCACGATCAGGTCGCGATTGGCGATTGACTGGAAGATCAGCCGGCCGAGACCCGGCAGATAGAACACGTTCTCGATCACGATCGTCCCCGCCAGCAGGTTGGCGAACTGAAGGCCCATGATCGTCATCACCGGGATCATCGCATTGCGCAGCACATGCTGCCACAAGACGTCGCGCTTGCTCAAACCCTTGGCGCGTGCGGTGCGCACGAAATCCTCACGCAGCACCTCAAGCACCGCCGAACGCGTGACCCGCGCAAGGATCGCCGCCTGCACCACCGATAGCGAGATCGCAGGCAGCAGCAGCGACTTGATCCCGGCAACGATGCTTTCGTCCCAGCCGGCAAATCCGCCGGCCGAAAGCCATTGCAGCTTCACCGAGAACAGCAGGATCAGCAGGATGGCGAACCAGAAATTGGGAAGCGCGATGCCGAACTGCGTCAGCGACATCACGCCGACATCGCCGAGCTTGTTGTGATTTGCCGCCGTATAGATTCCGGCAGCCAGGGCCAGCACGACCGTTATGGACATGGACATGACAGCCAGCGGAATGGTCAGCGTGAGGCGCTCCGCAATCAGGCCGGCGACAGGGGTGCCATAGGCATAGCTGTTGCCTAGATCGCCGGTCAGCATCCCCCTGATCCAATGGACGTACCGATAGTACAGCGGCTGATCCAGCCCGAGCTTGACCGTCAGCGCCCGGACGGCGTCAGGCGAGGCATCCGCGCCCATCAGCATCTGCGCGGCGTTGCCGGGCAAGGCATCCAGAACGAAAAAGATGATGAGCGACGCACCAACCAGCGTCGCCATCAGCGTCAGAAAGCGGCGGAAAAGGAAGACGCTCAAGTCTCGATTCCCTTGTTGTCGGCCCGTCCCTTGTCAGCGATCAGGTGTGATGGCGGCCGCATTTTCGCTTAGCCGTCCAGCCCCGGCCACCGGCCGAGAAGATCTTGCGAGCCCTCAAACAGCGCGCTGACGCGCAGCAGTTCGATGTCTCCACGGAATTTGCCGACGAGTTGAATGCCGATCGGCAGGCCGTCCGAGTCAAAGCCACAGGGCAGACTGACCGCCGGATGGCCGGTCATGTTGAACGGCATCGTCCAGGGAAACCAGTTTGGCCGGACGTCGCTCAACACCCGCCCGTCGATCTCTATCGTGCCGAACAGATCCTGATCGATCGGAAGCGCGGTGCGGGTGATGGTTGGCATCGCGAGAATATCGACCCTCTGCAACAAACTCTGAATCCGACGGAACAGAGCCGTACGGTCAAACATCGCCCGCTGATAGTCAACACCGCTTACCTTCGTGGCCAGCGCCAGTTGCTTCATGAAGGTCTCGCTCAGCACATCGCCATGTTCGGCCGCGAGCTTCTCGAATCGTGCGCGCCAGGCGGTGTGATTGATGGCCCGCCAGATCGGCTCCACCTCAAATCCGTCGGCGGACATTTCCTCGACCTCGGCTCCAAGGGCTTCCAGCCTGGCAAGCGCGTCCTTGAATGCCGCAGCGACATCGGCCGCAACCGGCCGGCCTGAAGGCGCAAGGCAGAATGCGATCTTGCGCCCGCGCAGGTCGCCGTTTGGAGCCGATCCCTCGACAAAATTCCATTGCGGGAATCCCATCGACCACGGATCGGAAGCGTCCTCTCCCGACATTGCCTGCATCATCAGGGCGGTGTCCGCGACGGTGCGCGTCATCGGGGTGACATAGGTCTGGTTGCCGAACGCGTCCTGCACCTGGCTATGGGGAATGACGCCGTTGCTTTGCTTCAGCCCGACAACACCGTTGCAAGCCGCCGGAATCCGCGTCGAGCCGCCGCCATCCGTCGCGATCGCTAGAGGCGCAATGCCGCTGGCAACGGCAACCGCCGCTCCCCCACTCGAGCCACCGCTCGAGCGCGCGCCGCTCCAGGCATTGCGCGTGCGGCCGAACAACGGCGAATCCGTGAGGCACTTGGTGCCGAACTCCGGCGTCGTGGTCTTGCCCAAAAGGATGGCTCCCTCTGCCCGCATGCGCGCCACGGCGACCGCATCATGATCAGGAACGTTGTCCTTGTAGGGGACCGCTCCGAAAGTCGTTCGCACCCCCCTGGTATTGACCAGATCTTTCACGGTGAACGGAGTGCCGTGAAGAAGACCCAGCGGCTCCCCGGCCATGACCGCACGCTCCGCCTTGCTTGCCTCGGCCATCGCCTCATCGCCGCAGAGCGTGATGAAGCAGTTCAACTCAGGCTGCATTCGCTCCGCGCGCGCAAGCACCGCACGCATGATCTCAACCGGTGAGGCGTCTTTGCGGGCAATCCGCGCGCGGAGTTCGGTGGCGGGCAGCAAGCACAGCTCATTGCTCATCGCGCTAAGGTCCCCAGGGTCGAATGACGCAAAGATGACACTCACATTGACTTCAGGTCCAATACCATCGCACAACTCACCCATACGATTTCGGTATGGCAAAATGGACCTCCGGCGTCTCCGCTATTTCGTTGCTGTTGCCGAAGAACGCAGCGTTGGCCGAGCGGCCGTCCGCCTGCGTATGGCGCAGCCGCCACTTTCGGTCCAGATCCGCAAACTGGAATCGGAAGTAGGAACCTCGCTGTTTCGCCGAGGCGCGCGGGGAATGGAGCTGACGGCGGCCGGTCGCGCTCTGCTGTCGCGCGCGCGCGAAGCCCTGGCCTTGACAGCTGAAGGCTTTGAGGCAGCCCGCGCGGTGGCGGCGGGGCGCCGCGGAAGATTGTCAGTCGGATACATGTTCGCGCTCGCCCACGCCGTGTTACCCAAACTCGTTCCGGAACTCCGCAGGTCGCTTCCGAAAGTCGACCTCGAATTTGTAGAGCTGAGCGCATCGACGCGTGAGGCACGGTTGCTGGATCACAGCGTGACGGTCGCACTGTGCATGCCGGCAATTCGCCACAGCGAGATTGAAGCCTCCACCATTGGCACGCAGCGACTGATGCTTGCCATGCCGGCCGGTTCGCCCCTTGCGCGCTCCGCCGCAGTGCCGGTAAAAAGACTGCAAGGGCGTCCGCTTATCAGCTTGCCCTGGCCCACCGAAGATCCCGCGACCTCCGTTGTGACGTCGCTGCTGAGGCGGCATCAGGTCGGCATGCCGGTTGCGAACCGGGTCGAAACGGTCCACTCGGCTCTCAGCATGGTCCTCGCCGGGGAAGGCCTGGCGATCCTTCCAGCCTGCGCCGAACTCGGATGTCCAACGGGCGTCGTGTTCAGGCCCTTCCTGGATGCCGACGACGCCATCGATGTCGCGGTTTGCTGGCGCCGGGATTCTCTCAATCCGTTAGTCCGGAATTTCCTGAAGTGCGCCGAAAAGGTGATCCGTCAGGTTTGAGCCGCCAGGTTGGCGACGAGGACTTTTATCGGAAGATTCTCCGGGACAATCCGGCCGCGCTCTACAATTTCGAGCAGGCTTAGGCCGATGCCTGGACAGCGACGTTACTGCCAGATACCGAAGCGCCTGCTATAGTGCCGTGCCCAAGGCGATCCAAATCGCAACAGCGATGCACCAGACAATAGCCGTGTATGGCAGAGCAATACGCATTTTGCCTCCGCTCGAAAACGCACGAAACCAAGACGGGTGAGCAATATTAGCACAACGTTCGTTCGTGTCGCCCTGATTGAGGCTTTCGATAGCCCACCCGGCGGCCGGCTCACAGCCCGCGTTGATCATGAGCTGGACGAATCGCACGCACCTAGACTGTCGCCAGACGACGCACCAAGTCTACCCCGCAATGGGGGTACCCCTTAAAATCGATGCTGCGCGCAGGAGGTGCCGGTTGCGCCGCATCCAGCCGAATATCGTCATGTGTTAGAATAGCTCTGTACTGAGTCGATTGCAGCCTGGACTGTCCAATGAAGTCCAATCTATCGATTGGCGTTCGCGTTCGAATGAGCGCTCTTGGTGCGTCACGCTGCGCGCGCCTTGCCAGCAAGACGGGCACGATTGTTGGAGGGAGCGTCTACGTTAATAGCGTCAGCGTCTTGTTCGATGGAAATAAATCGCCGACCACAATTCATCGCGAATACGTTGAAGTCGTGCCACCAGCCCCGGACACAGCACGAGACAGCTTGGCAAAGCGGCACTGAAAGCGAGAATTTCGCCGCGGCACACCATCGACCAGCGGGCGCCCGTGCCGGATGGCCAAACTATTCGGCCGACCTCCGGACCTGCGAGTTTTGCAGCACGATTTGGCCCGCGCGCGCCATCGTAGAGCTTGCTCCATTGACTACCGCAAGGGCGCGTTGCCCATGAGCCTTCGGCGAATTCAAGCGAGGCGAGCGTATCGGCGGTCTCGCCCGCTTGCGATAGAGCGCGCCACCAATACCGACGAGCTGTGTTCTAATGCGAAAATGGCCAGCCGTGCGGACGACATGTTCAATCCAGCATCGACGTCGCCGATGACTTGGTACTTCTCGAATTGCCTTTATTGATTAAGACGGCACGAGTTTTCCCTCGACCCGTCCCACCTTCCGCTCAATCGGACGAGATGGGCAGCGCCGGCTTGTCCTCAGGGGCACCCGCGCGATCGCTCTGCGAAATCGCGAGCGCCGCAAGCACCGTCCGGTTACTGATTTCGAGCTTCTGAAAAATGTGATGAAGATGCACCTTGATGGTGCCGTCGGTAATACTCAGCCGTCGACCAATTTCCTTGTTCGACAATCCTTCGGACACCAGGCGCATGATCTGGCGCTCACGGTCCGTCAACGTTGTCAGCGCATTCTCAGCGACCGCGCTTTGCTCCCGAGCTATCGTTTGCTCTGGCGAAAGCAGCGGCAACAGCCGCTGACCTGTCGCAACCTCGCGCAAGGCCTGCATCAGAGCTTCGGACTCCGTATCCTTCGAAATGACGCTGTAGCCGTCGGCCGCAGCTGCCATAACCAGTTCGCAGTCCTCGTCAGATGAGGTGAAAAAGACCAGTCGCGTGGAAAGATTCTCGGAATTGATGATGGAGAGAATTTCCGACTCGGTCACGCCAGGAATTGAAACGCCAAGAATTGCGATGTCCGGCCCGAACTTCCGCAGCGCCTCGATGCAACTCGCACCATCACTGCAACTCGCAACAATGTTGAAGTCGCCGTCAGCGCCAAGCAGGCGGCTCAACCCCTGCAGAACGATTGGATGCCGGTCTGCGATCACTACGCTGGTACAACGCATCGAGCGGTTCCTCAGCCTGTCCCCCCAATAACTTAAACCCCACTCGCCTCCGCTTGTTTCATTGCTAACCTAAACGAGTTCGAGACAAATTTCCAACAATGCACCGCATTTGATGCCGCAACGCAAAACGAGGTTAACCCCCGTCCTGTCAGCCTGTCGGCGCCTCAAAAGATGTACCCCTTCCGTAGAAGTACGGATTGGTTTCGAGTGACGCGTTACTTCGCTTTCGCCTTTCATCATTTGAAGCTCGCGCACCAGTGCATTCGAACTTGGCGACACGCTCAGCAGCTAAAAGTCTCACAACGCTTGATTAGCGTCGCGCTGTCAACTCGCTCAGAGAATGCGGAAGAAGGGGTCGTTAGCCATTATGAACGACATCCATCTGCTCGAGCGAGCACTATAACCAAAGGTATATAGGGATACGGGGAATTCGAATCTAACATTCATAAAAGCTTTACCAACGCGGATCCCTCGAAACCTGCCAAGGAAAACAAGCATCACAGATTCGGGGCCCTTGAAATCCGCCAACGAAAAACCCTGTGAACGAAGGAGCAAGACGACCGGAGAAGAAGACCGACTGAAGAACAAGCCAATCATTTAGTTCAAAACAATTGCGTTTGGCGGGAGAGTAAAATGCGGAGGCAAAAATCTTTTACAACGGTTCTCGTTGGCAGGAGCATCTTAGTTAGGGAAGGAATTGCCAGAATCCTACGCGCAGCAAATTGTCGCACATCCGCCTCGGTATCGTGCGCTGATGATTTGCCGCCCGGCAAACTCCAACCACACCAATTGCTATTTCTCATTGTCCACACCGGTGATGATTTCAGCGTCGCCTTGGAACAGATCGAACTCTTGCGCGAGAGGTATCCAGGCGGCCGCTTTGCAATCGTGGCAGATCACTATCGGCTGGATGAACTGGTTTCGGCATTTCGGGCCGGCGCCAACGGCTTTTTCGTCGACGTGATGAGGTGCGATGTATTCATCAAATCCGTCGAGTTGGTGATGATGGGTGAAACATTTTTTCCGCCGGCATTCCTGTCATTGTTTCTCGATTCCAAAGGCAGCCACCAGCCTGAGGCGGCGCCGAGCGTCGAAAGCGGCGAGGCAATCCTCGTTACAACCGAGGACACGATCGCGCCGCAGCTTTCCCCTCGGGAGAAGTCGATTCTGCGCGGCCTGATCGAAGGCGAGTCCAACAAATCCATAGCGCGAAAAATCGACATCGCCGAGGCGACCGTGAAGGTCCACGTCAAGGCAATCCTGCGCAAGATCCGGGTCCAGAACCGGACACAAGCGGCGATTTGGGGGATGAACAATCGGGCAAGCAGCTTTCAGCCCTCAATCTCAAATGTTAGCGAGCGACATCCGACCCCCATCGCGGCAATCTCCGAAATCAAGCAAATCGGGGGGCCGGCGCCGGTTGAAGGGCTTAACCACGAGACAAATCATGCCGAGGTAGCGCGTTACGACGGCCTGATCCGCAAGGACATCAACCCAAGGACTGTTGGCGCAGCGCGGTTAGCTAAATAGCCGGCGATCGCGGCGGGATTTGGAAGTCAGTGCCGCCGCGGTTTGCATGCGTTGCGTGCGCAAAAACGAAGCTTGCCGCTACGACGTCTTCGCGTTGCGCGATGTTCGGCTGCCCGACATCGAGCCAGAATGGCACGCGAAGGTCCGCGGCGAAATCGAGCGGGCGCTGAAGGGCAGCCGGCCGAAGCTTGGTGGCCGATCTCGATCTGCACGGAGTCCTGCACTGTCCCACACGGACACGTCGGCGCCGAGACGCCGGAGAAAGCGATCCGGCTCGAAACCGTGTGCGACCACCCGGAGCCGTCGATACCGATCTAGGTCGGTAGCGCCCCCTGCTTCTTGGCCAGGAGAAGGACGGCGACGCCGGTCGGATCCTTCACCAAATCGACGGTCGGAAATGCCGCCCGTTGCACGCGCTTGACCAGACTCACGCGTCGCTGCGTTCAGACCGCGACGGTGCGCCCGCCTCTTCTTGAGACGAAGCCTTCGAAGCCGGGCTTGGCCGGCCCGGGAAGCCTCGCGAGAAGCGGACGGCATCCGCCGCTACCCGATGACCGTACCGATGAACGCGGCGGCCTGGCTGGGGCTCGGCGTCGCGCGCACCGCCTGGCGATGGTGAGCTGGTATGTGATCGGGCGCGCCTGCTTCTCGGTGATCTCGGCGGTGGTCGGATCGTCGATGATGCGTTGGGATCATGCTGGCTGGAGCTGGGATCGTTCCATCAGACGATCCCTCAAGTCATCGTAACGGCATAATCGGCATTGGTGTGCGGTACAGCGTCACAGTGCGGCCAGGCGTCAGGATGGTGGCGGCGCGTGATTGCGCTGGTCCTAGTGCGTGAGGGCGCCTCGTCGCCGCTTGGATCGGTCCGGCGGATTCTCGAATTTGAACTGCGCGACCTGTCGCCAAAGCTGCACCTCGTGGCCGTTCCCTAACTGCTTGGCGCGCTCTTTCGCTGCATCGTCGTCAATACAGTCAAAGTTGACCACGCCCACCAACCGGCCGTGTTCATCCGAAACGTAGACACGATAATGCGGCATCGTTTGTCCCTACCGTCACTGTTTTATCTGCAAGTTACGCTGCCATGCATGGAGATTTCGGGTCTTAACGGGCTACCTCTGACGGGCGGCGTGCTTGCTGCCGCAACTCGTCCTCAAGCCCGCTCATGCGGTCGGACCATTCGGTGCCTGCTCACCCCCTGGAGCCGACGCTCGGGCGGTGACGGTCGGCATGCCTGGACCGCTCCTGGACCTTAAGCTCGATAGCACGATAGCCGTTGGGGTTCTGCAATTGCCAACGCCAATGGTCCGCGCACATTTGCTCCAACGATCGCGCCGATTTCCAACCCAACTCCTCCTTCGCAAACGTGGGGTCGGCATAACAGATGGCGACATCCCCTGCCCGGCGCGCCTCGATTTCATACCGAATCGACCTGCCGCTCACCGCCTCAAATGTTCGAATGACTTCCAGAACGCTGCTGCCGCTGCCCGTTCCAAGGTTGACCGTGAGCACCCCGGGCCGTTTCAGGTGGCGCAAGGCACTGAGGTGACCGGCTGCAAGATCGACGACATGGATGAAGTCGCGGATACCGGTGCCATCCGGAGTGTCATAGTCGTTCCCCCAAACGAGCAGCTTTTCTCGTTTTCCAATCGCCACTTGCGCCACAAACGGCAACAGGTTGCTCGGAACGCCCAGCGGGTCTTCTCCGATGAGTCCGCTTTCGTGCGCGCCAACCGGATTGAAGTACCGCAGGATACCGATCCGCCAATCGTCGTCGGAGCTGTAAAGATCCCTCAGCATTTCCTCGATAAAGAACTTCGTGCGGCCGTACGGATTTGTCGGTCCGAGCGGATGCTTCTCGTCGAGCGGCAGATAGCTGGGTACGCCGTAAACGGTTGCAGACGAACTGAAGACGAGCGACTTCACGTTCGCCCGCTTCATGGCCGACACGAGCCGCATCGTTCCCAAGACGTTGTTCTCGTAATACGTCATGGGCCGAACGTTGGAATCGCCCACGGCTTTCAGCCCCGCAAGGTGAATAACCGCGGTCACCCCGCAGGAACGAAGTATTTCGTAGATGGCCTCTTCATTCCGGATGTCAGCGTGCCGGAAGACGAGCGACCGCCCGCAGATGGATTGCACCCGTTGGAGAGAGGCCTTGTTGCTGTTGGAGAGATTGTCGACCGCGACGACGTCGAGCCCGGCGTCCATCAAGGCGATACAGACATGAGACCCTATGTAGCCAGCGCCGCCTGTCAGCAAGATCATTTCGGCCACTTTCCGTGTTCGTCCAACCGGCTTGCGTGCAATGCCTGCCTGGGCGCCGGCCACGCTCTCCAGACCCGGACCGCGATAACTGTTTCTGCGAGAAAGCTTCGGCAGCCGCGCCAAGGCGTGTCGTGGCATAGACGAACGCCGGTGCCGCAACCCTCGTCACCTCCTCCCGACGCGCAGCGAATCATTCCCAGTCGCGTCGACCCGACCTATCCCTGACGGGATACTTGAACTGCTTAGGCTTCGGGGAGAAGCGTCAGGCCGGTCCTGGTATCGCAAGGTGACCTCGACTGCGTCACCCGGCTCCAACTCGGTATCTTCGCTTGCGATGATCCGTTCGTGGCCCTTGTCGCCTTTTCTAATGATCGCAATCTCCGTTTTGTTACCGCTTCCGCGTGCGAGCTGTGATCGAACCATCGTAGTGTACAGAAGCTTCTCTCCGACGCTCTGCAGCTTCTCGCGAATTTGGTTAAGCTTTACACTGGTGTCTTGCAGCTCACGGAGCAGATCGAGCCTCCGCTGATCGTCAAGCTTTGCCAGCCTTCTGGTGAGCTCGTCCTGTTGCTTCTTGGCCTGCAGTAGTTGCGCAGAGGTCTGCAGCTTCCGGGTTGACGACAGCAACACCGCGCGACGCGCATCCGTAACGCGAGGGCTGGTCAAGGACCCCCTGCCATAAAGATCGGACGCCTTTTGCAATTCTTCGAGGTCTGTGTGAAGTCCCTCTTCCTCTTTCTTCTGCTGCTCCGAGAGCACGCGGATCTCGTCGTCTCCCCGCCGGACGCCGCCCTGAAGGAACGTCTTCTCCTGCTGAAAGTCACTCAGCTTCGTTTTCAAATATTCCGTTTCTGCATTGACTATTTCCGAAATCGCCGACCGGGCTATGGGCACGTCCGTCAGAATACCTGGATTGAGCTGCGTCGCCTCTCCAAGCTCATTCTTGATGCGCCACATACGCGCCTGTTCTTTGGCGAGTTCTGTCCAAAGCGATCCGTACTCGCTTCTCAAATCCGCCGACTCGAGATACGGATTGTTCATTCTGATACGCATGACGTCGTAGCCGCCTGCCACAGCAACGAGCTGGCGCGCGGTGATGGACGGACGGTAAGGGTACTCGCCCGGCTTCGACACGTCCCCATTTACGTATATCGGTCTGTATTCCGCCACCATCGTCGTGACTTGATCCGCGTCTATCACGATGACGGCCTCGCGCTGTCGAAACACCTTGCTCGCCAGTGCGGCACCAATCTTGTCCCGGACCTGCGGCAAGGGCAGGCCGGCTACTGGAAGCATTCCGACCAGTGGTAACGAAATATTCCCGTCCATTTGGACGGCAGCACGATGCCGCAGCTCCGGCACGCCCGCCACCGAGACCTCCAGCACGTCTCCGATGCTTACCCGATATTCGGCCTTTGCTTGAGGAACGAAAATCGTGAGGCCAACGGCCACCAGGCCCCATTTGATGCTGCGGCCCAGGGTGCTGCCGAAGACATCGATATGGAAATCATTGCGCAGTCCGGCATTCGGCATGGTAGCAATTCCTGCTTGGACGTGGGGTCTATGGGTGAAGTTCTTCAAATCTCCTGATGGAAGGCGGCGCGCGCCTGCATCGCTATCGTCCGAGCGACCGTCCAGATAAGCGATCCGCACGACTTGCCGTTCTTTTGCTCCCCTCATTGGTGCTGTGCCGCTCAGTGTCTCCTTCGCCGCTCGATTGATCAGTGCTGAGAATTGCGAGCGGATTTCTTTCCGGCAATTTTAATCCCGCGTTGCCGCAGCTCAATCGACCATCGTGGTTACCCCTCCCTACCCATTTATTGCCAGTTCGAAGCGGCGACTCCGATGCTACTGATTTGGCCAGGGGGACGGAATGGCTGGGTGGCAGAGTGCGATGAGTTACGCCTCCTTTACCAATTTGCCGGCCTCTACACGTTCGGTCGGCGTCGGCAGGACACTCCCGGCACGCGTCGGCAAGAACCGATTAGCTGCCCTATTGGCATTGGCAGCAAGTACCGAATTCCTTCTCATAACTGTAGCGGCCTATTTCGCCGCTATCCTTTATCATCGGCTGATCCTGGGGCAGGTCCTGGTCTCGCCGGATCCCGCGAAGTACATTCAGGAATCCCTTCTGATTGCTACATTGGAGCTGCTCGTTTCCATTGCGCTCGGCCAGTACTCCCGGATCCTGACGCAGCCCCGCCACACGTTCCTATGGAGCGGCGCAAGCAGCGTCTTCCTCGCATTCTCCTTCTTCCTCTCGACGATATTCGTTCTGAAAATCTCCGAAGAGTACTCACGCGCCACTGTCATCGCCCAGGCCGTGAGCGTCCTCCTCGCGGTACTTGGCACACGGGCAATATGGTTCTCACTACTGCAGCCAGCTATTGCAGCGGGGCTGATCGACGCCAGGCGCATCGTTCTAATTGGAGACCAGGGTCACTGCCTGCAGTTCTCCGTTCGAGCGATGGGCACCGGAATTCGCACCATCCACTCGTTCGACTTTCCGACGGTTCGCACCGACGCCTCCGTACCGGCGCTTCCCGACGCTGCCCAAGCACTACTTGATGCGCGCCAGCTTGTCGCAAACTGCCGGCCCCTCCGAGCAGATGACATTGTGATTTTACCTTCGGAGGCGGACGTTCCGTCTGCTCTCGCGCTTGCCAGCGCCCTGTCAGACCTCCCGGTTGACGTTCACGTCCTTCCGGTTGGATCCATCGATCTCATGGCCGTGTCGCGGATCACTCAGTTCGGTGACATGGTGACGATGCGGATCTTCCAGTGTCCCCTCGATCCTTTCAACCGGGCAATAAAGCGGGCATTCGACGTCGCCGCTGCAATCGCCGGGCTGATTATGGTTAGCCCCCTCTTCGTCATCGTTGCGCTCGCAATCAAGCTCGATTCCCGCGGGCCGGTTTTCTTTCGCCAGACACGGCACGGCTACAACAACGAGCCGATTCGCGTGCTGAAATTCAGATCGATGACCGTGATGGAGGATGGCGACAATTTCAGCCCTGTCACCAGACACGATCCACGGGTGACCCGTCTGGGGCGCCTCTTGCGCCAAACCAATGTCGACGAGCTTCCGCAGTTGTTCAATGTCCTGGCCGGTGACATGTCGCTGGTCGGGCCTCGCCCACATGCGACCGCGCAAAACGAGGTGTTCGTTGAGCTGATTTCGTCATTTTCCCGTCGCCATAACGTCAAGCCAGGCATTACCGGTTGGGCTCAAGTCAACGGGTACCGTGGCGAGACTGATACCCTCGAGAAGATGCAGCGTCGTGTGGAGCACGATCTCTACTACATCGACAACTGGTCACTCCTTCTCGATCTCAAAATCATACTCATGACCTTCTTTTCCAGAAAGGTGTATTGGAACGCCTACTAAGCGACTCCAGCTGCCGCATCTTCCGCCAGCTGACTTTTTATTTGGTAGTTCGCACAGCGCAACAGGCTATCCGTGGTATCCCATTAGCGCCCGTTGTGCGGAACCGCGGTAGTACAACTAGCAGGGCTGGGAAGTGAAAATGCTGCAGAATTTTAGAACTGATAGCTCCGCAAATCAGGACACTATGCCGCCTGAGTCTCGTTCGCCTATCGAGCCCCTGCTGGAAGGGTTTGCCTTCATACGGCGGCACCTCGCGATCATGTTGCTGGCGTGTCTTGCAACGGTTAGCGCCGCTCTACTCTACCTCGCTATTGCAGTACCGACGTATACCGCCACCGCGAAACTCGTCGTGGATGCGAAAGCGACTCCAGGAGACACAGCATCCGCGTCAACGATGGTGGAAGGTCAGATCGCAGTCATAAAGTCTGAGGGTCTCGCTCGCGCCGTGATACGGAAGCTCGGCTTAGCAGAGGATCCGGAATTTGCCAGGGGCGGCCTGCGCAGCACGATCAAGTCGACATTCCGGATGCTCGGCTTGGGTAAACCGGACACGGAATCCAGCGTGATGCGACGCGCTCTCGAATCGTTCGATCGCAAGCTTTCGGCCAAGCGCGTTGGCACTACGTACATTGTCGAGATTGCCTTCGACTCCGTCGACCCTGAGCGCGCGGCCCAGATCCTGAACACCGTTGCGGAGATGCATATTGCGGCGCAAATGGACGCAAAGATCAAATCCTCTTTGCGAAGTGAGAAATGGGTCAGGGATCAGATAAAAGAGTTAAGCAGCCAAGCGTCAGCCGCCCAAAACGCTCTGGCGAATTACCGTAAGAACAAGAGCAACAGCGCGGATCCTGCAGAGCCCGCCGATCCGGGAACACCCCCATCGCAATTGACGGCGAAAACGCAAGGTGACCTCTCCGAACTTGAAGCCACCGCGGAATCGACCGCAAAGGCTTATGATAATTTTCTTCGTGTGCTGCGTTACATGGAGGCGCAACAGCAATCCTCGCCGACGCTACAAGTGCATCTGCTGATCGAAGCGGCCCCTCCCATGGACGCCAGCTCGCCGAAAGCGGCAATCGTACTTGGAATATCGATCGTGGGAGGCGTGCTTCTTGGTGTCGCTATCGGAATGCTGCGCGATCTGTCGGATCGAGGATTCCTCCGCACCAGCGGGGACGGCACCATGCCTGTGGTGGTCCTTCAGCAAGGTGAAGCGGCTCTGGCCAAACAGAACTATACACCCGCTGCCTTGTCGACGCTTCGACGCCAGAACCCGAGGGAGGAGCCCGGTGGGGTAGCGGAGCACGGCGGAATCAGGCGCGGCCTGGACGCGTGATCGAGTCCAGAGGATGACGACGTCACGGCCTGGCTCGGGCACAGCGGTGGTTCAAGGTAGCGATGTTTCGGCCGGCCGCCTTTCGGAACGAACCGGAAGGGGTAATCCAAAAGGGTCGCGGCCCGATGCGGTAGCACGAATATACTCGATGGGACGTCCTCGATATAACAAACTCATTGTTGATTTTTTATCGTCGGCGCCAGCCGTAGATGTTCACAACGGCAGATCTCCTGGACTCCTGCTCCTCATCATCGAGTGGAGCCGCCCAGGGATTGGCTTGGTAGAGCACGCCCTCGGCGCAGCACGAAGCGTATATAGCAAGAAGCGTACATGGCAGTTTGCTTTGTGCAGTATTCAAATGAAGTGAATCGAGGGCCTTGGATGCTTGGATCCCTCTTCGGGAAGTCTGTACTGGCCTTCGCTTATCGTTGCTCTGGTGCAGTGGTAACATTCGCCTTTGGCGTCTGTTTTGCCAGGATGATGAGCATCGAGGAGTATGGCGCCCTCATGTCGCTGATGACCTTCGGGTTGATCGCCTCGACGATTGGCCTCGTCGGTCAGCAACTTCTTGTGGTACGGGAATTACCAAGTCTCGCGGCCCGGAAAGACTATCCGGCGATCGGCTCGATCGTCTCAAGCCGGGTTCGTGTGACATGCGTGGGCAGTATTGCAGCGACCGTGATCGCGCTCCTGATATTCGTCGTCGCTCACGGCCGGGGAGGAATATTCGGACGCTGGGAGTATTCCGCGAGCTTGCTTCTGATACTGCCGTTGGCATTGATCGAAATGCAGAGCTCGGTCGGTCGCGCGCTCGGCTCCGTCTACCTCGCACTCGTGCCGAAGGACGTGTTGTGGCGATTGCTCATCATACTGCTCGGCGGAGCTCTCTTCGCAACGTATGGCCATCCGCTGAAGGCGGCAGATGTTCTCGTGATCGCAACCGGCGTCCTGATCCTGCTGATCGCCATTCCGGAAGCTTACCTGCGACATCTCGCCGACGGCCATAATAGACTGTTCACCACGGCGGCGAGGCGATCGAAGGAGGGCATTGCCGACACCCTCTCCACTTCAGCACCGTTCTGGGTGACCAGCGTAGCCCTCGTCCTGTTCGTTGCAATCGACATCGTCATCGTCTCGGTTCTGGTTGGTCCAGAATCCGCCGGATATTACTACGCCGCCAATCGGATCGCGCTCCTTCTCGATTTCTTCCTGGCGACCTTCTGCGTTCCCGCCGCACCTCTCATCGCGCGCCTGTTCGACGAGGGACGTCGCACGGAGATCACACGTGTCATGTCGGGTGCGACACTGGCTGCCTTTCTCGCAGTTCTTGTGTGCGTTGTGGCATTGGCACTGGTCGGCGACATCGTGTTGATGGTGTTCGGACCGAGTTTCGTCCGCGCTCACGGCGTCCTGATGGTCCTGTCGGTCGGTATGCTGGCGTCAACATACTTCGGCGTCGGCACTATCGCACTGAACATGACCGGGCATCAGCGGGCCGCGATGTACATCATGGTCGTCACTTCCGCGTTGGGGATCGTGGCCATGATCGGCGCGACCTGGAAGTTCGGGATTTGGGGAACGGCGGTCGTTGTCGCCATCGCGTGGGTGGCGAACAGGGCATCGATGGCGGCCTACATCTATGCGATGGAAGGGATCGATCTCACCGCCACCACGACGCTGCTCAATGTCTTGAAACGCACAAAACGGGTTACTGCATGAAGGCGAACCGGGGCGCATTCGATCACGAGATTTCAGGAAGCCGGCTTTCGATTGGGCCGGTGAGGCTTCCCACCGCCAGGACGCGGATGACCGGGCAAGTGCCGTACCGCCCGGATATTGCGCGGCTTCGGGGATGGTGCCTGGCGAGCGGGCTGCAATTGCGACGGACAAATGATGGATGAACGGTGGCTGACTGAGGTCTTGCAGAGACAGATGTTCAACAAATTTCACAGACAATCGGCGGCGCGGCTCAACGTCGTGGTGGTCACCCCCCTTGGCGAAGGAGGGAAAGGTGGAATCGATCGCATGATGGATTCCATCCGGTACGAATTTCGCGAGGACCCGCGCGCCGATGTTGATCTTCGGTTTGTGGTCAGCCGCGGAGCGAATATTTATCTGTCACCCGTCGTGTTAGCCTGGGCCCTTCTTAGAATAATTTACCTGCAAGCGTCGCAGGGGATCGATGTCATTCACATAAACCTTTCTGCAAATGCAAGCGCATACCGGAAGTTTATCGTTGCGGCAGTCGCGTCAGCGTTGCGCATACCCTACGTCGTCCACCTGCATTCAGGTGAATTCGGTCACTTCTGGGACTCGTGCAACGGATTTGCGCGCCGTCGGATAGATACTCTGTTTTCCAAAGCCAAATTCGTAATAGTTCTTGGTCGGGTATGGTCCGATTTGATCGTTACAAATTTGCCGGAACTGGCAGACCGCATAATCATTTTGCCCAATTCGACCAGGAAGCAGCGACATGATTTTCGTGCCGATGGCCCGGTCAGACTCCTGTTTCTCGGTCGTCTTGGTCCAGCCAAGGGAATTGGTGAGCTCCTCGATTCGTTCGAGATAATTCGGCATCGCAATGACTGGCAAGCAACACTTGCCGGTGATGGAGCAGTGACCGAGACCCGTATTTTGGTTGAACGCCTTGGGCTTGCCGGACGCGTGAGCGTACCTGGATGGCTCGATGATGGCGGTGTAACGGCTGAACTACAGGCGGCTGATATTCTTGTCTTGCCGTCCTGGGTCGAGAACCTGCCAATGTGCGTGGTGGAAGCTTTCGCTCATGGACTAGCCGTTGTGTGCACTCCAGTCGGCGCCTTGCCAGAGATTGTGGAGCACGAAAGGACAGGCCTTTTGGTACCTGCGAAGAATGCCCCGGCCCTGGCGCAGGCGTTGGAGCGGCTTCTAACTGATCCCGCGCTTCGTGCCCGGCTCGGGATTCAAGCGCGCGCCCAGCATGCCATCCGATTTGAGATCGGCGCCTACGTCGATAAACTCGTAGGGGTGTGGCAGGGAGCTTCACGGACGGAAAGGCGCCGGGCCGACCCTTCAAGCTCGATGACGGCCGGCGCCCGGTGATCGCCAGCATCATTTGGTGGCCAGCATAATACAACGATCATTGGGGTTGACCCACATGCGCCCAAGCGCGGGTTCCGATTGGTGAGATCGCATCGGGGCAGATCATGCCGAACGGACGAGCGTTCCTCATAGTGTTAACCGGCGGGTTGACGCGGCCTCGTTGTATGCGGGTCCCGACCACCTTCAGGAGTACCCACAATTGGTAGCTACTCAGCTACCGGTGAACCCGTTGATGTGTTTTTATTCTCAACGCTATTGCCTACACTTGCTCAAATGACGTCGGCACCTCCAGGACGACCGTAACGGGAGGAGAGGTAACGGGTGGATTCGATCCCGAGTAGCTGTCATCGGCACCGGGCATCACGCACCCGCTGAGTGGGTCCTAATGAACCAGATTCTGAAAGATTGCCTGTACTACGGCGCGAGTCGAGTTGGAGAACTGCCTTTCTTACGCGCACGCTTCGCGGCTAGAGCCGCTATCATACTATTTCACGAGATACAGCGGGATTGTCAGCCTGAATTGATGACCGGAACATCAGCTTCGCTTTTCGAGTATTCACTCGATTGGCTGCAGCGAGAAGGATGGTCAATCGTCAGCCTGGATGAGTGTCTTGAGAAGCTGGCAAGGAATGATCAATCGCGCCGTTATGCCGTTCTGACTTTCGACGACGGCTACCGCGATAATGTCTCGGTGGCGCTTCCAATCCTCGAGCGGCATAACGCGCCGTTCATGATGTACGTGCCCACTGGCGCCCCAACGCGAACCATGCATTCGTGGTGGCTCGGTTTGCGAAAATTGTTTCTCTCGAGAGACAAGGTTACAATCGACGCATTGGGCCGGCATTTCCATTGTTCTGATATCCGAAGCAAGACGTCGGCATTGACCGAGGTGAGCCAATGGGTTCACCAGGATTACCGGCGCAGCGCAATGCTCGCGCCGACGTTTAAAGAGAATGGGATTTCGCTAGCGGCATTGAATGACGAATACTTCCTGGACGAACGCGAGCTTGGCATTCTTGCGCGTCATCCGCTCGCGTCAATCGGCGGCCATACGACCTCACATGCAGCGCTTGCGACCCTGGACGAGCCTTCAGCGCGGGCCGAATTGGCCGATAACCGTGGCTATCTTGAAAATTTGCTTCAATTGCCGATTCGGCACCTTGCATATCCGTATGGCGGTCCCACAGCGTGCGGTCCTCGTGAAGAGCATCTGGTGAACGAAGTCGGTTTTCAAACTGCGGTAACAACGCGACAAGGGCGGTTGTACGATCACGAGGTGAATCAATTTGCACTTCCGAGAATCGGGTTTAGCAGTCGTTCGGGCTTCACGGCTCGAATGAGCGGCATCATCGAAGCGGTGCAGGCGCCATGACCTTGCCCTCACGGTCTTCATCCAGTTTGACGTTCGATCTGGGCAAGTATGAAGCGTGGCCGCTTTTCGGACGAGCAGATCATCGGGATTGGTTATCGACGTTTTCGGACTCGCAAAGGCGTACACTAGCAGGTTCAGGATGCCGGACGAAATTGCTCTCAGCGTGAACCAGTTTGATGGGTCAGGATTACTCTCACGGACGGTCAGTTCGCTAAAACTTGGCTTGATCGCCCGCATCTGTTTGGGCTTGAGTCCTCTCCTTCTTGTCCTTGGACCGGCGTCGCCCAGCGATGCCCCCCAGCTTCTTTTCAAGTCGAGCTTCGAGGGGAACCTGCTGTTGGGTGAACCTTATGATTGTGAAACATCATGTTGGCAGGACATCAAGGGTTCTGGTTCAGTGACCGGCTATAGCTGGCCACCCGAGATTTGGCAGGGCGGCGCAAAGCTTCAACTACTCGCCGACACGCCAGTTACGCCAGACACGGTCGGCACGTATGTCTTTAATGAACTCCAAAGAGTCATGGGGCCTCACGGTCGGCCAACCTCGGTTCTGTATAGTGAGGTACGGAAGCACGGCGGCAGTTCAACACAAACCCCGTACCTTCTCACGCCCTCCACCACCGCTTTGCAAGGCGACCTTTACGTCAGCCAATGGATCAAACTTCAGCCTGACCTTCTGGAACGGCTTGGGCCCAACAGCTGGTGGGTGCTCTTCGAATGGAAGACCAATGCACAGCAGAGGCTGATTACTTATATCTGCACCGACAGTATGAATAAGCCTTACTGGTATCTGAAAACGGACGATCTTTCGGGTGGTATGACCAAGGATTTCTGGCAAATTGCGAACCGCACCGCTCCGGTGCCGATCGGGGAATGGTTCAGGTTCGAATTTTTTTGGCACCGGAGTTCTCAAGGCGACGGTCGCGCATGGCAAGCCATCAATGGACAGATAGTGTTCGATCGCTTCGGACCATTGCTTGGCGGAAACGATCCCATAGACCGGATTATGCTAACGCAAGTCTATGCTGGTGGAACTCTGCCGTTGTATCAGTGGGTAGACGACATCGAAATATGGGATGGATTTCCCTGCGGAGACGGCGCGCCCTGTGGGACCAAGGCGACTGTCCCCCGATGACGAATGCATGTGAAATGTGGCGGCGGACCAAAGCGCGTTGTCGCAGACCGCCGCAAGGCCGACGGTGTTCAAGCCGATGATCGCCGCATCAAAGACTTCGGTGGCTCAAAGTCACAAATCGATTGCCGGAGCTCATCGTATGTCACATTCAACGACAGCATCGAGGTCATCCACGTGCCGGCAAACCAGGCTGCCTGATCACCTCATCAACCACGACCCCGGATAGCTCCTTCTGTCTTTTCCCGGCCATGAAAAGCACGAACAACAGATTGGACTGATGGAATATCACACCGTTCGTGAAAAAGAGCACGAGGAATAACGCAATGCAGGGCATCCTGTATTCAGGATCCAGGCGCGACAGGATCACATACCATGCATAGAGGACGGCTGTTGTGCCGGCGAGTCCGTAACAAACCATCAAGTTGAGAAGGTCGTTATGAGCAGACAACGGGAAGGATCCATATAGCCAGATCGCACCACGCCCGAACAGCAACTCCAACAACGATGACTTTTCCAGCATTTGACCATAGTAGAGCCAGATTTCGTCGCGCCCGCTCGTCAAATTGGTGGTGTCCTGCTCAAAGAAATCTCGATCTCGATAGAGAATTCGTTGGAGGAAGGCGTCCATCAGTTCGGAGTTCGACAGAAGAAAGGCGATACAGGCGCCCGAAACTACAAGCGTCACCAGAAACGCTCTCAAGTTGAACGAGCTGTATTTCTTGATCAAGAATGCCAGAAGGAAACCCAGGAGGGCGGATCGGACGTTAAAGGCGGTTAGCAAGATCAATGCAACGATCGGAAAGCCGATCCATTGATTGATGATCAAAATTGAAAACTTGGCTATCGTCTGGGCGACGACATGGAAAGGTTGCTCATTGAGGCTGGTCAACAGATCTGCGTCGAGCCCGCCCTCGCGCAGAAAGAAAATGAGCAATAGCCCGCACAACAAGGGTGTGCCAAATATCAAAGCCCGCTTGCGTAAAACGACAAAGATTGACGGCTCGCATCGCGACAAGAACAGCAGGAATATGATCGGCAACAGGACTGTTACAGAAAAATAGAGTTGCGGGGTGGCTGCTGCAGGTATCCAGAGCAGGTTGACTATCACCAGCCAGAAAACGGCAAGGCAAATAGCCATGTCCCCGCGAGTGGTTCCAGATAGAGCAATCTTTATGGTCGTCAGCCCTAACGCCAAAACGACATAAAGAGCCACCACCACTGTTCCCTTGTCCTCGGGACTAAGAATATCGGCGGCGCACCTAAACATAAGGAAGAAGAACAGCGCGTTCACAAACATCCGCGGGCGCTCCCTAGGGGGTCGCAACTTTCAAGTTCTGGTTATCTTTTATGAGTTTTTGCTGGCAATTGCTACCGGGAGACGGCGTATCGAGGCGAGCGTGGAGTCTGCCACAACCTCTCGAGCAGAGCGATACGCCATGAAGGACTACCAACATTGTTCCGTTCCGCTAGCCCGAAGCGATCGCGGGTTGTCGGATCGAACGATGGCATCGAGGTCATCCAGATGCCGGCAAGCCACGCCGCCTGATCGCCTCGTCACCCAAACCTCGCATAGCTCCTTTTCCGGTGTTCTGCAGCGCAACAATGGGCTTCAGTCACCGAGCACTTTTTTTGCTTTGGTCGCATTGGGCTGGCATCACCGTGAGCGGGGGCCATGACGCACTGCGAGTATTCGCGGCGCCCGGTCAGTCACGTATTTCAAGGCGAAACGGTATCAACTATAGTAGTTGCACAAATGGATGGTCGGTGGTCGCAGCAGTCGACATGAAAAGCATCAATGATCTGAAACTGCTGTCGAGACCCGTTCTGCACCGGTTAGCTTGGTATCACGCCCGTCTTGCAGCAATGGCCCCGGCGGAGATTGCTCACCGGCTAGTTGAGGCTGCCGCCAAGCAGGCTTCTCGTCAGCGTAGTCGCGGCTGGGAGGCAGTTGAGCCAGTTGGTTCGTTGGCGATGACGCCCGGCGTCGCCTCCCGGATTCGCGCCGCTCCGCCGGATATCTCTGCGCTCATCGCACGCGAATCCGACTACGTCCGCACAGGTTGTTTTCATCTCCTCGGTGCACGATGGCCAGAGCCGCCTGTCATGCCGGCTGACCCCGGATTCTGGCGCATTGATCCCGACGATGGCCAACCATTTCCGCAATGGGACGCCTTCACCTTCGACATTTCTTTCCGACATGCCATAGGCACGCGAGAGATAAAGCGCATCTGGGAGCTCAATCGGCTGCAATTTTTAGTCCCGCTTGCCGCCGATGCAGTGCTTAGGAATGATCAGCAGCCTACCCTCTTGGCTATTGGTCTGATCAGGTCATGGATGGAGGGCAATCCACCTTTTCGTGGCCCAACCTGGAACTCCGGAATTGAACTCGCGCTTCGCACCATTTCCGTTGCCCTCACGCTTTCCATCATTGGGATAGAACGCCTTGACCCCGCCACGCGCAGTGCGGCGCTTCGTTTCTTCTTTGCACATGTGGACTGGATCAGGCGATTTCCATCGCTGCATTCTTCCGCGAATAATCACCGGATTGCCGAACTTGCAGGACTGATCGTCGGTTCGACGATGGCTCCAGGGTTTCCCGGTGCAGTCACATTGCGCGAGAATAGCTGGCGCGCGCTGCTCGTCGAGATCGATCAGCAAATTCGTCCGGATGGCGTGGGTGCCGAACAATCTCCCGGCTATACTGCATTCTCGATCGAGTTGTTCCTCGTTGCGGCCACTGCACTTGGATACGAACGCAACCTGCCGGCAGCTACCATGGACCGGCTCTCGGCGTGGGCTGAGCATTCTCTTTGGCTGATGGACGCCGACGCAAGAGTACCTGCGATCGGCGATTTCGACGATTGCCGTGTGATCGCGACGACGCAAGCGCCCGAGCCAAAGTACGTCGCGTCCCTTGTCGCGGTAGTTTCGGACTGCGTAGGCCGCCCGGATCTCGCTCCACCAGCCAAGGACCCAAGTATTCGCGATGCAGTTCTGGGATCCGCCAAGGTATCACCAGCACAACCGTTTGGAGTACGTTCATTTACGAGCGGGGGTTATTCGGTAATCCGAAGCAGCCACAAGGCACCTACAGTTCTGACGTTTGATCATGGGCCAGTCGGCTACTTGTCGATCGCCGCCCATGGCCACGCCGACACCCTCGCCATCTGGCTATCGGCAGGCAACCAGCCTGTCATCGTTGACGCTGGAACATACCTGTATCATTCGAGCAGGGATCTGCGCGATCTGTTCAGGCATACCTCAGTTCATAACACTTTGACTCTTGACGGCACCGGATCAAGTCGCCCTTCAGGTCCATTCAATTGGGCGACCAAGGCCAACGCGCGCCTGGTTTCGTCCGAAAGCGCCCCGGTTTCGCGTATTGCCGCGGAGCATGATGGCTACCTCGCACAATACGGTCTTGTACACCGGCGAACGGTGCAGTTTGACGGCGCTTCTCGCTTCACGATCATTGATGAACTTATCGGGGCCACTGCCGATAAAGACGTTACCGTATCTTTCCTGCTCGACCCTTCCTGCCGATCAACGGTCGATACGGATCGCAGGGAGGTCCTGATTGTCAACAACGAAGGTCACGTCGCACGGATCGCAAGCACTGGTCCGCTAAGAGCCAGGATTGTACGCGGCGATGAAACAACAGGCATTGGCTGGCTGTCACCGTCCTTCGGCGTGCGCCTCCCTACGGATCAGATTCTTTTTGAAGGTCTTCTAGAAAGTCCCTCGACGATCACAATTTGCGTCGTGTAGGAGCCTCAACAATACTGCGTTCGAACGCAGCTGGATTGGTGCTTATTCTGATGGACTCGCTCCGACCACTCAGCGAGGAGGCCGCCCCTCATATTGTTGATGGTTGCTGCCGTACGATAACCAACCGATTTAGACCCACTCCGCCACGTATGGAAACACGACACGCACGGCAACGGTTGCCACGAAGGGGTAATCAGAAAGGGTTTTAGCCGCCCCGCGATTTACGGAATAGAGTTACGTACCAGTATTCAGGTGATCCTTTTGCCTTCCCGGAACCTGCACGCGTCGAATGGGATGCTTCACGAAACGTTCCGCTGGTGGCCAAAGAGGAACCGACGCCTGATCGCATGAAGGGGTTTGTTCAGCATGTCCGGACTCGCCATGTCGGAACACGATATTGATCCAGTCTACCGTGCACGGGAGGCTAGCAAGAGCTTAGCTCTTGTCGATATCATAAAAGACAAAATCCGCATGCCAATAGACGACATACTCGTTGTCGGTTGCGGATCAGGGCGTGAAGCAGGTCTTCTCGCACGAGGACTTAAGTCCAAGACAGTGGGGATCGATATCGGAGGTGAGTTCTCGTTCGATCATGCTGGATCCGCGCCGGCAAGACTATTTGAAATGGACGCCAGAGAGCTCCAGTTCCCCGATGGTGCTTTTGATTTTGTTTTCTCATTCCATGCTCTAGAGCACATTCCTCATCCCGAAAAAGCACTCGCAGAGATGGCTCGTGTTTTGCGATCAGGTGGAACTTATCTAATCGGCACTCCAAACAAGCGTCGGCTGATCGGCTACGTGGGCTCAGCAACCTCGATGAAAGATAAGATCTTGTGGAACTTCGCTGATTTCAAGAAACGCTTGAAAGGCGAGTGGAGCAATGAAGCCGGCGCTCATGCAGGTTTCACGCAACAAGAGCTCTTCGATCTATGTTCTGCGGCGTTTGGCGGCAATCCTATCTCTGTCTCCGATCAGTACTATTCGAGGCTTTACGGAAGACTTGCAACAGGGTTGAGCTTGACTGGAATGCATTCAATCCTTTTCCCATGTGTCTACGTTATGGGGAAGAAGGCCTGACACTCCGATAGAATCCGCTGGAATACCTGTGGGGCGGGTGATACGGCGGAGTGTAAGGCTGCCCATTCGCTAAATTCCGAGCCAGCTATTCAGGTCCAACGCCATGCCAGGTGCGTAGCGCCGACGCGAGCCAGCGTCGAAAGTAACTCGATTGCCCAGGCGCGGCAGACGGTTTCATTTTCACGTTGCTATCCTGAAGGTACGCAAGAAGATCTCGAGATTTGTCAGTGACCAAAGAATTCTTTCGTGGTTCTGTCGACCGTTGAGGTGCTCTGTTACAAGCCTGCGAAGCTTGGGGCCGCTTATCATTTTCGCTACGCTGGACGCTTCACTCACTAGCATGTCCTGTACGAAATCACGGTAAGGGCCTCTGAACCATTCTCCAATCGGTACACGGAATCCAACCTTTCTCCGCCGTACGATTTCCGGTGGCAGGATCTTGTCCATTGCCGCGCGCAGCACCGTCTTGCCGCCCTTGCCTCCCGTCAGAAATTCGTCCGGGAAACGCGCTACGACGCTGGCCAGCATCGTATCCATAAATGGCATCCGGCCCTCGATCGACCCCGCCATCATCATTCGATCGCCGCGTTCCAACAGGTTGTCTGGAAGCCATGATGTCTGATCGAAGAATAATGTACGCCGCAGGCTAGATTCTGCCCCCGACGAATATGGGAAGAGATCAGGCGGCGTTGCCGAGAGGAGCCGACCCAGCATTGCTTCGCTTTCACCAACCGAAAGGCCGCCGAACCATACTCGCATGCGGTTCACAAGGTCGCGCTCGCCCGCGGCCAATGCAAGGATCTTCACACGCCGCATCCCATAGGGCAATGAACGCACCAGCGGGTAGATCAGCCGTTCGTGCAACAGGTGCGGCATCAGCCATTGGTACAGACCTATCCACTGCTCAGCCCGATGCTTTGGATATCCACCCATCAACTCATCGGCGCCTTCTCCCGTGAGTACCATCTTCACGCTCCTGGAGGCCATCTCCGAAAGCATGAAGATCGGGACGTCGGATGCCTCACTGACGGGAGCACCACGACGCAATACGGCGGTCGACCAATGCTTCATGAAGGCGTCGGGTTCGACGAATAGTTCATTGTGAACGGTAGCAAACCGACCTGCAATGACGCGCGCATGATCGAGCTCCGAATACTCCCCTTCGCGAAAGCCTACCGAGAACGTTCGTACAGGCTCCGCGCTATGCTTAACCATGGTTGCCACGACCGCCGACGAGTCGATACCACCCGAAAGATAGGCGCCGAACGGCGCGTCGCTACGCATGCGAATGCGAACGGCCTCATCGAATGTCTCTTCGAACAAACGCACTGCATCATCGAAAGACTTGATGTCCGGCACTGTCGTCGCAACTGGCGGCGTAAAGTAGCGTGTCGTTTTCAGCGTTCCGCCCTGCCATACGGCATAGTGGCCAGGCTGCAGCTTCTTCACCGCATCGAAGAACGTGGAAGGTCCCGGAACATATCGATTAAGAAGATAGTGGCCGAGCGCTTCGGAATCGAACGTCCGGTTGAAGCCCGAAAACTGAACGAGCGGCTCAATCTCCGAGCCGAAGAGAAGAACACCCTGCATCTCGGCGAGAAACAGTGGTTTTTTTCCGAAAGCATCGCGGGCAAGTATTAGCCGCTGCTCTCGTTCATCCCACAGCGCAAAGCCGAACATGCCGCGGAATCTTCGTACTGCGTCGAGTTGCCAGGCGCGATATGCTTCGATAAGCACCTCGGTGTCCGAGTTCGTGCGAAACCGATGGCCGAGGGCAACGAGTTCCTGCCGCAGTTCAATGTAATTATAGATTTCGCCGTTGAAGATTAACGAGAAGCGGCCATCTTCACTCGTCATTGGTTGCGCGCCGCCACCGATGTCAATAATCGAAAGCCGGCGGTGGCCGAAGCCGATCTGAAATCGCTCATCGGACGTCTCGTGAAGCCAGTAGCCCGAGCCGTCAGGTCCCCGGTGAAACATCAGATCGGTAAGACTGATAAGCGTCTTGCGATCCTGATGCTTCCCTGCCCCAAGAACCCATCCAAATATCCCACACATGGCTAATATGCCCTATCTGGACGGCAATCAAACGATAGCCGACATATGCTCGTTCTGGGCACCGCTACGATGAAGCCATCAATCAAGACGAACAAGGCCAGACGACCGAAGGAATGGTTGCCCGTAGCGAGAGCGCCGGCATCAGCCCGGGCTATCGTGTCGGCTCAATTCGGGTACGGCAGCGCGTCGCTGGCGGCCTGGTGAAAATCTTAGATTGAATGCTTTCTCATACGCGCCCAGGAGATTTGCCGTCTCGTGGTCCCAGGCAAGCTCGTCATGGATCCTCTTCCGGCCGAATGCGCCCATACGGTCACGCCGCACCGGATCATCTACAAGCTCCAATACCTTGTCGCCGAAGTCCGCCGTATCGGTATTCCGTGCATATAACGATGCCTCTCCGGCCGAAACGCGCCCCTCGGTGAGGTCAAACTGGACAATAGGCTTACCCAGCGCCATGTACTCCATGATCTTGTTCATCGTTGATTTGTCGTTCATCGCGTTGGGGCGATCGGGATTCACGCAGACGTCTGCTGTCGAGAGTATTGTGAACAAGGTTGCATCATCAACACGGCCGGTGAACGTGACCAAATCGTCCAGCTCAAAGGCCGTTGCAAGTTTCTTGACCTCCTCCAGCTCCGGCCCGCTCCCGACAATGACGAACTGGACGTCATCGCGGTTTCGTCTCCTGCGGATGTGCCTGATCGCTTCCAGTAGCAGATCGATCCCCTCTTGTTTTCCGATGACACCCACATAGGCGACAAGGAACTTCCGCCCGTTCTTCCAGGCCGGGTCTGGTCGAAGTGACCGAACGCGCGAAAGGTTTGGACCGGAGCGCACCACGAACACGCGATCTGGGTTCATTCGCCCTCGCTCAAGGGCAACGGCGCGATATGATTGGTTTGTCGCTATTGATACGTCAGACAATGCGAATGTAATGCGTTCAAGCAGAACCATAACCCGCCAGAGAAAGCCACGATGTCCGAATTTTGCTTCATAAAGTTCCGGGTTGATATCGTGCTGATCGAAGATGAAAGACTTTCCAAATAGAAATTTGTGGAATGCACCAACCACGAAAATGAGATCCGGCGGATTGCAAGCGTGGACGACATCGAACCCGCGCGTGGTGAGAACTTTCACACTCAGTACGAACTCCCAGAACAGTGCCGCGCTGTACTCGGCGAGATAGCCCAGCACCCCGCGTCCTTCTCTCGGCAACCAGTGACGATAGACGGCGATTCCGTCGATGATTTCAAACGACGCGGTCGCGCCCGGTCCCTTGGGACAGATTATGGATACTTCATAGCCATGCCGCGACAATGTGCTGGCCTCCGACCACACCCGGCGGTCGAACGGCACTGGCAGATTTTCGACGATCATAAGCACCCGGCGACGTACCGACCCATCGATCCCGGGTTGGGCAGCCGGCGCGGCGTCAACCAAATCCGCCGAAGCGGCATCCGAACCAGCCAATTTGTGAAGCTCGCGCTTGACGCCAGCCGACTTGAGAGAGTGCGCCAGACCCGCTTGGCCGAGACGGCTTGCACCGCGACCGTCACGAAAGTGTGTTAACATCGATGACCCGCCTGGTGCGTAACGCCATTTGCTTCGCCCATCCTCTGGTGTCGATGACCAGGTCGAACAGCTCCGACTCGGCGACCGCCTTTGAGACCAGCAGTTTGCGGAGTGCGGGCAAATTCGAGAACGCATAGCCAAGATTCTGGCCCAATAATTTGGACGGCTCGACGTGAGGATCGTAGATCGACAAGCCGATATGCGACTGAAGGAATTTGCGAGCCAAGTCGATATTGGGACTCTCGCGAAGATCGTCGCTGTTATCCTTGAAGGCGAGCCCCAGCATAAGCACCTGTCCGCCCGCCCGGACTGTTTTCACGCAACTCTCAAACAGAAAATTCTTGTGCGCGTCATTCGACCTCAGAAGCGAATCCACAAGGTGGGTATGTGCCCCCACATCGCTTGCGATGTATTGGAGCGCGCGAACGTCTTTCGGCAGGCATGAGCCGCCGAATGCGCCACCTGGCCTCAGATAATATGGCGAGATGTTGAGCTTCGTGTCAGCGACGAAGATGTTGTGGACGGTGGCTGCGCTGATATTAAGCTTGTCGCAAACGCGACCAACTTCGTTGGCAAACGCAACCTTTAATGCATGAAACGTGTTGTCGACGAACTTCGTCATCTCTGCCGCGCGATAAGTCGTATAGAAGACGGGCGCCTTTATTCTTGCGTTCAACTCGTCAAGAGCTGAGCACCGTCCCCCATCCTTCGTCCCAATCACGATCTTCGGCGGATTGACGAAGTCTTGGATCGCTACCGATTCACGCAGAAACTCAGGGTTGTACACCAGCTCGACCAGATCCATCCTGTCTTTCAACGCTTCCTCGAAGATCGGGAGCACCAGCTCCTCGATCGTGCCGGGTCGCATCGTCGAGCGAAATACGACCGTCAACGTCGTCGTTCGAGCGGGGCCGACCAGCTCCGCGATCTGATGGGAGACCTCCACAATAAAGCTCATATTGTGAGACCCGTCCGGCGCACTGGGCGTTCCCACACAGACTATGGCCATGTCGCAACTGTCGAGATGCGGGCTCGCATCCTTCGTCGCGCGCAGCAAACCTTTCCTGATCGCACGAGCCACAAGCTCATCGAGACCGGGCTCCGTGATCGGCGACTTACCGGCGTTGACGATCGCCACTTTTTCATCGCTGACGTCAACACCAATGACTTCGTGGCCATCCCTGGAGAGGCAGGCGGCCGCCGTCATGCCAACATAACCAAGTCCGAACACTGCAATTTTCATCCTGCTACAATAGCCTTGGCGCCCGCCAGGCAAGTGTAAGCAGAAGGGTTGTAACCAGGGGCTGAGTGGGTACCCAATTGTGAGTACGTCGGTGACGCGCTAGGTCTCGATCGCTGCCGTCTAGGCATACAAGCAACGCGAACGCCGGGCCCGACCACAACCGCAATCGCTGCGGAAGCCAAACGATCGGCATCGCTCGATGGATCCGGCACGACAGCTGCTCTTTGACGAAGACTTCGCGAACTGCTCGTGAAGATGGTGCTGGTTGGCTACTGCTGCGGCATCCGTTCCGAACGGCGGTTGTGCGAAGATGTGCACGTGAAGCTGGCCTACCGCTGCTTCTGCCGGTTCGGCCTCGAGGGCGCGGTACCGGACACTCGACCTTCTCCAGGAATAGAGCCCGCCGGAGAACGCCTTGAGCTCTCTCCCGAACGCATTGCGGCCGACAGCGCCTACGGGTCAGCCGAGATGCTGGGTTGGTTGGTAAACGAGCGGGCGATCGAGCCGCACATTCCGGTGTTCGATAAATCGGCCCGTGCCGACGGGACATTTCGCGAGAAGACTTCGCCTACGATCAACGACGCGAAACTTACATCTGCCCAGCCGGCAAAGAGCTGACCTCGACCGACACTCTCGTGGATGATTGGACAACATTGCTTTATCGCGCCAGCAAACCCAACTGCGACGCCCGCGAACTTGAGCCCCGTTGCTCTCCGAAGATGCTGACCCCGCGTTCGATCTACGAATGCGCCGCACGCGATATCGCCAGGATCGATGCCTATGTGACGTCGCGACGTGAACGGGAGAAGATCGAGATGCTGTTCGCACATCTGAAGCGCCGTCGTTTTCGACCTCCCGCAACGCTGACGACGAAGCAATTTGATGGAAAAATCGCGCGTGTGCCTTGAATCGACCCGATATGCGCACGTATTGGGCCCACATACATGGGTATAAATCATACTTTGAAAGTTTTTTCGCCATTTTTGCTTATTAACCAGCCAGCCAGCAGTCGGGGGGGCGAAATCCCACTGCTTTGAAATACCCTCGCGGTTCGAGGCGCAATGCTTTGAAATGCGTTCGTGGTGCTAGGCGCCGCGAGCAAGCGGTATGTCGTGCGCCAACTGCACGGCAGTGAAATATCCTCGCGGTTCGAGGCTGCAATGCTTTGAAATGTGCTCGCGGTGCCAGGCGCTGCGAGCAGCAGTATGTCGTGCGCCTACGTGATGCACGGCAGTGGAATACCCTCTTCAACGTCAAAAGGATAACGGAATGGCTTCCGCACCTGTAATCAAGTCGATCTCTCCCGATACCCTCACTGTGGGTGACAGAATCACCAGCGACAATGAGCTAACGGTGGCTGGGACGGCTGGGGCAAACAGCACGGTAAACGTATTCGACGGCACGACGCTTCTCGGCACGACCACGGCGAACAGCAGCGGCGCGTGGGCCTTTGCAACCAAGCCATTATCGGATGGCGTTCACAGCTTCACCGCGACGAGTGCGGATGCAACCGGCACGAGTCCGGCGTCGGCGGCCCTCAGCGCGACGATCGTGCCGAACATCAATTCGTTCTCGGGTGCCACTGGTTCCAGCGTAACGATCGATGGGATCAGAGCGGGAGTCCAGAACGCGAACGAGTCATGGAGCCTGACATCGCCGGATACCCACACGCTTCGATTTTCGCTCCGCTCCGGGGATAATTGGAGCACTTCCGGCTGGAACGACCTTACGCAGAATAACGGGGCGGAGCGTTCCGAGATCAGGCTTTTGCCGGAGTATGCGCAGCACACCCAGATAAACGTGGATTACCAGCTTACGGTGCAACCCGGCGCCACGAATACCGCATCGTGGATGCTCCTCAGCCAGTTTCACGAAACGCCCTCGGACGGTCCGCCTCCCTTCGCTGTCGAGATGGTCGGCGAGCGTATGCGGATCGTGTTGCGATATCAGGAGCCGGGCCAGTCGGGCACAACGACAAAGGTGGTCTATACGGATCCAAACCCCATTCAACGGGGGCACTCTTATGACATGAACATTCAGGTCAACTTCGACAATACCGGAAATGGCTATCTCAATGTTTGGAGAGATGGCGTCCAGATTGTCGACTATAACGGGTCGATAGGATACGAGAGCGGGCAATCCTACTATTGGAAGGAAGGCGTCTATCGTTCGCCGGCGGCTGAAACAATGACGGTCGATTTCAGCAACTTGCACATCACGACCGGGTCGGCACCGGCCCCCACCGTACCGACGACGCCAACCACGCCCACGAACCCGACCACCCCGGTAAACCTCGCGCCGACAGTGACGCAGGCCTCCGCTTTACCGGGGACGGGAATCGAGCATGTCGGCGATACCATCACGTTGACGCTCGGCTTCAGCGAGGCCGTGACGGTCAGCGGTACGCCTACGCTGTCGCTCAATGATGGCGGCAAGGCCACCTATGTGGGTGGGACGGGCTCGAATACGCTCACCTTCAAAACGACTGTCGCGGCGACCGACACCGATACCGCCGCGCTTGCCATCACCGGCGTCAATTTGACCGGCGCGAGCATCAAGGATGCATCCGGCCTGGCGGCGAACCTTTCGGGCGCGTTGAAGACCTTCACCGGTCTCCAGGTCGATGTCGATCCGATCTCACCGACGACCCCGACCTCGCCGACCAACCCGACGACCCCGACGTCTCCATCCTCGGTCGCGCCGGTTCTCGCCGTCGCGGATCCCACGCTCACGGTGGCCGGCAGGGGTGGCACGATCGGCCTCGGGGTGAAGGTGTCAACGACCGATCCCAACGACAAGGTGACCGTGAACATCAGGGGTTTGGCGTCGTACGAGACGATCACCGACGGCCTCGGTCACACGTTCAGTGGTAGAAACATCACCTTGACCAAGGAGCAGGTTGACAGCGGACTGACGCTGCACAACTACTACCGAGGCTCGCGTGATCCGGTCGACACAATCTGGTTGACGGCAACCGCCAAGGACCCGGTCACCGGCGCCATTACGACATCCGCGACGCAGAAGATGACGCTGTCGGATGCTCCGTCCGCGACCACCACGACGCCGCAGACCTCCACCGTAACGCCGTCTGCGACCTCTACCTCGAGCCCGATCATCAGCACGGTGACGGCGCCGCAGCCGATCTCCGTGACGGATGCTCCTCCGGCGACCACCACGGCCACAGCACCTGCGACCACCACGACCGCAGCGTCTTCGACGAGCCCGGGTTCGGCGCTGCTTAGCCGCATCGGGGATTTCGCCGCCGGCGGAGTTGCGACCTCTACGCCGCAGGTGATCAATGTGGCCGATCTATCGCCCGCGACCAGCAGTCCCGCAGCGTCCCTGGCAAACCAGAGCTTTGCGTTGCTGAACCAGTATATGGCCGCCAATACCGGCCGGGTCGATCCCGGTCAGATTGTGGCGGCTACATCGAATGGCACCACTTGGGGTCAGGATTCGTTCCTCACCAGACCTCCTGCCTGATCCGCTTCCGCACCCGGGCGCTCGTCGCCCGGGTGCGCCGACTTCGAAATTTGGGAATGCATGAGAAGGAACATCGGAAGCGGTCGGTAGCCGCGAAGGGTTGAGTAAAAGACATGGCGATCCAGAATGGAAATGCCCACGCCGCAGATCTGGGGTTTCGAGCCCTGGCTCTGTTCCTACGGATTCACGGCGTAAACGCCGCGCCCGACCAGCTCCGCGATCGATGCGGAAGCAATGCAATCGGCATCAGCGCAATGCTGCGCTGCGCGCGCGAGTTTGGCGTCAATCTCGGTTCGCGGACGACCCATTGGAAGCGACTTGCGGGCATCCAGCTGCCTGGAATCGCATCGCTGCATGACGGCGGATTTCTGCTTCTCGGAAAGGTCGACGACAGGGGTGCGCTTGTGCTGCATCCGGCCTGGTCAAATCCCAGGGTGATGACGCGCGCGGAATTCGAAGAAATCTGGGACGGCCGTTTGATCCTGCCCGGACCTCAGACCGTCGTTAATCGGGCACTTCATGCACTCGCCGGCACCAGCACCCGCGGAGTTGACTTGGCTCGACGTGCCGGGGACGTCCTGGTGCGTGCCCTCGGGCCTTTGATGCGTACGGGCGATATCCTGATGCGCACGCGCGATACCTTGATGAAAGCCCGCGATACCTTGATGCGTGGACGTTTCGCCGCTCGAGGCGATATTGCTTCCCCGCCGGTAAGCACCGAATTCGCGGTGGCGAGTACCGAATCCGACAATGCCGATGAATCCGCGCTCATTGCGCTGGCGATATTGCTGCGTAGCCATGGTATCGCGGCCGACCCGGGTCAAATCCGCCATCGGGTAGGCGCAGCGCGCGTAGGTGTTACCGAAATCCTGCGCTGTGCCAAGGATTTCGGGCTCAAGGCACGGGTACAGAGGACGAGCTGGAGCCGGCTTGCGGTTACTCCGCTGCCGGGAATCGCCGTGCTGCGCGACGGCGGATTTCTGATCCTCGGCAAAGTGATCGACGGCAATCTCCTCGTTCAGCGCCCGTTGTCGCCCCGACCCGAAACAATGACGCAGGACGAACTGGAGGCCATCTGGGACGGCGACATCATCCTGATGGCCCGGCGCGCGAACCTCACGGATCTCTCCCGGCGCTTCGATATCGGCTGGTTTGTCGGCGCAGTCCACAAGTATCGCAGCCTGCTCAGCGAGGTGCTGGTCGCCTCCTTCTTCATTCAGGTCTTTGCCGTCGTCTCACCGCTGTTCTTCCAGGTGGTCATCGACAAGGTGCTCGTGCATCGAAGCATGAGCACGCTCGACGTTCTGATCATTGGCCTGGTCGCTCTCACCGTCTTCGAGGCCATTCTCGAAACGCTGCGCGTCTATCTATTCGCGCACACGACAAACCGTATCGACGTCGAGCTCGGCGCCCGGCTGTTTCGTCACCTGATGGCGCTGCCGATCGCCTATTTCCAGACCCGCCGCGTCGGCGATTCGGTGGCACGCGTCCGCGAGCTCGAGAATATCCGCCAGTTCCTGACGAGCTCGGCGCTTACGCTGGTCATCGATCTGCTCTTCACGGTCGTTTTCCTTGCGGTAATGTTCTACTACTCGACTACGTTGACGCTGATCGTCCTGGCGTCCTTCCCGTTCTATATCGGGATCTCCGCAGGAGTTGCGCCACTGTTTCGCCGGCGCCTCGATGAGAAGTTCAATCGCGGATCCGAGAATCAGGCCTTCCTGGTCGAGAGCGTCACGGGCGTCGAAACCCTGAAGGCCATGGCAGTCGAGCCGCAGATGCAACGCCGCTGGGAGGAGCAACTTGCCGGCTATGTGGCCGCGAGCTTCCGCGTGCTCAGCCTGAACAACACGGCGAGCCAGGCAGTCCAGATGATCAACAAGCTGGTCATCGCGGCAATCCTTTACTTCGGCGCCAGGCTGGTGATCGGCGGGGAGCTGACGGTCGGCGAGCTCGTCGCGTTCAACATGCTGGCCGCGCGCGTCAGCACGCCGGTGCTGCGGCTCGCACAGATCTGGCAGGATTTCCATCAGGCCCGGCTGTCGATCGATCGCCTCGGCGACATCCTCAACACCCTACCCGAGCCGAGCTTCAATCCTGGCCGCGCCGCACTGCCGGCGATCCGCGGCAAGGTCACATTCGAGCACGCGACCTTCCGCTACCGCATCGACGGTCCCGAGGTGCTGCACAACGTCTCCTTCAGCGTCGAGCCCGGCCAGGTCGTGGGCATCGTGGGCTCCTCGGGCTCGGGCAAGAGCACCATCACCAAGCTGATCCAGCGCCTCTATGTGCCGGAGAGCGGACGCGTGCTGGTCGACGGCGTCGATCTCGCGATGGTCGATCTGAGCTGGCTGCGACGACAGATAGGTGTCGTGCTGCAGGAGAACGTGCTCTTCAACCGCTCGGTTCGCGAGAACATCGCGCTCGCCGATCCGTCCATGCCGATGGAGCGGGTCATCGAGGCGGCATCGCTCGCCGGCGCTCACGACTTCATCCTTGAGCTGCCCGAGGGATATGACACCGTGGTGGGCGAACGCGGCAGCAGTCTGTCCGGCGGGCAGCGCCAGCGTATCGCGATCGCGCGCGCACTTATCACCGATCCGCGCATCCTCATCTTCGACGAGGCGACAAGTGCCCTGGACTACGAAAGCGAGCGCGCCATCCAGCAGAACATGAAACAAATTTCTGCCGGAAGGACCGTCTTCGTCATCGCGCACCGGCTCTCTACCGTGCGCAATGCGAACCGGATCATCACGATCGAGCACGGTCGGATCGTTGAGGACGGCAGCCATGATGAGCTGATCCGCACGAACGGTCGTTACGCGAACCTTCACTATTTGCAGGCTGGTATCCATGACGTCCGCTAACCGAAACGTCGTTGCATTTCCGAGAGCCGAAGTTCGCCGACGCGAGAGCGAAATTGCGTTCCTGCCGGCGGCTCTCGAAATCACCGAATCGCCTCCGTCGCCGATCGGGCGTGCGATCGGGGCGAGTATCATCGCACTCTTCTGCGTCGCGCTGGCTTGGGCCTCGCTCGGCAGCGTCGATATCGTCGCTTCCGCGACAGGCAAGATCGTGCCGGGTGGGCGCACAAAGCTGATCCAGCCGTTCGAAACGGGCGTTGTCCGCGCCATCCAGGTTCGCGACGGACAGCGTGTCAAGGCCGGTGACGTCCTGATCGAGCTCGACCCGACGATGACGGAAGCCGACCAGGAGCGCCAGAAGAGCGATCTCCTGGCGGCCGAGCTCGAGGTCGCGCGGCTGCGCGCGGCACTGGCGGCGGATCCGCTCGCCGCCTTCCGGCCGCCGCAGAGCGCAAGCGCCGCCGAGGTCGAAATGCATCGCCAGTTCCTGATCAGCCAGCGCGCCGAACAGAACGCCAAGCTCGCGGAGATCGAGCGCCAGCTAGGTCAGAAGGAAGCGGAACGGGCGACCACGTCGGCGAGCGCGGCGAAGCTGCAGGCGACGATACCGGTGCTGCAGGAGCGCGTCGACATCCGCAAGGGCCTCGTCGAGAAGGCATTGGCCTCGAAGGTCGTCTATCTCTCGGAGTACCAGGAACTGGTCGGCCTTCAGCAGGACTTCCTCTTGCAGCAAAGTCGACTGCTCGAAGCCGACGCAGCCACCGCGCTGCTGAAGGAAACGAAGGAAAGGACAGCAGCGGAGTATCAGCGCACGACCTATGACGCACTCGCGAAGGCCGAGCAGAAGGCTGCGAACGCCGCGCAGGAGGTGGTCAAGGCGGATCGGCGCACGAAACTACAGCGCTTGACCGCACCGGTCGACGGCATCGTGCAGCAGCTTGCGGTTCATACGGTGGGCGGCGTGGTGACGCCGGCACAGGCGCTGGCCGTGGTAGTTCCGAGCGACAGCCAGCTCGAGATCGAGGCCATGCTCTCCAATCGCGACATTGGCTTCGTTCATCCGGGACTGAAGGCCGAGATCAAGGTCGACACCTTCAACTTCACGCGTTATGGGCTCCTTCATGGCGACGTGCTCAGCGTGTCGTCGGATGCCATCACGCGCGACAGGCCACAGAGCGGCTCGAGTGACCGGGGATCGGGTACAGCGCAGAGCAGCAGTGAGCCGAAAGGTCAGGAACTGGAATATGCCGCGCGCATTTCGCTCGACCGTCCGCACATGCAGGTGGAGGACAAGCTCGTCCAGCTCGGCCCCGGAATGGCGGTGACGGTCGAAATCAAGACTGGCACGCGCAGGATCATCAGCTACCTTCTGTCGCCACTGGCGCGATACAAGCAGGAGTCGCTGCGAGAGCGGTAGACGTAGCGGAACACCATCGATGAGCGTTGCGGGCAACTGGAGGCGGACAGTTGCCCGTAAGGCGCTGCCCGCTTTCGAACGAAGCAGGTGCCGGGAGATGCTGGCCGTGGAGCCGATTGCGCGGATGTCGCCGGTCGATTGGCATAGGCGCTAGCGACGCAGCGCCTCCAGCCGCGCTTTCGCCTCCTGGATTCCTGCGGCGTCGGCCCTTGCATAGAGCCCCTGCGCCTTGCTCGCATCGCCGCGCGTGCCCTGAGTTTTCCATTTCGCAAGGATCAATGGGTCGTAGGTTTCTGCCAGCGCGAAGCTCGCCTGGGCGCTGCCCATCTCGACGGCGCGCTCGAGTACAAGCCGCGCCGCGCCTATGTCGCCCTGCCGGAGCAGCGCGGCCGCGCGCGTAACCAACCCTGTCGCCACCGCGGCTTGCTCGGAATCGAGCTGAGCATCGCCACGCGAGGGCGCCGCTGGTGCCCACTCGGCACGCGCCTCTGCAAGATCCCGCTGCAACCACGCCGGCCGCTCGCGCTGGTCCTGTGCCGATTTGCGAGGCAACGGCGCGCCGTTTGCAGCCGCCTCTCTGAGTTCCGCCGCTTCGCCTCCAGCTTTGCGGGCTTGCGCCTTGTACGCATAGATCGCGCTCCGCGTCATCGAGAGGCCTTCAAGCAAATCGGCCGTTTCGTGCTCTTTTTGCGTCGATCGCCTCAACTCCGCGGCACTGGCTACCGTCGCCTGCTTCCGCCGTGTAACTTCCTCGTCGGCCTTTGCCGCCAGCGCGGTCTGGGCCTCGACATCACGCCGCGCCGCCGCTAGATCCTGCTCCAGCCGCGCGGACCGCTCGCGCTCCTGTTGCAGGGACTTCTGCAGCTCCGCCGCACCGCTCTCCGCCGCCGCTTTCAACCGGGAAGTTTCCGCGCCTGCTTTCGTCGCCAGCGCGGTCTGGGTCTCGACATCACGCCGCGCCGCTGCCAGCGCCTGCTCCAGCCGCGCCGATCGCTCACGCTCCTGTTGCCGGGACTTCTGCAGCTCCGCCGCGCCGTTCTCCCCCGCCGCTTTCAGCCGGGAAGTTTCCTCGCCCGCCTTCGTCGCCAGCGCGGTCTGGGTCTCGACCTCGCGCCGCGCCGCTGCAAGCTCCTGCTCCAGCCGCGCGGATCGCTCATGCTCCTGTTGCCGGGACTTCTGCAGCTCCGCCGCGCCGCTCTCCCCCGCCGCTTTCAGCCGGGAAGTTTCCTCGCCCGCCTTCGTCGCCAGCGCGGTCTGGGTCTCGACATCACGCCGCGCCGCTGCAAGCTCCTGCTCCAGCCGCGCGGATCGCTCACGCTCCTGTTGCCCGGACTTCTGCAGCTCCGCCGCGCCGCTCTCCCCCGCCGCCTTCAGCCGGGAAGCTTCCTCGCCTGCTTTCGTCGCCAGCGCGGTCTGGGTCTCGACGTCACGCCGCGCCGCTGCAAGCTCCTGCTCCAGCCGCTCGGATCGCTCACGCTCCTGCTGCCGGGACTTCTGCAGCTCCGCCGCGCCGCTCTCCCTTTCCTGTTTCAGCCGGAACGCTTCCTCACCCGCTTTCGCCGCCAGCGCGGCCTGGGTCTCGACGTCACGTCGGGCCACCGCCAGATCCTGCTCCAGACGTGCAAACCGCTCGCGCTCGTCCGGAGCGGATTTGCCAGGCGACGGCGCGCCGTTTGCTGCTGCTTGCCTGAGTTCCGCCGCTTCGTCTCCAGCTTTGCGGGCCTGAGCCTCGTATGCATAGATCGCGCTCCGCGACAGGGAGAGGTCTTGTGCCAGCGCGTCGGCCCTTGCGCGCGACTGCCTCAGTTCGGCAGCCCCGGCCTCCGCCGCCTGCTTCCGCCGCAAAACCTCCTCGCTTGCCTTTGCCGCCAGCGCGGCCTGGGTCTCGAAATCACCCCGCGCTGCCGCAAGATCCCGCTCCAGCCGCGCGGACCGCTCGCGCTCCTGGTGCAGGGACTTCTGCAGCTCCGCCGCGCCGCTCTCCCCCGCCGCTTTCAGCAGGGAAGTTTCCTCACCCGCTTTCGTCGCCAGCGCAGTCTGGGTCTCGACATCATGCCGCGCCGTCGCCAGATCTTGCTCCAGCCGCGCGGACCGCTCGCGCTCCTGTTGCAGGAACTTCTGCAGCTCCGCAGCGACGCTCTCCCCCGCCTGTTTCGACCGGGAAGCTTCCTCGCCTGCCTTTGCAGCCAATGCGGTCTGGGTCCCGACATCGCGTCGCGCCGCCGCGAGATCCTGCTCCAGCCGCTCCGCCCGCTCACTCGCCTGTTGCAGGGAGTTCTGCAACTCAGCCGCACCGCTCGGCGCAGCCTGCCTCACGCGCGCCTTCTCTTCGACCGCTTTGGCCGTCAGCGCGGCCTGGGTTTCGACATCGCGTCGCGCCGCCGCAAGACTCTGCTCCAGCCACTCGGCGCGATCGCGCTCCTGCTCGAGACGTTGCAGCAACTCGATGTCGCGCCTTGCATTGGTGAGTTCGCAGGACAGGCTTTCCGCCCAGTGAAGTTCCTGTTCCGGAGACTGCCTTATGTCGCCGATCGTCGCTTGTACAACCTGCACCGATTTGTCGTTGCCGGCTCGGCCTGGCGGCAAGGCTACTAAATCGCCCTCACCTTCCGTTCCAACAGAATCGAGATTGCGGGCAGCCGTCACTTGCTGCGCATCCGCCAACGGTCGCTCTCGATCGGGGGACGCCTGCGTTTCCGACGCCCATGTCATTGCGAGCATGGCGGCGGCCATCCACAGGGGCCCGGATCGTCCGGGCGCAGGCAGCCGCCTCATTGTCCTTTGCATTGTCTTCTGCGCAAACGGCGTCGTGTCCGAATCGATGCGCGACGCATTTGCGATATCGGAGACGGTATTTGATCCGTCACTGAGAATAACTGTGCGGTCCATCTGCAATCACCCGTCGCTTGGCGATGCGACCTGTTCAGGTCGCGCTATTATGCGCTCCGCCGCTACGCAAATCCTATAACTCGCATGGGGGCCCCCCACCCCTTTCGGGTTAGGGTTTTACATAGGACCACCCCTTCTCCTGCAGCTCCATCACGCGCACGACGCCTGACTTCACCACCTCCGCCTGACGAACAATCGGGATGTCCTTGTTCTCGGCCTTGTGCATTCTTTCCTGAGTATTGCCGCAGGCCTTGAACGATACCTCCGGCGTACTCAGCGCCATCTCCTCGATACGGGCCTTTACCGGCGATGTGTCATCGCGCAGCATATGCAGGCCGGGCCCGAACGTGACGACCTCGATTTTCACCTTCTCGCCGGCATCCTTGTAGTATTGCGCAACGTTCGTTGCGTTGTTGAGCGCGAGATTCATGGCGGCGGGGTCGTTCGTGTTCACCTGCAAAATCAAACGGTGCGCTTTGGAGTCGGGTGCAAGCCGAGCGTTTGCGGCGAGAGGGGATCGGGCCCTTTTAGGTGTGGTGGCTTTGTTATGTGTGGTGGCTTTTGCTGCAATGCGCTGATGGTGCGTAGCGGGCTCCGTCGTTGTCGGCACCCAGTACCGTCCGCCTTGCTCCGCCGCAGCGAATGGCGCGGCGAACAGTACCGTTGCGCCTGCCATGGTGATTACCCGCGCAATATATTGAAACATGCTCATGATGCCTCTCCTATCAATACACGTCATTGGACTGCTCATCCGTTGGGTTTCGTGGCTGGATGTGGCCACCTGCACACAGTGGCCATCTTCGCACGCACCGCCTCCAACCCGCCTAGCGAGAACACTGCATCCAGAGCAGTCCCCATCCGGGATGTAAGGTGAATACTGAGGCTTCCACTGTCCGGAAGGGACTGCAGCAAGCGAACAACGTCGCCCCCGAACGCGACTCCGATTCCGGACGTCGGCACGGCAGCCGCGATCTGCAGCCCCTGACCGTCGTTGACGCGATAGGAAATCGCATAATCGCTGCCGCGACCGGGAACGCCGGGCCCGGCGACCACCAGTTCGCTCCGCCCGCCGCGGCAGCGAATCGAAAGCTTCACTCCGGATTCGCCTGCACCATCGCGTGACGATGTTGTGGCGGTAGCGACCGGTGAATAGTCGACGGGTGAGATCGTCACGCTGATGATCCAGTTGTTTCCCTGGTTCGCCTGACGAAGCGCGGTAGTCCGCGGCGCCTTCTCGGGGCACTCCAGGCCTTCTGCGCGTTCCGTCGGGGAACAATCGTGAAGCTGCGCTGTCGGATGATCTTGTGCCCCTTGCGCCAAAGCAATGCCGCTTGCGAGCGCGATTCCAGCCACGAACCGGACGGCCACGCGTCTCATTGCGATGGATGCGTAGCGCGCGGCTCGCGATCGAGCCACGCCTGCGCTGCAGGGAAACGCGCAAGACCAGGAACGGTAGCCGCGAGATTGATCGATTTCCACTTCTGGTCGAAGCCCGGCTGCTGCAACTTTTCAATCCGCGAGAATAGATAATCCACAAAGCGCGCAAGGCGCTCAAAGCGGTTTGATTTGGCTGGAAAGTTGAACGCGACCAGAGCGGTCGGCACCGCAATAGTCGTTACGCGTTCGCCCTGCTTGATCAGATTGGGGTATTCTGCGGCATCGAGCGCGGCGGGAAGATAATAGTCCTCGAACTTTCTGTCATAGGGGACGGGCAAGAACTTGAACCCTGACTCCCAGCGGCCGCGCACGAAAGCATCCACCGGCTTCGAGGTAATGAAGACGACCGCGGCCATCTCGCCCTTGCGCATCTGCTCGAGCGCGATCTGATGCGGGATGAAGGTCTTTTCCACATCGAGACCAAGGCGACTGAAGATCAGCGGCCCCGAATAGGCTGCCGCGGTGCCCTGAGTATTGAAGTTCACCTTCTTGCCGACGAGATCGTTCAGGCTCTGAATCTCGGGACGAACGAAGATATGAAGTTCGGACGGAAACAAGTTCAGCACATAGGCCAGCCGTTGCTGAATATCGGGCACCTGGCTCTTGTATTCCTCAAGCACGTCGGAATTGATGATGGCAGCATCGATGCCGCGCAGATAAAGCAGTGAATTCACGTTTTCCGTGGCCCCGCGCGTCACGATCGGAAGAACGTGCAGTTTGTCACCATCATCCACGACGCGGGCTACTTCAGCCGCCAGGCGGATGGGCGCGCCCTCAAGAAGACCTCCGGCGAGGCCAACGGTCCAGGCGTTCATCGTCACTTGCGGCTTTAGCGGCGGTGCCTCACGTCGCAACTGACGAGTAGCAGGTTGCGTCTGTGCATCCACGTCGGACAGCTGAATGATCGTGAGCAGCGGGGCCAGCGCCGCCAGCACAAGCAGCTTGCGCAATGCAGCCTTTGCGTTCCGCGCCCCATCTGCAATCACCTGTCCCATGGTGATATCCTTTTCTAATCCGGCATTACGCAGTTCATGCACTTCGCCTGCGCATCCTATTCCCTGCACGGAGGAACCACACCTACCCTTCCGGGCTATGCTCTGCGCGGAGCCCTCATCATGTGAACAGATGGAACGGCGCGAATTGGTTTGGTATCGGCTCTCGCGCGTCATCCCCTCTCACCATTCCGGTTTTCAATGCGCAGCTGATATCCGTAGGTACCCCTTCAGAGGTACACCTAGCGGGGGACAATCAGGATCATTGGGCGCTCGTGGCCTGAGGACCGCAGATAAACAGCCTACCGGCGCTCCGATGCATCAACGCGCGCAGCAGCGAGGGATCGATCGAGCGTTTGGCTTACATCAGATCGAACTTCGATCACTACGGGGCCCTTGGCCGACATTGCTTCCGCAACGACCTCGGTTGCCTGCGCCGCGTTCGTGATCGTATAGCCCTGCGCGCCGAATGCGCGGGCAAGGGCCGCAAAGTCGGGGTTGGACAGGTCCGTACCGCAAGGACGTTTCGGAAACGCTTTCTCCTGATACGAACGGATGGTGCCGTACGATTGGTTGTTGGAGATCACAATCTTGATATTGAGCCGGCGGGCAACGGCAGTTGCCAGCTCGTTCCCGGTCATCAGGAAACCGCCGTCTCCGCAGAACGCGATCACCTGATTGTTCGGATGGCGAAGGCTCGCGCTCAATGCAGAAGGAACACCACTACCCATCGCGCCGCAGGCGGAGCCAAGCAGTCGGGCCGACGGCTGGAAGCGGAATATGCGATGTACCCAGGCGGCGAAGTTACCGGAGTCGGTCGTCACGATACCATCTGCCGGGAAGCGTTTGGCGATCGCCGCCACGGCATGTCCGAAGACATCAGCGCTGGGGATAGCCGGCTCGGGCCATGCGTGCACCGCCTCTCGGGTTTTCGCCACGGCTTCGATCCACCCACCGCGCTCGCGCGACACGACCGGCAAGTCGAGCCAGCATCTCAAGAACGGATGCGCCGACGCGACGATTGGAAGATCCGTATGAAAGTGGGTCCCGATCGCATTCGGATCGGGATAGACGTGAACCAGAGGCTGAGACGTCGGCGATTGTCGCGGAAAACGAAAGCCCAGGGAAGACAGGTCGCCGAGCCGCGTTCCGATCGCAACGATCAGATCCGCTCGCTCAAAGAGCTCAACATGCGCTGGCGACGTGAAGAAGCCAAGCTGTCCAATCCAGAGCCGGTGATCGTTCGGAAACTGATCTTGCATCTTGTTGGTGGCCGCGACCGGAACGTTCCAGCGCTCGCTCAGCGCGATCAAGTCCTTACGAAATTCCGCGGTTCGACACTCTCCTCCGACCAGCAGAATCGGTCGCTCCGCCTTGCCAAGCAAGACGGTTGCCTGTTCCACGGCGGCTCGACTGGGCTCGGCTCGCGCGACGCCGTGAACCCTGGCGGAGAGCAGACCCGCCTCCATCTCCAGCACGTCTTCAGGAAGCTCGATCACCACCGGTCCGGGCGTGCCGCCAAGCGCCGCGGAAAATGCCCGCGCCATCATCTCGGGCACCTGGGCCGCCGAATCGATTCGAGTGGACCACTTGATAAGGCCACTGAACGCCCGCCCCGTATCGATCTCCTGCACTGCGTCACGATTCAGCTCAGCCGTGCCGACCTGACCAACCAGCAATACGAGGGGTATGGCCTCCTGGGAAGCTACATGCAGGCCAAGCGCCGCGTTGGATGCGCCCGGCCCGCGGCTTACCATCACCACGCCGGCCCGGCCGGTGAGCTTGGCGTCGGCAACTGCGGCAAGACTCGCGCTTCCCTCGTGGCGGCAAGTGACGAGATCGATCTCATCGCGTTCGTACAGAGCGTCAAGGAGCGCAAGAAAGCTTTCGCCGGGCACGCTAAATGCCCGGTCGACGCCGTGCGCGATCAGAGAATCCACGAGTAGATCGGCAACTCGAAAAGCCATGCGACACGATCTCGGTTGGAAGGTCATCATCATCACGCCGCAAGCTTTACCGCGTGCGCAAATTCCCAATACAGCTTTCGCGCGCGCGCATAGAACGGCCCGGGCGTGAGCGGCCGGTCGTCGATCCGGATCACCGGCGCAACTTTGGCAAAATTGCCGCTTGAAAAGATCTCGTCCGCGGCAAGGAAATCGGCATAGCGCAGCGTGGCCTCCACCACGGTGACGCCCGCTCCGCGCAAGAGTTCGATCACCCGCTGCCGTGTGATGCCGTTCAGGAACGTACCGTTCGCCGCCGGCGTGTAGACTACACCGTCTTTCGCCATGAACACGTTGGCATTGCCGAACTCCGCGACGTTACCCAGCATGTCCAGCATCAGGCAGTTCTGGAAGCCGCGCGAGGCGGCCTCAATCAGCGCGCGCGAACAGTTCGGGTAGAGACAGGCGGCCTTGGCATCGACCGGCGCGCATTCGGCGGTCGGTCTGCGGAACGGCGAGAGAGTGATCGCGTTGCCGACAGGCTTCGGTAGCGGCGCTTCGTAGATGCAAAGGCACCAGTCCATCGTCTCCGGGTCGAAGAGCACGCCGCCGCCCACACCATTCTGCGGCCAATACATCGGGCGAACGTAGAGTTCGGCATTGGGCGGGAAGTGCGCGATACCTTCGCGCGCCAGACCCAGCCACGTGTCGAGATCGACGATCGGCTTGAGCCCGAAGTTGAGCGCGGATTGATTGACGCGGGCGCAATGGCGGTCGAGATCGGGCGTAACACCTTCGAAGGCGCGTGCGCCATCGAACACGGTCGAGCCGAGCCAAAGCCCATGGGTGCGTGGCCCCATGATCGGCACATTGCCCTCGCGCCACTGGCCTTGGAAGAATGTCCATGTCTGCGAATGGCTGACGGACTTGCTGTTGGGAATCATGACGGCTCTCCATTGGCAGCAGAGTTACGGTCCATAGATCACCAGCTCGGTATCCGACAGATCGGCAAGCCGGGGACACCGCGGACCCTTGAAGTATTTGCGGCCGCGCTCTCCCCTGTAGAACCCGGCCAGATCCTTCATGGGGCCGTTGGCGTCGAGGGCGACCAATATCCGGCCGCGCCGGAGCAGGAAGTGGCCGATGGCGCCGGCGCAGGCGACATAGTCGGCCACATCGGGGCAATAGATCAGCCGCATCGCTGGCAGGGGGATCCCGCGTTTGCGCATCGGCTGCAGGACGAAGGGGTACCCGCGGCCGTCGCCCGCGCGGCACACCAGGCTTAGGCAGCCGTAGGCCGCGTGCCGCGCGAGCAGCGCCACGTCGGCGTCGGACAAGCCGTCGACCGCATGCGCGCCCTGCTGAACGACTTCGACGCGCATACTCTTCGGACGCGACAGCGCCGGAAAGGAGAAGAACAAGCCGCCGCAATAGGGGCGGAATCCCTGGGCCTCAATGGTCCGCCAGGTCGAGAAGGCCGGGCTGATGTTGACGTATGTGACGCGCTTGTGGCGCTGCGCGACGCTGGTCAGCATGGGGGCGTAGTTGCGGAAGGCAGGTTCCACATACCAGCTGGAGAGATTGCAGCGGATCGAGGTCCCGCCGCCATCGTCCCGTTCCGTGTAGATCAACAGCAGAACACCGACGGGCATTCCTTCATGGTCGAGCATGTACCCGAAGCGGGGGAAACCATCGGGTACCTCACGCACGGAAGCGCGCCGGAGCCCGTCCATCCAGTAGTCGCGCGAACGGCGGGCAAAGCCGCGCGTCAGAAGATCGGCGATGGCAGCAAGATCGGCTGGTCCTATCTCGCGGCATCGGATCACGGTCCGAACTCCATCATACAATCCGCTCCCGCTTCTTCGTCGGCAGGTCGGCGAGCGAGAGCCCGGCTAGCGGACCGCGGCCATTGCTCCGGTTCTCCATGTTGCCCGGACGCACCCATGATCTAAGCCGCGGCAGGTCTGGGCCTCGTTCGATAACTTCCGTTGAAGGCAAACGGCTTTGAGCGTCCAGCTCGCTGCGAGGCCATGTACAGCAGCCAGTTGCGGTATATGCGCCTGGCCGGCGGATGCCAGACGTTTCTCAGATCCTTCGCCAGTTGGTCGACCGGGAAATCGGCGAAAAGCTCCGGACTTCTGTCGGAAAGGGCTTTCCGCCGGAAGGCCGTTAGAATCTCTTCCGCCTCCGAGACGAAATAGCCTCTCGGTATCGTCGGACAGACCTCACTCTCTCCCCGGAGGAAACGACCCATGTCCCTTCTGAATTCAGCCAACAGGCTATGGGTGTCGTACTCCGGATGGCCCTGGAAATGGACGAAGAGGCTCTTCCTCTGTTGCTTGACGAAGCAGTCGACGCCGGCCTCAGCCGACTTGGTGAGAACGGAATATCCGCAGCTCTCGACAGCCCCCTCCTGCACCTCGTTCCACCGGGCGTGCGGTGTTCTGAAGGTCGCCGGAACGTTGCGCATCAAGGGATGATCTCTCGTCTTCGTTTGAGCGAAGACGCCGATGCATTTGGCAGGCAGCTTGTGGCGCTCTACACCATCCAGGTGCAGGACGGCCCCATGGACGGCCAGACAGGAAAACACCGAAGAAACGGTGCTCTCCCTGGCCCAGTCGATGATTTGGACGAAGGTGGACCAGTATGGTTCTTCCGTCAGGCTGGCGGCTCTCGGTTCGGCGCCGGTCACGATCACTCCGTCCAGGCTCCTGTTCAGCAGATCGTCGGTGCCGCGGTAGTAGCGACGCACGTAATCGCGCCCCCAGTCCGAACGCGGCGTCGTCTCCATCGTGTAGAAATGCAGCCTGACCAGGAGCTCTCCGGCCGCCGCGCCGAGCAGGTCGAACAGCTGGCGCTCGGTGGACATCAAGGCGGCATCTGACATGTTGTTGATCAGCCCGATATCGAGGCATTCCTTCCGGTTTCCGGGGGACTCAGCGCCGCTTCCGTTCCGCGCTCTTGAGAAGAGGTGGTGTTCGTACGAGTCTATATTTACTAGGACGGGCATCGGAATGCCTTCATGGTTGACCTGCATTCAATCTGCGGCACGGAGCGCCTGATCGAGGTCGGCGATGATGTCGTCGGCGTGCTCGATACCAACGCTCAGTCTGATCATCTCGGGCCGCACGCCGGCCCGTTCCTGCTCTTCGGGCGACATTTGCCGGTGGGTGGTCGATGCCGGGTGACAGGCAAGCGATTTCGCGTCCCCGATATTGACCAGCCGCTTGAACAGTTTCAGCGCGTCGTAGAACCGCTTGCCGGCCTCGAACCCTCCGGCCACGCCGAAGGTCAGCAGCGAACACGCGCGGCCGCCCAGATATTTCTGCGTCAGCGCGTGATAGGGGCTATCGTCAAAGCCCGCATAGTTGACCCATCCGACGCGGCGGTCGTCGCGCAGAAACCGCGCGACCTTCTCGGCATTCTCGACGTGCCGTTCGATCCGCACCGCGACGGTCTCGATGCCCTGGAGCAGCAGGAAGGCGTTAAAGGGCGCCAGGATGGAGCCCGTGGTCCTCTGGGAGACGGCGCGGCAGCGAGCGATGTAGGCGGCGGCCCCGTAGCGCTCGGTGAAGACCAGCCCGTGGTAAGATTTCTCCGGCTCGTTCAGCATCGGAAAGCGCCGGCGATGCTTCGCCCAAGGGAACCTGCCGCTATCGACGATGATTCCGCCGAGCGTGGTGCCGTGCCCGCCCATGAACTTCGTCAGCGACTCTACCACGATGTCCGCTCCGTATTCGATCGGTCTGAGCAGAATCGGGGTAGGAACCGTGTTGTCGACGATCAGCGGCACGCCATGCCTGTGGGCGACCTCGGCTATCGCTTCGATGTCGCAAACGTTTCCGGCCGGATTTCCTACGCTCTCGCAGAACACCGCACGCGTATCGTCGTCGATCAGTCTTTCCATGCTCGCCGGACTGTCGTCTTCCGAGAACCGGACCGTGATGCCCTGCCTCGGCAGGATGTGCGCGAACAGCGTATGCGTGGTGCCGTAGAGCTGCGGGACCGAGACGATGTTGCTGCCCATCTCCGCGATGTTGACCACCGCATAGTTCACCGCGGCCTGGCCACACGCCACGCTGAGCGCCTCGACGCCTCCTTCCATGGCGGCAACGCGCTTCTCCAGCACCGCGTTGGTCGGATTGCCGATCCGGGTGTAGCGGAAGCCGTCCACTTCGAGGTTGAAGAGCGCGGCGCCATGGTCGGCGCTGTCGAAGGCGTACGAGGCGGTCTGATAGATCGGCACGGCGACGGCTTTGGTGGTCGGATCGTTGTCGAAGCCGCCGTGGACGGCGATGGTCTCTCTTTTCATGGAGGTTGGCCCTTCGGCTCTTCGGTCGAGGGCTACCTCGGGAGTTCGTTGGTGCATCGCAGTTCCTCGAATGCCGAAGTCGTCTAACGATCGTCCCGCGGGAAGCCGAGCAGGTCCCGCACCGCGGTCGGCCACCTCGCGACGGTTTTGCCGTGGGTATGGAACATGGCGACAGCGAGACGATCCATTCCGAAGGCCACGCAAGCGGTATGGGCCGGCTCACCGGTCGCGTCCGCAATGCCCCAGGCGGTGCCGAAGTGATCGCGGTGATAGTTGAAGCTCATGCATGCAGTCGGTTGCTCCTCGGAGCGCAGGGGCACCAGCAACTCGAATTTCAGCGACTGCTGCTTTTGGCTCACCGCCATCATCTGGCCGACCCGGCCGAAGAACGGATCGCTGGCGTAGTCGACCCTGAAGGTCAGCCCGAGATCGCGGGCGATCTCCTGAGCGAGCACCATCCAACGCTCCCGAAACGCCGAGACGTGGTCGGGGCTGCCGATGCAAACGTATTCGCGCATCCTGAAGGACTGCAGCCGGTCGAGATGGCGCGAGGGCTCGCGACGGAAGCAATCGGCGGCCACGTCGAAGGATAAGCCGCCCGCCGGCAAGGGACCCCGGCTCGCCGCGATCGGATAGACCGGATAGCAGGCGGCCGGCGACAGCACGAGGTCGGCCGGTGAAAGTGACATGGTCCAGTCGCCGCCGGCATCGAAACGGCTGACCGCCGCGTCGATCTCACTTTCCGTGCCGTGCAGGCCGCAGACACAGCCGAGCAGGTTCGGAAAGCTCTTCAGATAGCCCGACCTCTCAAGCTGCGTGCGGTTCATGACGGGCGGAAAGCGCATCACCTCGGTGTCCGGTTCGCGGTGCCGCGTGATCAGCGCCGCGAGCCGCTCCACGACGTCTTCATAGAGCGCGGTGCGGCCATAGACACCCGGAGAGCCCATCTTATGGAACAGCACGTCGGCAAGATGGTCCAGCGGATCAGCCTGAGACGGAGTGGGTTCCGCCGGTGCAGCAAACATGGCTACGTTCATATCAACCCCATTTCTTCGAGAAAAAAATCAATCGCGCAGTGACGCCGGGACGGCGCTCATCAGAGTGGCGCTACCCATGCTGGCAAGGATGCGATCGTTGTTGATCATGATCGGAGCCGACAGCACGTCGCGGAGGTGGCGGCCGACGCTGACATCGGTGTCGTTGCGATAGCCGGACAGGCCGCACGCGCGCATCGCATGCATGACGACCGCGACCGCGAGTTCGGAGGCCTCCACCTTGAGAAGGTTGATCGAGGACTGGAAGTCGATGGACGCAAGCGCGCGCTCGTCTTGCTCGCGGGCCGCAAAAGAGTCGAGGTTCGCGGCGATGATGGCGCGCAGTTTCGTCAGAGTCATCTTGGCGGCGGTAAAATGCGGCGCGCCGGGAGGCAGGTTGCCACCGGCCCCGCGGGCGGCTTTGCGGATGAAGAGCTGCGCCCGGTCGACCGCTGCGGCCGCGATTCCCGCCCAGACCGACGACCAGCACAGGTGCGCGACGGGCGTCATGGTCTGCGCATGGATCTTTTCGTATGCCACGGGGAATATCTGTTCCGCGGAGCCCTTGAAGCTCAGCTTGAAGCCGGCGCTGCAGGTGCCACGCATGCCGAGCGTCTCCCATGCGAGAGTTTGCTCCAGCGTGTAGTCGTCCCGTGTGATGGCCAACAGTACCTGATCGGATCCGGTGGCGTCGTCGGCGCGGCGAGCGATGGTTACGATGCCGTCCGCCTCGGCGCCGTAGGAAATCACCGTTGCGTCACGCACCAGCGAGATCTCGGCGCCCTCGCGCTCCACCGCGGCCGAGCTGAAGCGTATGTTTCCGCCGTTCTGGCCTTCCGTGGTCGAAGACGCCAGGAGCAGTTGTTCGGCCGCCACGCGGCGCATGAGCCTTTCGTGCCAACTGCTGCCCGCGCCGTGACGAACCAGACAGGCGATCTTGGTCTGATGCATCGCGAAGATCATCCCGGCCGAGGCGCAGGCGCGTCCGAGCGCGTAGCACATGTCGGCCACCTCGGAAATCGACGCGCCGTCGCCGCCGAACTCGATCGGGATCTGGGCGCCTAGAAGTCTCTCCTTGCGCGCTGCGTCAATGGCCTTCAGCGGGAAGCGCGCCTCGCGGTCGACCGCTTCGGCCTCCGACGCCGCAGCCTCCGCGACGGCGGCAGCCCGCTGCTGGAACGAGGCGCTATCGGGAGAAAATGGTACTCGGCTGCTTTCCCGGGCGAGGCTGCGGAACTGGACTTCCTGCACATTCATGGCCCAACGGCTCCCATTTGTTTGATGGTCGGAGACCCGAACCGGGTCGAGATGAATTCCGCGCGAGTTCGATGGCGGCAATCTAACCGACCGCAGTTGCGGAGTCGGCGGCGCAAAGGTGGATGTTGCCGAGAACGTGCTCCCAAGCGGGGTACCCCCGAAGTGGAGCTACTGACCTGAGCTGCAGTCAGGTATCGTCACGCCGATCATGATCTGCCCCGTCACGCGATGAGTGGAGCTGAAATGCAAGACTTTGCCGCAAACGTCCAAGAGCGTGTTCTTTCCGTCGTCAGGAACGTCCTCGCGCAGAACGCTATCATCGCGGATGTCCACCCGGAATCCCGGCTGGTGGATATCGGACTGGACTCGATGGATATGGTCGCGCTGATGCTCAAGGTCGAAGCCGAGTTCGATCTCACCCTTCCCCAGCCCGAGATCACGCCCGAGAATTTCCAATCGGTGAAGACGCTGGAGGTTATGATCCTCAACCAACTCGGCCCCGGGACGGGATGAGGGAGTTGGACAGAGATGCGTCTTGGGCGATCGAGCGAAACCTTATCGACAGTGATCGCAAGGTCGCGCCCGGTCCGGTGCGCCTCGTCGCTCCTTCCGCCGCAGCTCTACCGCTTCGCGACCTGGTCGGCGCGAACAACGATCGAAAACATCTGGGTCAGATCATGAAAGCAGGCGCAGTTCAGCGGGCGACTGAAAGCGGCGACCCGCGACACAGACCGTCTGCCACCAAAGCCTGGCTGAAGGCCATCGAACTGACCTCGCGGATCGAGGCCGAGCCGCAACGGCTATTCGCCGACGTCGTTGAAGAATGGGCGAAACGGCAACCCGAACGCCCTGCACTGCTCTCGGACCGCCAATCCTTCACCTACGGGGAGCTCAGCGCCCGGATCAGCCAATATGCGCGTTGGGCGCGGAGTCTGGGCATCCGCGCCGGCGACACCGTCTGTCTGCTGATGCCGAACCGGCCGGAGTACGTCGCCTGCTGGCTCGGCATCAGCAGCGTTGGCGGTACGGTGGCGCTAATCAACACCCGGCTGGTCGGCCGGTCCCTCGCCCATTGCATCGACGTTGCGCGTGCCGACCACATCGTTGTTGCCGCCGATTGCATGAATGCGTTCGAAGCCGCACGTCCGCACCTGGATCGCGTGCCCCAAATGTGGAGAATCGGTCCCGGCAGCGCTGGCGCCGACCTGGATGCGGCGCTCGCCGCCGCCGATCCGCGTCCGCTGTCCTCCGTCGAGCGCGGCGACGTCACGATCAATGAACGCGCCCTGCTCATCTACACCTCGGGCACCACGGGACTGCCAAAGGCGGTAAATGTCAGTCATCGCCGCATCCTCAGCTGGGGAGGATGGTTTGCCGGGCTGACAGACGCTTCCATCCACGACCGCCTTTACGATTGCCTGCCGCTCCATCATTCGGTGGGCGGTGTCGTCGCGCCTTGCAGCATGCTTCGCGCCGGCGGTTCAGTCGTGATCGCCGAGAAGTTCTCCGCAGAGGACTTCTGGGATGACATCATGTATTTCGACTGCACCGTCTTCCAGTATATCGGTGAACTCTGCCGCTACCTTCTGAACGCACCGGCGTCCGGGCTAGAGGTCGGACACGGGCTGCGGCTGGCCGTCGGCAACGGATTGCGCGGCGACATCTGGGAGGCGTTCGCGAAGCGGTTCGCGATTCCGCAGGTCCTGGAATTCTACGCCGCGACGGAAGGTAATTTTTCGCTATTCAACTTCGAAGGAAAACCCGGCGCAATCGGCCGTATCCCGCCGCTGCTGGCGCATCGCTTTCCCGCCTCGATCGTGAAGGTCGATGCCGACAGCGGCAGCCCGATCCGCGGCGACGACGGGCTCTGCATCGCGTGCACGCACGGCGAGGTCGGCGAGGCAATCGGGCGCATCGGCACCGCAGATCGGGGCGGCGGACCTTTCGAAGGCTATACAGAGCCGGCCGAGACCGAGAAGAAGATTCTCCGCGACGTCTTTGCGGAAGGCGACGCCTGGTTCCGGACTGGCGATCTGATGCTTCGGGACCAGCAGGGCTACTTCTATTTCGTCGACCGGGTCGGCGACACCTTCCGTTGGAAGGGCGAGAACGTCGCGACCAGCGAGGTGAACGACGCGATCATGGACTGCCCCGGCGTTCTTGACGCCTCAACCTACGGGGCCGTCGTCCCCGGCGCCGACGGCCGCGCCGGCATGGCGGCCTTGGTCGTGGACCAGCGTTTCGATCTTGGGATCTTCGCGGAACACCTGTCGCGCCGGCTCCCGGTCTATGCCCTTCCGGTGTTCGTCAGGTTCTGTGGGGAGCTCGACGCCACCGAGACCTTCAAGAAAAACAAGCAGCGGTTGATCCGCGAGGGATTCGATCCTTCCGTCGTGAGCGACCGGCTGTTCCTGCGCGATCCGGCGACCGGCGCCTATCGTTCGATCGACCGGGCCGCCTACGCGCGCGTCGTGGAGGGCGGAATCAGGTTTTAGGGTCGGCTCAAAAAGCCGCTTTTTTGAAGAAGTGAGGTGTACATGTCGGTAAAGTTGAGGATTTTCTCGGCGATGCAGCAGATCGCTGAAGAGCAAAAGGTCACCCTTCCGCCGCTCCGGGACGATCTGCCGCTGCAGGACACCGGGTTCGATTCTCTGGCATTCGCGATCCTGGTCGCGCGGCTGGAGGACGATCTCGGCATCGATCCGTTCACCATCGCGGAGGACGCCGCCTTCCCGTCGACCGTCGGCGAATTCATCAGAGTCTACGAGAATGTCCCAGCCTGACGTCTTAGCGCTGCGCGAATATCTCGGCCCGGCGCTGAAGGGCCGCACGATTTCCGATGCCCGGCACGTCATATCGCTGACCGACATTCTCGGGTACAGCTGTCTGATCGGCAGATTTCGCGAGCTGTCCGGCCGCTCGGTGCTGCTTGCGACGTCGGGACAGCTGCAGTCTGCGCTCGCGATGATCGAGCTCGACGGCGTCGCTCGCCGCATGCTTCTGTGCCCGCCCGACCTCGATCCGGATCACATCGAGGCCCTGCTTGCGAATGCCGAGATCGACGCCATCGTGACCGACAGGCCGCTGCACCGATGCGATGATGGCGCGTACCTGGTCGTCGGCGCCGGTCTGCCTGAACAGCCGGGTGCGGGATGGAAGACCGAACGCGCGACCGAGTGGCTGATGCTGACCTCGGGCACATCCGGGCCGCCCAAGATCGTCGGCCATACGCTCGACGGGCTGGCCGGCGCGATCATCGCCGACGGAGCTGCGCGCTACCAGAACGCTACCTGGGCGACGTTCTACGACATCCGTCGCTACGGCGGCCTGCAGATCTTCCTGCGCGCGGTGATCGGCGGCGGATCGATGGTGCTGTCGGAGCCCAGGGAAGCCATGGTCGATCACGTAGCACGTCTGCGTGCGGGCGGCGTCACCCACATTTCCGGGACACCGTCGCACTGGCGCAAGCTCCTGATGAGCAGCGCGGTCGCGGACTTCTCGCCACGCTATGTCCGCCTGTCCGGCGAAATCGCCGACCAGGCGGTGCTCGACGGCCTCGCCCGGGCGTTTCCGCATGCGTCGATCGGCCATGCCTATGCTTCGACCGAGGCCGGCGTTGGCTTCGCGGTCAACGACGGGCGCGAGGGTTTTCCCGCCGACCTGATCGGGCGGAACCGCGACGGCGTCGAGATGAAGGTCGTCGACGGCTCGCTTCGGATCCGCTCTCACCGCACGGCGCGCGCCTATATCGGCACCGACGCGCCGCAGCTCACCGACGCCGAGGGCTTTGTCGACACCGGTGACTTGGTCGAACTGCGCGACGAGCGCTACTACTTTGTCGGCCGGCGCACCGGCATCATCAACATCGGCGGGCTGAAGGTCCATCCCGAGGAGGTTGAGACCGTGATCAATCGGCACGAGTCCGTGCGAATGTCGCGCGCGCGGTCGCGCAGAAGCCCGATCACTGGCGCCATCGTGGTCGCCGACATCGTCCTCGCTGACGGCACCGACGCTGGTCGCCACGAGACGATCCGTACGGAGATTCTCAGCCGGTGCAACGACTCGCTGGCAGCATACAAGGTGCCTGCGGTGATCCGCTTCGTCGAGCGGCTCGACCTCACGGCGGCCGGCAAACTGACGCGCGCCGATGCATAATGTCCTCGTCACTGGCGGCAGTCGCGGCATCGGGCTTGCGATTGCGCGCAGGCTTGCCGCATCCGGCGACTACAATGTGGTGGCGGTTGCGCGCCGCGAGAGCGAGGAGCTGGGACGGGCCATCCGCGACGCGGGAGCGGAGCGCCTGCACTTCAGGGCGTTCGATCTCGGCCAGACCGACAAGATTCCCGCCTTCGTGAAGGAGCTGCGCGACGCCTTCGGCGCGATCTACGGCCTCGTCAACAATGCCGGGATCAGCGCCGAAGGGCTGCTGGCCAACACGCGCAATTCCGAGATCGAGGCGTTGATCCGTCTGAACGTGCTGTCGCCGATCGTTCTGACCAAATACGTGGTGCGCCATATGATGGCCGACGGCGCCGGGCGCATCGTCAACATCTCCTCCATCATCGCCTCGACCGGCTACAACGGCCTGTCCGTCTACGCCGCGTCCAAGGCAGCGGCCGGCGGATTCACCCGTTCGCTGTCCCGCGAGGTCGGCAAGCTCGGCATCACCGTGAACGCGATCGCGCCCGGCTTCGTCGACACCGAATTGACCAAGTCCCTGGACGACGACGGCCGCCGGCGGATCGCCGGCCGCAGCGCATTGCGCCGCCTGCCCGAGGCCGACGACATCGCTTCGATGGTCGAGTATCTCCTGGGCGAAGGCGGCCGGAACATCACCGGCACTGTGCTGACGGTGGACGCCGGCAACACCGCCTAGATGTAGCCGGCCCTCACCTCCGCCTACCCTGACATGCCGGGAAGTAGCGGCTGAAAACTTCCTGAACAGCGATCAGACTGCCAAGCTGGCCCTCCAGCTCCTGCACGCGCTTTTCGCCGGCTATCATCTGCGATTCGTATTCTTTGATCATGGACGCGTCCTTGGCATCCCGGGTCAGATATTCCTCGTAGTCCGTGCCCGCGGCAAAGGAAGCCAGATCGCGGGCCGCATCTACTCGCCCACGCAACGCGTCCCTCTCCTTCTGAACTGACGCAACCGCGGCGGTAATCGCGGCCGAAATCGAACCGAACCGTTCGCTATCGGTCTGAGCATCGCGCTCAGTGGAACGGACCTTGAAACCTCGAATCATAGCCGGTCTCCTTGTCACACCAGCTTCGTCGCATCATCGCCCCTTTTCGCCGGGCGCCAGCTCGCATTCTAACTTCATCTCGAGTTTCGACACGGCGCCTGAGGTGCCTCTTTAGAGGTAACCCGCGTTGAGCGACCACTCTTCATTCTTTTTGGGATAATCTAATCCATCCGTCTCGCGAGAATTAGCAATCTGCAACTCGCGGGGCCGGGACGCTGTTGAGCCGTGCCCACTTATTCAATCCGCTGAGGTGATCGATGCCGCTTGCGCTTATTGAAACCGGCCATTTGAACGTGGATCTCAAGCCGTCGCCGATCGAGCCATCCTGGATCCTTGAAGGCAACCCGGAAGCCCGCTCGCATGTGCTGTCGACGAGCGCGGACGGCGCTGCCACAACCGTGATCTGGTCCTGCACTGAGGGCAAATTCAACTGGTACTACGATGTCGACGAGACCATCGTAATCCAGGAAGGATCGATCGTGCTTGAGAGCAAGGGCATGCCACCGAAACGTTACGGCGTCGGTGACGTGATCGTTTTCCACAACGGTGCCCACGCCAAATGGCATGTCGAGGGCTATGTGAAGAAGGTCGCCGTCTTCCGCCAGACCAGTCCATTCCTGCTCGGTTTGGCCGTTCGCGCCGTCAACAAGCTGAAGCGGACGTTCTTCGTCCCCCGTCAGTTGGCTTCCTGATTGCTGATCGCGACCTTCACCGGCCACAGCCTCAAGGACGTCGAGGCCATTCTCGATGCGCATTGTCTCGGCCGCGATGTCCGGCGCGCGGAAGCGGCAGTGCTAATCATCGCTCGCCGTCCAGGCGCGCGCCTTGGCCAGGTCCGACCCGTTGGCTACGATTACAATGTCATCAGGGGTCTTCCGCGTTGCGGTAGACGCAGCCGTCGATGCGCGATGTCCACCCCTATGACCCATCACGACAGACGCTTAGCATGTAGATGCCAAGCCCGCTTATCCCGATCAGGGCGTAGGGATCTTCCACCCCTTGTTCTCGCAGCCATTTGATTTGCAGCTCATAGGCCTGGCGTTCGTAAGCGGCAATACAAGGTAGGTCCATGTTGTTGGACCTCTGCACATGGTGCACCAGTTCGTGCAGTAGGGCGCTCTTCTGCCTGAGATCATCGGGTCGCCATGCCTGCGGCAGGTAAATTGCACCTTCGGTGCGATTATAGAGCGCTTGCAACTCCAGCCCGCTATTTTCCGGCGTGCCATATCGCATAGCCATTTCCGTTGGCGTTACGAAATGGATCGGCGGATGATCGGGAACCGACAAACCAGTCTGGGCAATAATCCATGCAATGTAGGTGGCGATCAGACTATTCAAAGCGCGTCCTCATTTTGGAAGGTGGCGGACACGGAGTTGGTACCTCCGGAGGTGAGATCGTCCGATCAACCACCATTGGAAAAGCCGAATGTCATGTCGTGAAAATTCTCCACCGGAAGATTTTTGATCTGACGGTGCATCTCGGAGACATCGATGCTCACGCGTTCGGTGGAGCCGACGTCCGCCGCAACAGTCGGAGCGGAGAAGAAAACCAGCTTCAGGCCGAATCCAACCAGGATGCCTGTCGCGATCGCGATAGCGGGATGGGTGCGCATAATGGTTCTCCGATTTTTGCGACCGGAATGTCCCGGCACGACGGCACGTGAAACCAATTGAAGTCTGTCGCCGGCGCTAGCCAGGCGTCACGGAGGCGTTCCTTACTCGAAGGTCCGCGATCAGGAGCCGGTGTTGATGGATGATGCGCGCCGCCCTAAGGCGCCTCGATTGATGAAGAGCGTTCAGGAAGGCCGCAAAAATCGATCTGAATCTGGCTGCGGGTCCGCAATTTGTATCGAAAGGAAGTTCCGTCGGAATCTCGGCGGCTCCCATGAAATTGCGCTGTTGAAGTGACATCGCTTGCTCCTGGCATTTGTGGCTTCGTGCTGCGCGGTTGCGCCGTATTCCCACGCATCTTTGGGGCGAGATTTTCGCGGTCGCAATGTTCGGCACCTCGCTGGCGTGACAGCACTTGAAGCCTGTCGCCGTCGTCATCGGCGTTAGCCTGGCGTCACCGTGGCGTTAAATTTGCTCGGCAGACCGTGAAACGTGTAAGATCCGCCCTGGAAGGGCATCACTGTGCGAATTTCGCGTGCGCCAATGGACGGCGCGTCGTCTCCGATATTTCATCTTTCATTGCTGGGCGGCTTCGAGCTGACCGGACCGCTGGGCGTTGTCGACCTGCCGAGCAAGAAGCTTGCGGGCTTGTTGGCCTATCTGGCCTGCACCGCGCCCCGGCCGCAGCCGCGTGAGAAGCTGTCCGCGCTGTTGTGGGGCTCGCATTTCGACGCGCAGGCCAAGCAGAACCTGCGCCAGGCCCTCTTCCGGCTGCGCAAGTTGCTCGGCCAGGACGCTCTGGAGGGCGACGGCGAGGTCGTATCGCTCAATGCGGCGGTCATCGAGTGCGATGTCGGCCGGTTCGAGGCCCTGGTCCGCGAGGGCAGTCGCGATGCGTTGAGCGCGGCTGCCGACCTCTACCGGGGCCGGTTCATCGACGACGTTACCGTCGGCGAAGAGGGCTGGAACGAATGGCTCACTGGCGAACGTGAGAGGTTATTTGAGCTCGCACTCGGCGCCATGGTGAGGTTCGGTGAACAGGAACTGGCCGCCGGTCGCGCCGAACAGGCGCTGAAAGCCGGCCAGCGCGCCATTGCGCTCAACAACATGCGCGAGGACGCCCATCGGCTGATCGTTCAGGCATTGGCCGACACGGGGCGCAAGGCCGAGGCGCTCAAGCACTACCAGGGTCTCGTTGCGCTGCTCAGGCGCGAGCTGAACACGGAGCCGGATGCGGCGACCAGGTCGCTCGCCGCCGGGCTACGCAGCATGCAATCGCCAAGCGGATCGGCCGCCGTCAGGGAGATCGCCAATCCCCCGCTGCCGTCGGTGACGGAGCAGCCCCTTGCCGATATGAAGGGCAACCCCGAGCAGGAGATCGACGCCGAGAGCCCCATAGCGCTGAGCGAATCGCCATCGGCGGCGTTTAGCTCGGACAGCTCCGAGCGACGACAGCTCACGATCATGGCGTGCGACATCGTCGATTCGATGGCTCTCTCGGCACGTCTCGACCCCGAGCACATGCGGGATCTGATCACGGCTTTCCACAAGGCAATCGACGATGTGGTGTCGCGCTTCGATGGATTTGTCGCCCAGTATCTCGGCGATGGCGCGCTGGTCTATTTCGGCTACCCCGCGGCCGATGAGCATGACACGGAGCAGGCCGTGCGCGCCGGCCTTGCGATCCTGGACAGCGTCCGCACGCTGAAGGCTGGTTCCGGCGTGCCCCTTCAGGCACGTGTCGGCATCGCCACCGGATTGGTCGTCGTCGGCGAGCAGCTGGGAACGGGCGATATCGCAAAGCGCGTTGCGATCGGCGGGACGCCGAACCTGGCGGCGAGGCTGCAGGCCGCGGCACCGCCGGGCGAGGTCGTTATTGCGGCCAGCACGTGGCGGCTGGTTGGGCGGATGTTCGACTGCCGCGCCTTGGCTGCGATAGACGTGAAGGGCCTGCCGCAGCCGGTCGAGGCGTGGCAGGTGCGCGGCGAAGCGGCCGGCGTCAGCCGCTTCGAGGCGCGTCGCGCCAGTGCGCAGTCCGCACTCGTCGGCCGGCAGGAGGAGATCGAGCTGCTGCTGCGGCGCTGGGATCAGGCCAAGCACGGCGAAGGGCGGGTCGTGCTGCTCTCCGGAGAGCCCGGCATCGGCAAGTCGCGCATTTCTGAAACCCTGCTGGTCAGGCTCGAGGGCGAGCCGCATGCTCGACTTCGCTATTTCTGTTCTCCACACCATACGCAGAGCCCGCTCTACCCGTTGATTACGCAGCTCGAGCAGGCCGCGGGATTTGAGCCAGGCAGCGACTGCAGCGCGAAGCTCGACAAATTGGAGGCCCTGCTCAGGCCGACGGCGAAAAATCTGCCCCGCGACGTGGCGCTGATCGCCGAACTGTTGGGGGTGCCGGCGGACGAGCGCTATCCGGCCCTGGAGGTTAGCCCGCAGCAGAAGCGGGAGATGACCCTCACCGCGATTCTCGATCAACTCGTCGGCGCCGCAGTGCAGGGCGCCGTGCTGATCCTCGTCGAGGACGCCCACTGGATCGATCCGACGTCACAGGATTTGCTCGAACGAATGGTTGTCCGTGCCGCCGGCATGCCGGTGCTGCTGGTGGTCACGGGGCGGCCGGAGCTTCGGCCGAACTGGGTCGGTGAGCCGCATGTGTCGATGCTGCCCTTGAACCGCCTCGGCCGTCGCGACAGCGCCGGCATCATTGCCGGCGTCGCCAGGGACAAGGCGCTGCCCGACGCGGTCGTCGATCAGGTCCTCGCGCGCGCAGATGGCGTGCCGCTGTTCATCGAGGAACTGACCAGCGCGCTGATCGAGAGCGGCGTCCTGCGCGAGACCGACGAGGGCTACGCGCTCGACGGGCCGCTGCCGGAACTCGCCATTCCAGCGACGCTGCAGGCTTCGCTGGTGGCGCGCCTCGATCGCCTCGCCTCGGTCAAGGACGTGGCGCAGATCGGCGCCGCAATCGGAAGGGAGTTCTCCCACGAGATGATCGCCGCGGTGTCGGCCATGGCCTCGATCGATCTCGACGCGGCGCTCGAGCGGTTGACCGATTCCGGCCTCATTTCCCGGCGCGGAGCGACCCCGGACGCGACCTACTCGTTCAAGCACGCGCTGGTGCAGGACGCTGCCTACGCCACAATGCTCAGGAGCCGGCGGCAACCGCTGCATGCGAGCATCGCTGCAGGGCTCATCGAACGATTCCCGGCGCTGGCCGAGACCCAACCTGAGGTGGTCGCCCATCATTTCACCGAGGCCGGGCTTGCCAGCGAGGCGATCGCCTATTGGCTCAAGGCAGGCCGGCTCGCATGCGCGCGGTCGGCCAACCGCGAGGCCGTCAGCTCCTTTGAGCGAGCGCGGATCTTGCTCGAAACATTGCCGGAGAGCCGGTCCACGCTGGAGCAGAGCTGCGATGTCCGTATCGAGTTGCGTCCGGTGTTGCTCGAACTCGGCCAAAGCGTGCGGATGCTGGAGTGCCTGCGCGAAGCCGAGGCCCTCGCCGACCGGCTGAACGACGACCGCCGGCGCGGCCAGGTCTATGGGTTCATGACGGTGGTCCACTCGCTGGCGGGCGAGGTCAATCAGGCGATCGCAGCCGGTTCGCGCGCGCTGGAGGTCGCCGGTCGCCTCGACGATTTGCGACTTCGTATCGTCACCACGAGCCTTCTCGTGCAGGCGCATCACGCCGCGGGTCACTATGATCGGGTGATTGAACTCGCCACCGGCAACCTCGCCGCATTGCCTGCCGATTGGGTCCACGAGACGCTCGGCCTTGGCGGACCTCCGTCGGTCTGGGATCGGGGTTGCCTGGTCCAGAGCCTCGCCGAGCGCGGCCACTTCGCCGAAGCGGCCAGCTACGAAGCCGAGATGATGCGCCTCACCGCGCCGACCCAGCACGCTTTTACCATCAGCATGGCCCTCTTCGCGTCGAGCGTATTGCATATTCTGAAGGGCGACTGGGCCGAGGCGCTCTCGCGGATCGAGCGCTGGGTTGCGATTGCCCGGACGGGGAAATTCCCTTTCCACCTTTCCTGGGGAGTGGCCGCCTCCACCTGGCCAATGGCGCAGGTCGGCGATGCAAACGAGGCACTGAACCGGATCCTGGAAGCAGAGCCGCTGCTTGAGCGTCTGGCGGCGGGCCGCATCCTCGCGTCACTCGCCTGGTTCTATTGCTCACTGGCGCGCGCCTGTCTGCTGCTCGGCCGGTGCGACGAGGCGAGGCGCCTCGGCGATCGCGCGCTCGAATTCTGTTCGTCCCAACCCGGGTTCGAGGCCCATGTGCTGCACCTGCTCGGCGACGCCGCAACCCACCCCGATCAGTTCGATGCCGGGCGCGGCGAAGGTCATTATCGCCAGGCGCTGGCCCTCGCCGAGCGGCTCGGCATGCGCCCCCTTGTCGCCCATTGTCACCTCGGTCTCGGCAAGGTCTACCTGCGCACCGGCGCGAGCGAGCAGGCGCAGGAGCATGTTGTGACGGCGACGACAATGTACCGCAATCTCGGCATGACGTACTGGCTGGAGCAGGCGGAAGCGTTGCGGCATCAATCGTAGCCGTTGCAAGGCGGCAAGGCGTGCGGCGACAGGCTGATGCAGGCCGGCACCTTGCTATTCCGACAGCCCCGCAACGCGCCGCAGCGTCTTCATGCTCGGCAGCAGGCAATACGCCGTCCCGCGCGTCACGATAAATTGCGGCAGGCTTGGAATCTTGATCTTCTTGTCTTTTGCAATCGCGATTGTGAACGATGGATCGCCGGCAGCACCTCGATTAGCCAGCAAGGCGTCCTGGGTATTCAGACCGGGCGCAAATTTCGCGCTGAAACCGTTGGTGTTCATCCACGAGTAAAGCATTTCGAACTGGCCCGCCAGCGCGCCGCACAGGAACAGGCCGACCAGGCCGCACTCGCCTTCATACTTCGGCGGCGCCGGGGGCGCACCATACGGCACGCCGCGGCGGATCAAACGCGGCACCGGCGCGTCCGAAATGTAGACCGCCTGATCGCGCGGGTTTGCCACACGCGAATGGGCCGAGAACGGACATTTGAACCCGTCGCGGTCGTCGGGCTCGTAGAGGAAATCGGTTGCACCCGATGTCGTCGAACACGGCTTATCGGGCGACAGCACGAGCGGCGAGCCATTGCGCCAGCGGCCGACCAGCTTGGCCGCCAGCCATTCCCTGGCGTGATCTTCCGAGCCGCCGATCGCAGCGACGACCACTGGCGCGGTGTCGGTGAGAAACTGCTCGAAAACCCCGACATCCTGATGGAGCACACGGAAAGCGTTGTAGCATCCGTCCTTGGCAAATTCGCCCGCTGGTCCGAATAACGGTCCCGGGTGAAATTGCGATCCCGCCTCCGGATAGCCTATCAGAAAATTGTTGGCGTCACCTGGATCACTCTTCATCTGACCGGCCGGCCCGGCGGGATCGACCGGCCAGCCGAGTCCGGGATTGTCGATACTGTCGCGGTAGCCGAAATGAATAAAATTCTTGAGCGGGGCATATTGCTGCAGCCGGTCGCTCTCCGGCCCGAACGGCAGGATTTCGCTCACGCTGTTAGTCGCGGCAGACTGCGACACCACCGTGACCAGGCTGTCAAGCGCATCGTCGGTCATCCCGTAGACATGGACGATGCAGTGGATGGCCTGCTTGTCCTGGCCGTTCCACCACGTGCTCGGATCGCTCGCGCCGGTGTCCTGCAGCGATAGTTGCGAATCGCCGGACCAGGGCCCGTCCTTGAACTCGGACGGAAATTGATTCTTGAAACCAGGTTCGAATGTCAGGATGCCGTTGAAGGTGAGGCCGATATTGAGCATCCGCTCCGGCTTGTCGCTCCACGCCACTGCGGATTGGACGTAAGGAAGCAGTGCCCGGATGAATCCGGCAGCGCCCGGGCGGTCCGTGAACGTGAACAGCATGTGGCACGAATGCGGATGGGTGTAGCCGCGCAGGATTATGCCTTGCACGTTGCCCGGTTGGTACGGCGGCAGGGGGCTGTTCGTCATGGAGAACCGATTCCGATCTACCGTCGCCGGCGGCCGCGTCGGCGGCAGCCTTGATGCGAGGCACTGTCGCGCGCGGCCTTACGCGGATGCCGAAAAACGGGCTTTGATCTGGCGAACGGTGTGGCCGTAGGCCTGATAGAGATCGTCGGGCCTGTTGCTCAGATTGTTGCTGTTGATGAAAGTCTCGAATGTGGTGAGGTCCGTAACCGCCGGGTCGGGCGCAACGAGCGCCATTTCGGCGAGTCCCGCGAACAGTTTCCGAAGGGCCTGATTGTTCCAGAAAAACTTGAGATAGGGATTCATTCCCCCGTCGAACGTCGTGATCACGCAGATCGCGAGAATGCCGGACCCGCCGGGATTGGGAATCAGCACCAGGCGCGCATAGTGGACGTCTTCGAAAAGGTCGAGCTCCCCGGTGTGGAGCTCCACGAAGTGGTCGTGCGCAGCCTTGGCTGCCTTTTGAATTTCCGGATCCTGCTTGATCGGGATGTAGAGCGTGAGCGGATTGGCCATCGGTGTGCTCCCATGAGGCTGAGTTGAACAGGACGTGATCTTGCCGATTGGATCGGATGCCTGCGTCATATGTCGCTACGCGTGCAGCTCCTGGACACCAACTTCCACCGTACGTAGGTGTCAGTAGCGCAATTAAGTCAAGGCGCGGCGCTGAGCCGTGCCGGGCATCCGATGGCGGGATCACGATTCAGTCTCAACGCGCCATCGGCGAATTGGCTCATCATGTGCTCGATACCTGCTTCGCGCCTACCCGGGACCTGCCGCGGAACGAGCCGCACCGGCACGGACGAGGGCGTCACCGAGACGGTGGCCGAGAATGTCACGGCGACATCCGACATCAGGACCAGTTCGAACTCCCGGAGCACCGCGCTCAGGAAGTATGTCAGCAGGTATTCCGCCTGGTGGCGCCCGATGCAGTGGCGCACTCCCGCGCCAAACGGCATGGCGCTTGCGATGGATTCTGCCGGCCGCTCGCCGCCTGGTCCCGCAGCGAAGCGGCACGGGTTGAACCGCGACGCGTCTGCGAAGAACGCCTCGTTCAGGCCGACGGCGGTCTTCATCCACATCACGTTCGTCTTCGCCGGGATATGGACAGCCTCCACCTTGAGCGACCCGGTCTCGGAGATCTTCGAACTGAACGGAACAGGCGGAAAGAGGCGCATCGTTTCGTGGAGGACGTTCAGCACGAAGGGATCCCCCGCACTCTTGCCCGCATCTCCGGCCCGAAGCACCCGGGCTCGGGCCTCGTCCTGCACATCAGGGTTGCGGGAAAGCAGATAGAGCGCCTGGGCCATCGTGTAGCTCATGGCGTCGGTGCCGCCCGCGACGAGCGAGATCAACTCCTCGACGCACTCCTCGTGGCTCCAACTGGCCTTGCCGCCTGACGGATCGAGCTTCAGGTTGACGAGCCTTCCCAGCGCATCCTCTCGCGGCCCTTCGCCCTCTCCCGGCTTCAAACGCCGTTGCAGCCGTCGCTCCAACGCAGCTTCAAGATGGTCGAAGAGGTAGCGATACGCGGTTCTTGCCCGGCTTGCCCGGAACGGGAAGAGCCATCGCACGAAGAAAGGATGAAACGCCCGGAAGCTGATCGCTTCCTCGAGCTCTCCGATCGCCGCCAAATACACCGAGAGGTCGGTCCGCTGCTCCCACTCCTCGCCGCAGAGGAAAGAACCCAGGCTATTCGCGCTCCAGTGATGAAGGTCCGCCTTCAGGCTGCCGTGCAAGTTCTTGCCGGATCGCCAGGCCCGAAGATAAAGCGCGGAAACCTCCCCCATACGGCCAGCCCCCTGGCGCACGGCCTTCGGCGTAAAATGCGGGTTCATCTGCTGCCGATGCGCCGTGTGCCTCTCTCCCCGCTTCAGCCCCATCAAGCTTCGGGGAAGCGTGGTGCCATCGGCGACCCGGTTCGAATCCATGTCCTTCTGCCCGAGCTCCTTCGGCGCCACCGAAAGCGAGACGAACGGCGTGTTGCCCCACGCCATGTGGACCCTCACGACCGGACCGTACACCCGATGCAGCTCCACGAGCGCCCGATCCCGGGCGCCATGTTCGTGGAGCAGCAGAGATCTGAGGCTGCCGAGGAAGAACGAAGGCTTCGGACCGGGAATGTGCGCGTATCGCCGAAACTCGCGCCACCGCAGGGCCACACAAAGAGCCAGCAGCCCAAGCGGCGCCAGCGCTGCGAAGAACCAGGGTTGGGGAAAAGACAAGACGGCCGCGATGGCTAACCCGGAGGCAACGAGCACGATGGCAACTGCGAAGCCATAGATGGATTCGTATAATTTCAGAAGGCCTGCCGTATTCTTCATTGCCGGGTCCGCCGCAGCGGTCGGAGCGAAGAAGGAGTCCGCTTCAAGCTGATTCCGGCCGGAAGAATGGTCACGACAGCGATAGTGTGATGCGGGCGCATGATAGTCGTCCGATTTTTGCGACGGGATATCCGCCACATCGTCGCGCGACATCACTCGAAGCCAGTCGTCGCCGGCGTTAGCCCGGCGTGACAGCGGCGTTACTTTTGCCCAGAAGGCCGGGAAACGTGCAGGACCCGCCTCCTGAGCTACCTTTCTAACGTCTTGAAGACGCCAGCACCCGATCCACCACCGCCGGCGCGAGGCCGCGACGTCAGCCGATCGAGGGTGGCGCGATCGATACGCTCATCGCGCACCGGCATGTCGCCACGGACTTCATAACAAGACCAGCAATCCACTCCGAGAAGCAAAAAGTGAAATACGAGATTTTCAACAAGCAGGCAGGCTGCCGGAGCCCCCTACCCGCCTTTTTTGGGGCTTCGAGCAGAACTAACGCTTCTGTAACACCCGACTAACGCCAGCGACGACGGCGACAGGCTCCAATTGGTGTCACGCAACGATGTGCCGGGACATCCCGGTCGCAAAAATCGGAGTATCACCATGCGCGCCCATACACTGCTTGAATCAGGCGACGATCATCTGCGCCTCGGTGCGATCTTCAGCCTGCCTGCCACGTGGTGGCAGCGAGCCCGTTTCAGGGCAGAGTTGCGCGCGGATCTCAGAGACAAGCCCGATTTTCTCCGCGACATCGGCATCGGCCTGCACGAAGCGCAAGCCGAAGCGTCGCGGTTTTTCTGGGAACCTTTGCTACTGAAGCACCGATAGCCCGAGATCGCAATCCGATTGCTGCGGCGGACGTGGGCTCGACCAAGAGCGTGAGTATCGATGTCTCCGAGATACACCATAAGACCAAAAATCTTCGGGTGGAGCATCCCACTGGACCAGCAATCCCCTGGGTTTCGATGTGATGCTCGCCGCGGCAATCGTCGCTAACTTTGGGTTGTGCGCACTCGCTACTTTAATCTTCGCAAGACTAGGGCTGCAGACCGCCGGAACGATAGGCCTCGTGAGCGGAAACCGTAACGTCACTCTTGTGGGCAGTGGCCGTTCCCAGTCGCCATATGCTGAGGCCGGTCTGGGATGTGATCAATACCGCGAACTGGTTTGCTATCGCGTGATGCAGCCCATCACATCATCGATGCGCTGCTTGGCCCCTCCTCCCAGAATAACGGTTTGAGGAATCAGCGGCTCAAACGGTTTCCCTCGCCAAGTTCTTGAAAGGCTTGGTGGGCGCACCAGGGCTCGAACCTGGGACCCGATGATTAAGAGTTCAAGACGAGCACTTCTCTGCAGTTTCTAAATGCACGCCATGCTGCGACGACAGTTCGAGAAGGCCTTTGTTTGTAGGTACTTTTCGCATATTTTCGCGCTTCATCGAATTCAAACCTTGGAACTGCTCGATCCGCTAACACCGTTTGAAAACCGGTTTAGCGCGCTTGGATTCTGCTCATGCCCGACATTCGAATTACTCTGTCTGACAAAACAATTGCTCAATTGCCCGCACCAAAGGACGGTTGGTATTTGGCGCGGGACACGGAATTGAAGGGTTTCTTTGTAGTAGTTGGAAAGAAAAAACGGACGTTCACCGTCCAGGGCGACCTCAGGCAAGGAGGCAAACGCGCTTCGTCGATCAGGGTCTCCATCGGCAATGCCGGCGAGATGTCAACCCGAGTTGCGCGCGGCATAGCGAAGGCATACTTGGCTCGAATCAGCCAAGGGCGACATCCGAAGGACGACAAACGACCTGAAGCGACTAGTTCCGGTCCAAACGGCGCAAGTGACGCCGCGATCGCAGGTGTCACCCTTAGGGAGGCTTGGCAGCGCTATCTGGAGGCTCATCTGATCCGCAAGGGCCGCAGCGAAGTGACCATTAACGGCTACCGCGACCATGTCGAACGGCTATTTGCCGAATGGCTCGACACTTGCCTGCATGAACTCGCAATGGACCCGGCTCGGGTGGCAAAAAAGCACGATGACGTCACACGAGAGAACGGCCCGTACATGGCCAATGGCTGCATGCGAACGTTACGCGGGATCTACAATCACGCCCGGAAGACCAATAGGTCCTTGCCGGCCGACAATCCCGCGGATGCCGTCGACTGGAATGAAGAGGAGCGGCGCAACACCGGGATGGGATCGGCCGACCTGGGGGACTGGTTCATGGAGCTCGCAGCCCTCGAGAATCCGGTGCGTCGGGAGTTCCACCTCTTTACACTCTTGTCCGGCTCTCGGCCTGCTGCACTGCAGCAGATTAAGCCTGATCATATAGATTTTTGGCGACGCACGTTGCACATTCCAAAGCCGAAGGGCGGCAGGAAGAAAGCCTTCGATATTCCACTCTCTCGCCAGATGATCCTATGCCTCATCCGAGCAATTCGGCTGGGCAGGCAGATGCATCCTGTGCAGGCTTTAGAATGGGTCTTTCCGGCGGACAGTGAATCGGGGCACTTGGCCGAGACAAAGGAGGACCGTGAGATACTCTCGAAGTGGGGCAATGATCTCCGCCAGACCTTCCGGACGATCGCAACGGCGGCGGGAGTATCAGAAATCGACGCCAAACTCCTGATGAACCATGCAATCCCGGGCGTGAACGCGGGCTACATCACGAGACACAAGCTGCTAGAGGACCATCTACGGAGCCAGCAGCAAACAATAAGCAGTGCAGTATTTGCAGCGCTGGGCGCTTCAATTCCAAAAGATCAGGCGTTGCAGGATTGGATCGGGCGTGCGCGATCCCGCGCCGGCCGAACCATCTCCGCTGGGAGACAGTTCGCAGTATGCGTGGCTGCTGGAATGACGCAGGGATCATCCTGAAAGTTCGCGTTAGTGAGAGTGCAACGCCTCAACGACTGCTTGCGCCAAAAGCGGTTATTCCACACTCATGCAATCAACTACGGGCTACTTCCTTCGCTAAATTTTCTCGCGCCGGCTCGTCGTAGCAGCCTTCCCAACCGCTTCCGGTGCAAAGCCGTGCAGGAACAATTCGACCGCCATATCAGCGAATTCCTGCGGACCGATCCCACCCTTGGGATCGTACCAGGTGTAGGTGTAGTTGATGATGCCGAACAGGATCATCGTGTAAATCTTCTTGGTGCGCCTGACGATGCGCCCCTCGGCGTCGAGCCTGACCAGGAGATCGGTGACGATATCGACCAGCTGCCGCTCGAGATTCTTGATAGCTTGCTGCTCATCCTCGTTCAGGAACGAGAGATCGTGAATCAGCACGCGCTGCTCATGCGGCGATTTGGCGTTGACCTCGACGATGGAGCGAATGACGTTTTGAAACTGCGTCAGCGTCGGGCCGCCGGCGGCGACCGCGGTTTCGACGTGCTTGATCATTTCCCTGATATGGGCGTCGAGGATCGCGAACAGGATCGCTTCTTTGGAGTCGAAATAATGATAGAGCGCGCCGCGCGACAGCTTGCAGGCGTCCGCCAAGTCGGCGATCGAGGCGCGCATATAGCCCTGCGCCGAAAACAGCCGGGCGGCATTGGTCAATATGCCGAGATGGATGCCGTCGTAATTTTCAGAACGTGTTCGCGCCATCGGATAGTGTCCGCTTCCATTCAGCTTTAGCTCGTATTCCCAAGGACATGCTTAGCTGATTCAGCAGCCCTTTTTCACATCTCGATGCGTCAGCCGGGCCTGAGCTGGCCTGCGGCCGATCGACCCGATCGTCCTTATCGCAAGAAATTGTTTGAACGGCCAGTCGGATTATAATAGAATGATCTAAATCAAGGACAGCCCGGACCAACCGTGCAGCGCGCTTTGGGAGGTGAAATGACGGTTATTAGGGCGGATGCTGTCGTGATCGGGGCCGGTGCCGGCGGGCTTTGCGCCGCGGCTCGCCTTTCCCATGCCGGACTTCATACCATCGTCGTCGACGACAAGGACCGGATCGGCGGACGCGCCTCGACCGAACAGATCGACGGCTTCACCGTCAATATCGGCGCCATCGCGATCGAACTCGGCGGGGTGTTCGAGGAGACCTTCAATACCGTCGGCGCACCGCTCGATATCCGCACGCCGGAGCCCGCCAGCTCCTTCTTCATCGACGGCAAGCTGATCGATGTCGGCCGCGGCGGCTGGTCGCTGCTGCTCGGGCAACTGACCAAACAGGCCTCGCGCATCCTGGAAAAATTCGCCGACGCCCGTTCCGGCAACCTGCCGGACGGAAGGCAATCGACCGAGGACTGGCTCAAGACCTACACTGGCAATGCCTCGGTGCACGCGATCTTCCGCAACCTTTGCGCGGCGATCTTCGCCTGCAACGCCAATGAGCTGCCGGCACGGGCCTTCCTGACCTATTTCACCAGCAAGGGCGCCTTCAAGCGCTTCGGATTCTGCCCGCAAGGCACGATCGGAGTCTGGAATGCGCTCGCCACCGCCATCAAACGCAACGGCGACATCTGGCTGTCGACACCAGCGGTGCAGATTCATACGACCGACGGCCGCGTCGACGGCGTCACGGTTGTTCGCGACGGTCGGAGGGTGCGAATCGAGACCGATCTTGTCATCAGCAACGCCGGACCAAAGGCCACCGTGGCGCTCGGTGGTGAGGCCGCCTTCCCGCCCACCTATGTCGAGCAGGTGCGCACCGGCCTCAAGCCCGCCGCCAACATCGTCATCAACATCGCCAGCCGCGAACCGCTGATCTCCCATCCCGGCATCATGACCTTCGGCAAGACGCGGCGGCTCTGCAACATGGCCAACCTCACCGCCACCTGCCCCGAACTGGCGCCTCCAGGCTGGCATCTCTATGTCGCCTATGCCGTGCCGATCCCGGCGCTCGGTGATTTCGACAGCGATGCCGAGGTAGAACTGGCGCTGACCGATCTGCGCGAACAATTTCCGAATTTTGCGCAGGCCAAAATCCTGTCAACCCGGGTGATGCGCGACGACTGGCCGGCCCAGCGCAGCTGCGCCGGCTACGACCTGCCGCGCGAGACCGGCATCGGCGGCCTGTGGTGCGTCGGCGACGCCGTCAAGCAATATGGCAATGGCGGCACGCAGGCCTGCGCGGAAACCGCAAAGATCGTCACCGACGCGATCCTGGCGCAGCGGCCGCGCCTGCCGCAGCCGAGCCGGGCCTGAAAGATGCCGACAACGATCCCGACGCAGGCCAATATCGGCGGCGCGCAGGCCGCGCCCGATCCGTCATGCCTGCTCGAATTCCGCAACATCCGCATCGTCTACGACAACGCCATCGAGGCGATCCGCGACGTCAGCATTGCCGTGCCCGAAGGCGGCATCGTCGCCCTGCTCGGCTCCAACGGCGCCGGCAAGTCGACGCTTTTGAAAGCGATGTCCGGCATTCTCTACACCGAGGAAGGCGTGATCGAGAACGGCTCGATCCGCTTCCGCCATGAGGAAGTGCATCGTCTCGCACCCGACGAACTGGTTCGGCGCGGCATCGTTCAGGTGCCGGAAGGCCGCCGCGTGTTTCCGGCGCTAACCATCGACGAAAACCTGCAGATGGGGGGCTACACCAAGACCGCAGCGGAAGCGCGCGAGCGGCGCGAAAAAGTGTTCGCCCTGTTCCCGCGCCTGTTCGAACGGCGCGACCAGATCGCAGGCTACATGTCTGGCGGCGAGCAGCAGATGCTGGCGATCGGCCGCGCCCTGATGACCGATCCGGTGCTGCTGGCGCTCGACGAACCATCCTTGGGCCTCGCCCCCCTCATCATCGACCGCATTTATGAAGTGATCGCCAAGCTGCGCGACGAGATGAAGATGACGGTGCTGCTGGTCGAGCAGAACGCACAGCGCGCGCTCGATATCGCCGATTACGCCTACATCCTGGAAACCGGGCGCGTCGTGCTCGACGGCACGGCGCAGAAGCTGGCGTCGAACGAGGACGTGCAGGAATTCTATCTCGGCGTCTCCAATTCGGGGCGCAAGAGCCTGCGCGACGTCAAGCATTACAAGCGGCGTAAACGGTGGCTGTCGTGACCGCCCTGCTCAGTGTCAAAAACCTCAGCAAGCGTTTTGGCGGCCTGCAGGCGGTCGCCGATGTCAGCCTTGATGTAACCGCAGGCGAAATCTGCAGCGTGATCGGCCCGAACGGCGCCGGCAAGACCACGCTGTTCAACATGATCTCCGGCGTGCTGCGGCCAAGCGGCGGTCGCATGCTGTTCGACGGCGTCGATCTCGCAACCGTCTCACCGTCACGCTTCGCCGCAATCGGGATCGGGCGAACGTTCCAGAACCTCGCGCTGTTCAAGCACGGCACCGTGGTCGAGAACATCCTGACCGGCCGGCACACCCATCTGCGCTCCAACGTGCTCGATGCCGTCTTCTTCTTCGGCCGCACCAGGCGCGAGGAGATCGAGGCCCGCCAGCGGGTCGAGCACATCGTTGAATTCCTCGAAATCGAACACATCCGCGACGCCATCGTCGGCACGCTGTCTTACGGCCAGCAGAAGCGCGTCGAACTGGCGCGGGCATTGGCTTGCGAGCCGAAGCTGCTGCTACTGGACGAAATGGTATCGGGCATGAACCAGGAAGAGACCGAAGACATCGCCCGCTTTGTGCTCGATATCCGCGACGATCTCGGCATTACCGTCTTGATGATCGAGCACGAGATGCGGATCGTTATGGACATCTCCGACCGCGTCCATGTGCTGAATTTCGGCCGCAAGATCGCCGAAGGCACGCCCACGAAAGTGCGGCGTGATCCGGCCGTGACGGAAGCCTATCTCGGCGGCCACCGCTCGGAAGCGCTTGCGAAGGTGGGTGCATGATGTCCACCCTCGACACGATGCGAACAGCGCATCCGACTGCGCAGGCGGATTCGACCAAGGGCACGTCCGCCCCCGACACCACATCGTTGCGGTCCACGCTGCAGAATGCCGCGATCACCATTCCACAACTGCTTCGAATGCGGGCTGAACTGCATGGCGACAAGCTTGCGCTGCGCGAGAAGGATTTTGGTATCTGGAACCGCTATTCCTGGAACCATTATTACGAGACCGCGCGTTCCGTCGCGCTCGGCCTGCTGTCGCTCGGGTTAAAACCCGGCGACCGCGTCGCCATCGCGGGCGAGGATACGCCGGAATGGTTTTACGCCGATCTCGGCACCCAGATGATCGGCGCTATCGCGGTCGGCATCTATCCGACCAATCCGTGGGTCGAGCTGCAATATATCGTCCGGCATTCAGGCGCGCGCGTGGTCATATCAGGCGACCAGGAGCAGACCGACAAGGTCCTGGACGCCATCGCCAACAATGACGGCCTGCCGGCGCTGGAAGCCATCGTCTGCGTCGACATGAAGGGCCTGCGGCATTACGGCCAGTCGCAACTGATGTCGTTCGAAAAGCTCTGCGAACTCGGCAAGCATTACGCACTCGAACACCCCGACGCCAATGGCAGGCTCGACCGGCTGATTGCGCGGGCCTCGCCCGACGATGTCTGCATCCTCGTCTACACCTCGGGCACCACAGGTCCGCCCAAGGGCGCCATGCTGACGCATCGCAACCTGATCTATGCGTCGTATATCTATGCCGAGGCGGTCGGGATATCAGACAAGCCGTTCGAATCGGTGTGCTACCTGCCGCTCTGCCATGTAGCTGAACGCTGCTATTCCGAAGTGATGCAGCTTGTGCTGGGTGGCACCGTCAGCTTTGCGGAATCGATCGATACCGTCGCCCTCAACATCCGCGAGATCGCGCCGACCTTTTTCGTCGGCGTTCCCCGCATCTACGAGAAGCTGCAGCAGAATTTCCTGTTCAGGCTCGGCGAGAGCGGCCGGCTGCGGCAGGGCTTCGCGAAGGCCTGTTTCGCACTCGGCCGCAAATTGTCGGACCGGCGGCAGAACGGAACCACGACATGGCTCGATCGCCTCGGTTACGCGCTGCTTTACGTCCTGCTGTTCCGCAACATCCAGCGCCATCTCGGGCTCGCGCGCAGCCGCCACCGCCTCTGCGCCGGCGCCTCGATTTCACCGGAGACGCTGCGCTTCTTCGACATCGTCGGCCGCCCGGTGTCGCAGGGCTACGGCCTGACCGAAAGCGGCGGCGTCGCCTTCATCCAGACTGGCAGCCATCACCGGCTCGGCGGCTGTGGCCTGCCCCTGCTCCACACCGAGTGGAAGCTGGACAGCGACGGCGAGATCCTGCTGCGCAATCCCGGCGTCTTCAAAGGCTATTTCCTCGACGACAAGGCTTCCACCGCCACGCTCGACTCCAGCGGCTGGCTGCGCACCGGCGACATCGTTGAGGTCCTGGACAATGGCGAAATCACCGTGGTCGACCGCAAGAAGGCGATCATCATCACCGCCGGCGGCAAGAACATCGCGCCTTCCGAGATCGAGAACGCGCTGAAGGATTCTGAATTCATCAAGGAAGCGATCGTGGTCGGCGAGGCCAGGAAATACCTCGGCGCCATCATCCAGGTCGATTTCGACAATGTCGGCCGCTGGGCCCGCGACAAGGCGCTGGCCTACACCAATTACAAGTCGCTGTCGCAATTGCCCGAGGTGCACGACCTGGTCGAGCGCATCGTGGGCGAGACCAACAAGCGCTTTGCCCGCGTCGAGAACATCCGGCGCTTTGCGATCCTCGAAAAGGAGCTCGACCACGACGATGGCGAACTGACCGCCACGCAAAAGGTTCGCCGCACCATGATCGAGAAGAAGTTCGCACGCGAACTCGCCATCATCTACCAGGCGGAGGGCTGATGCAGTATCTGATCCAGTTGCTGATATCCGGCCTTGCGATCGGCGCCATCTATGGCCTGATCGCAATGGGTTTTGCGGTGATCTACAAATCCACCGGCCTGGTCAACTTCGCACAGGGCGAAATGACCATGATCACGGCCTATATCGCCTGGACCATCTCGACCACGGTCAGCGGCAATGTGTTCGTGGTGGCGCTCGGCGCCATCCTTGCCGCCGTCGTGCTCGGCCTTATCATCGAGCGCGTGGTGATGCGGCCGATGCTGGGCGAGCCGGTCTTCGCCACCGTAATGGTGACCATCGGCCTCGCCGTCATCCTGCGCTCGTCGATCAACTTCATCTGGGATGCCTATCCGCACGGCCTCGATGTCGGCTTCGGACGCACCATCGTGCGGATCGGTACGATCGGCGTGCGCACGGGCCAGATTGCGGTCATCGTCACGCTTCTGGCGCTGCTGGCGGCAATCTGGGCGTTCTTCCGCTACAGCAAGATCGGCGTCGCGATGCGCGCGGTGGCCGCCGACGATCGGACCGCACTGCTGATGGGCATCAGCGCCACCAAAGTCCACGCGCTGGCCTGGGCGGCCTCCTCCGTGATCGCCGGGATCGGCGGCGTGTTCTTTGCGCTGTCCTACGACCTGTCGCCGGCGATGTTCCAGCTCGGGCTGAAGGCGTTTCCGGCCACCATCCTGGGCGGCCTCGACGCCGTGCTTGGATCCGGCCTCGGCGGCCTCCTGATCGGCATCACCGAGAATCTCGCCGGCGGCTATCTCGGCTCCGGCATGAAGGAAGTCGCGGGCTTTGCGATGATCATCGTGGTGCTGATGATCCGCCCGTTCGGCATCTTCGGCGAACGCGACATCGAGAGGGTCTAGGATGCGCACCGGTGATTTCAAGCAGACCTACGGCGAACTCGTTACCCTCGTCGACTCCCCGCCGGTATGGCTGTGGTCGGCGCTGCTGGTCGCCGCGCTGATCGCAGCACCCTTCCTGCTGAACTCCTATGCGCTGTCGTTCCTGATGATCATCCTGATCACGGTGGTCGGCGCGCTCGGCCTCAACATCCTGACCGGTTATACCGGCCTGATCTCGCTCGGCCATGTCGGCTTCCTCGTCACCGGCGCCTACGCCTACGCGATCCTGGTTTCGAAATATCAGATGCACCCGCTGGTCGGCTTCCTCGGCGCCGGCGTGGTGCCGGCGCTCGCCAGCCTCATCGTCGGCGCGCCGTCGCTGCGGCTGAAGGGGCTTTATCTCGCGATCACCACGCTGGCGTTCTCCTTCATCATCAACACCGTGATCCTGGAAGCGCGGTGGTTGACCAACGGCGCTCGTGGCATTTCGGTGCAGCGGCCGGAGATTTTCGGCCTCAGCTTCGACAGCGACGCCGCCTTTACCTGGCTTTGCCTCGGCTTTGCCGTTCTCACGCTGTTTGCCACGCTCAACATCCGCCGCAGCCGCGTCGGCCGCGCCTTTGTCGCGATCCGCGACAACGACACCGCCGCCCGCGTCATGGGCATCAATCTGCACGCCTACAAGCTGTTCGCCTTCGTCACCTCGGCCTTCATCACCGGTCTCTCCGGTGCGCTGTACGGCATTTACCTGTCCTTCGTCAGCGTCGAGGGCTTTCCGTTCCTGCTCTCGATCGAGGCGCTGGCGATCCTGATCGTCGGCGGGCTGGGCTCCGCGCTCGGCGCCGTGCTCGGCACCATCCTGATCGGGCTGCTGCCGGAAGCCACGCGGTTCGTCTTCAGCCTGTTCAGCGCCCACATCGACGCAACGTTCACGACCGGCGCGCAGGAGCTCAAGAGCATGCTCTACGGCCTCGTCATCATCCTGTTCCTGCGCTTCCAGCCGCGCGGCCTGGTCGGCGCCTGGCACGACATCCGGCGGATGTGGGTGAACTGGCCGCTTCGTTACTAACCAAAAGAAATCGAACAGGAGGAGGAAACAATGATCAAATATCTGGCGATCGCGTCGCTGTTGCTCGCGGGCGCGTATCTCTCGACCGCCCCGGCGCTGGCCGCCGACCCCGGTATCACCGACACCGAGATCGTGATCGGCGACGTCGAACCCCTGACCGGCCCGCCGGCACTGCTTGGCGTCGCCGCATCGATCGGCCACAAGATCGCGATCGCGGAAGCCAATGCCGCCGGCGGCATCAATGGCCGCAAGATCAAATATGTGCTGGAAGACGACGGCTACGTCACCGCCCGCACCATCCAGGGCGTCAAGAAGGTGATCGACGTCGACAAGGCGTTTGCCCTGCTCGGCATCTCCGGCTCCGGCCAGTCCATCGCCGTGATGCCGCTATTGGAGAAAGCCGGTATCCCCACCGTGATCGACGTGGCGCCGGTCAAATTCCTCTGGGAGCCGCCGCGCAAGAACGTATTCGTGGTCGGGCAGTCCTACGAGGAAGGCATCATCCATCTCGTCAATTATCTCGCCGAGAAGAACCCCGGCAAAAAATGGGGCCTGATCACGCAGGACGACGATTACGGCATCACCGTGCGTGACGGCTTCGATACCGTGGTCAAGGCCAGGAAGCTCAACGTGGTCTACAGCGGCAACTACAAGAAGGGGCAGCAGGACTTCTCATCGGATATGCTGCAGCTGAAGGATTCCGGCGCCGAAGTGTTTCTGGCCGGCGGCATCATAGGTGAGAACATCGCGATGATGAAGGAGCTGGAGAAGCTCAGCATCAAGCCGGTGGTCGGCATCTTCTGGCCCGGACGGGTCGAGCCGGTGCTGAAGCTGATGGGACCGGCCGGTGACGGCATCTACGCCGTCGACTATGTCGAGCCGTTCGCAGGCGCTGCCGGCAAGGCCTTCCTCGAGAAGGCCAAGGGACTGCTGCCGGAAGCGGAAATGAAAGGCATCAACCGCTATTCCATGACCGGCTATGCCGCCGCCAAGGTCCTGATTGCCGCGATCGACCGCTGCGGCAAGCAGCCGACCTGGGCCTGCACCATCACCGAACTGGAAAAGACCAAGAACGTCGAGACCGGCATCATGGCGCCGATCAGCTTCGGCCCCGGCGTCCGCTTCTCGAACCAGAAGCTGCAGATCATGCAGTCCGAGTTCTCGACGCTGAGCTTCAAGCCGGTGAATTGAGAGTCAGGTTGGCGGCGACAGCAGTGGCACCCTCTCCCCTTGTGGGAGAGGGTGGCTTCGCGAAGCGAAGACGGGTGAGGGGTTCTCTCCTCACGGTAAGAATCGAGCTTGAGGATAGAGACCCCTCATCCGGCGCTTTGCGCCACCTTCTCCCACAAGGGGAGAAGGGAAGAAGAAGCCCGCTCGATACCGCCTCACATCCGCTTCGCGACTTCCTCCAGCATCACCTCGGTCGCCCCGCCACCAATCGTCAGCACCCTTGCATCGCGCACCATCCGCTCGATCGGCGTGCCCCGCATGAAGCCGGTGCCGCCGTGCAGTTGCAGGCAGCCATGCACGACCTCGTGCAGCACTTCCGGCGACAGCGCCTTGACCATCGAGACTTCGCGGGGGCACGGTATGCCGGCCTCCACCAGCTCCGCCGCGTGATAGGCCAGCGCCCGGGCGGCCGCGGCCTTGGTCGCGAGCGAGGCGAGCTTGAGCCTGACCGCCTGCTGGTTCCACAGCGGACCGCCGAACGCCTGCCGGGTCTTCACATAATTGGTGGTGAGTTCGATCGCCTTGGCGGATTCGCCGGCGCAGATGCCGCCGATGCAGATCCGCTCGTTCTCGAAGGTTTCCATGATGCCGTAGAAGCCGCGATTCTCCTCGCCGAGCAGATTTGCGGCGGGGATACGGACGTCCTGGAAGGCGATCTCGGCGGTGTCGGAGCAAAGCCAGCCATGCTTGTCGAGTTTTGTCACCGAGATGCCCGGCGTCGTCCGCTCGACGATGAACAGCGAGATGCCGCGGCTGCCCTTTGCATTCGGATCGGTTCGCGCGGCGACGATCAGGATGTCGCCATAGACCGCATTGGTGATGAACATTTTTGAGCCGTTGATCACCCATGAATCGCCATCGCGGCGGGCCCGCGTTTTCAACCCGGCGACATCGGAGCCCGCATCGGGTTCGGTCACCGCGATCGAGCAGATGGTCTCGCCGCGGATGATCGCGGGCAGATATTTCTGTTTCTGCTCAGGTGTGCCGCGCAGCGTGATATGGACCGCCGACATATCGGTATGAACCAGCACCGACGAGGTGAAACCGCCGAAGGTCGAGCGCCCGAGCTCCTCCGCCCACACCATCGACGCCAACGGGCCCATGTCGGTGCCGCCATATTCGGCGGCGTGGCGCATGCCGAGGAAGCCGAGCGCGCCCATGCGGCGGTAGATCTCGCGCGGGATCTTGCCGTCGCGCTCCCACTGCTCACCATGCGGCACCACCTCCTTCTCGACAAAGCGGCGGACCTGCTCACGCAGCATCCGCAGCTCTTCGGACAGTTGCGGCTGCTCCGAGAAATGGAATTCGCTGTCGGAGTGGCTGCGCGGATCGGCGGGCCTGACGTTCATGATGATGCCCTCTCGGCCTTGATGTGAAGGTGCCGGTTGAGAAAACCGGCGATCGATGCGATGGCCTGATGCGCCTCAGGAAGCTCCGCGCCGAACATCTGGAAGACGTGGATCATGCCGTCCCAAACCTCCAGACTGACGTCGACGCCGGCGGCGCGCGCCAAATCGGCAAACATGACTGAATCGTCCAGCACGGTTTCGCGATCGCCGACCTGGATCAATAGCGGTGGCAAGCCCGCTAGGTCGGCATAGAGCGGTGATACCAAGGGATCGTAGGGGTCGCCCTGCCCGCCCAGATAATTCTTTGCGAGCGCCAGGATCATCGAACGCTGATGGATCGGGTCGGCTTCCGCCCGGCTGACATAACTCGCGCCGGTCGCCGCCAGATCGGTCCATGGCGACATCAGCACCGCCGCTACCGGCAGCGGAAGGGAGCGTTCGCGCAAGGCCAGCATGGCCGACAGCACGAGATTGCCACCGGCGGAATCCCCGGCGAAGGCGATATTGCCGTGCTGCAACCCCTGCCCCAGCATCCAGCCATAGGCCGACAGCGCATCATCCAGCGCAGCCGGAAAAGGATGTTCCGGTGCAAGGCGATAGTTGATGGCGAGCACGCGGCAGCCGCTGGCGAGTGCGATTTGTGCGATCAGGTCGCTGTGCGATTCCACCGAGCCGAGGCGAAAGCCGCCGCCGTGGAAATAGAGAATGGCCTTATCCAGCGGCGTATTGGCCGGCGATATCCATTCGCCATCGACGCCATCGGCGGAGACGCGTTCGCAGGTCACGGGAGCGGTACTGCCGCCGAAGGCCGCATCCCAATCGCTGCGCATCCGGGCCACTGACGTATCGCGATTCCAGCTGCGATAGACGGCGCGAATGCGCGCGATCGCAAGATCGATCGGTGCCGTTGCGATGTCGTCGCCTGCGCGCGCCATATCAGCCGCCCAATCCCATGCCGCCGGATACGCCGATGGTTTCTCCGGTGATATAGGCCGCCTGGTCGGAAGCCAGGAACAAGACGGCAGCAGCGACTTCTTCGGGCTCGCCGAGCCGCCGCAGCAGCGTGGCGTCGGTCATGGCGCGCAAGATCTTGTCGCCGCCCTGGGCGACGGCCGCTTCCAGCATCGGTGTTCGGATCGGCCCCGGCGCGATGGAATTGGCGGTAATTCCAAAGTGGGCGTTCTCGCGGGCAATGCTCTTGGTGAAGGCGATCACGCCACCCTTGGCGGCGGAATAGACCGCTCCACCTTTGGAGCCTAGCCGCGCGGCTTCCGAGGTGATGTTGATGATGCGCCCAAAGCCGGCGGACTGCATCGCCGGCAACGCGGCGTGGGTGCATGCAAAAGCCGAGACCAGATTGACGGCGAGCAGTTTCATCCAATCTTCCGGCGTGGTGTCGGTGAAGAACGCATGCTGGTCGACGCCGGCATTGTTGACGACGATATCGAACGGCCCGTGCTGCGACATGATCGCCTGCACCATCGCGGTGTCGCCGACATCGAGGCGGGCCGCGGTCGCCCCGAGCTGCCCGGCGAGATCTGATGCTTTGGCGAGATCGAGATCAGCGATCACGACGTACGCGCCGGCATCGGTAAAACTTCGAACGATTGCCGCGCCAATGCCCTGCGCACCCCCCGAGACGAAGGCGCGGCGGCCGTCGAGCCGCCCGAACGCGCGCGTGCCAGCGGCCGGCACGGCTAGCGTCCCGTAAAGATGGGTTTGCGCCGCTCGATGACGGCGGCGAGCCCTTCCCGCGCGTCGGCCATCCCGGACAATTCGGACACGGTGCGCGCTTCCTCGGACAGGCATTGCTCGATGCTGGTGCCGGTCCCGGCCCAGACCAGCCGCTTGGTCGCGGCCAGCGCCTTTGGCGCGCCCTCAGCCAATTCCCGCGCCATGGCCATCGACGCCTCGGCCAATTCAGCATCCGGAACGACCTTGGTGACGATGCCCATGGAGAGCGCCTCGGGCGCCGATATCACCGGATTTGTCAGGAGGATCGACATGGCGCGGCGCAGCCCGACCAGCCGCGACAGCGTGACGGAAACACCGGCGTCGGGCGCCATCGCGACACGGGTCGCACCCGCCAGGAATTTCGCGGATTCGCCCGCGATGACAATATCGGAGGCGCAGACGAGCCCAAAACCGCCGCCACCGGCGGCAAAGCCCTGCACCGAGGTAATCACCGGCGCCTCCAGCCGCAGCAGCCCCGTCACCGCGTTCTGCAGATAGGCCGTGGCCTGCCTGATATAGTCAGGCAGCTTCTCGCCCTTCGACGCAAACGCCCTGATGTCACCGCCCGCGCAAAAATTTGTCCCCTCGCCGCTCAGCAGCAGCACACGCAGGTTCGGCTGGCCGTGGCAGACCATGATGGCGTCGCACAGCGCGCTCAGAAGCTCGGCGCTCATACCGTTGGCGGCGTCCGGGCGGTTCAGGCGCAGCCGCGCGATGCCGTCGGCGATGTCGAGCAGAACAGGACCTTTATCGATCATGGCAAATTTCCGCCTTTGGCCGGCTAGATGAGGAACGAGAGCGTGAACAGCGCTTTCTCGTTGTTGACCAGGATCACCTTCTTGTACGCCATCCGCAGTTCGCCATCGACATAGCGCAGCCGGTACTCGTTGCGCGCGGCCCAGATGGTGTCGTCGCGCAGGCTGGATTCAAACACCATACTGTTGCTGGCGACCGAGATATCGCCGCCGGGCTGCTCGTCCAGCAGTTCGATGTTGGAGACAAGCCGCCGCAGCCGCGATTGCGGCGTCTGGGTGTGGCGTTTTCCCGTCAGCAATTGCTTGATGCGGAGCGAGATGCGCGAACGGTTGTCGTAGATGATCGACATTTCCTTTTCGGGATCGATGTCGTCACCATTGGCCGGCACCCAGTAGACGCCGTCATCGGTCCACAACGCTTCCCAGGCTTCGTATTGGTGCTCATCCTGCAGCCGCGCCTCCTTGTAGATGAAGGCGGTTACGGCTGATATCAGCGTGGTGCTGCTTTCGCGCGACAGCATCACACCGCCTCCATCAGGCTGCGATAATGACGCCAGATGCCGCGCGACGGGATTTCATCGGTGACGTGACCGACCTTGAAGCCGAGTTCGTCCTGGCGTTCGCGCTTCTCGCCGCGGCCGAGGAAAATCCATTCGGGGTTGCGCGCCAGCACGCCGCGATGGCAGCGCTCGTACATTTCCGAATCGTCTGCCAGCAACAGCCCGGCCGGGCCGACCGAGCCCATGGTTTGCTGGCGCAGACGGCGGTTCATGTCGGGCGCGCCCTTGAACTGCAGCGCGGTGACATGCTGCACGCTGTCGTCGACCGCGAGTGGCTGGATCACGAACATCTGGATTTCGGCGATGAACAGGTTCGGGAAGATCATTACATGCGGCGTGCCGTCGATCATGATCTCGCGCGCTTTCTGGTCACCATAGGCGGCTTTCATCCGCGCCGTGTAATCCGATAACCGCGCTTCCGTGGTGCCGAACCAGCTCATCGGCGCGTCGCGCTTGCGGAATTCGGGCCGCAGGTCGATCTCGGTATGGCCGTTGCCATAGTCCCGCGTCACCGCGGTGGAGGCGCCGCCATAGAGCTTGCCGATCGCGCTGTCGGCGACACCGAAGATCGAGGAATGCACGAAGGCCGGGTGATAACCATCGCATTCGTTTTCCAGGATGAACTTCCAGTTGGCCTTGACGCGGTGCTTGAGGAAACCGGCCGTGACCTCGACCTCGCCTTCCGGCGAGAAGCGCACCAGCCGGTCGATGGTCTCGGCCGCACCGCCGAGATGCTCTTCCAAAGTCGGACCTTCGGCGGCGAACGAGCCGAACACGAAACCGCGATAGGATTGCACGCGCGTGACGCGGCCGAGCGCAAGTTTTGACTTGTCCTGGCCTTCATAGCCGTCGGGAAAGGCGTAGCCGACCAGGCGACCGTCATTGGCAAAGGTCCAGGAATGGAAAGGGCATGTGAAGGAGCGCGCATTGCCCTTGTCGTAGGAGCAGACCTGGTTGCCGCGATGCGAACAGCGATTGAGCAGCAGATTGATCTTGCCCTGCTCGTCGCGGGTCATGATGACAGATTGCGGACCGATCGACTTGACCACGTAGTCGTTGGCCTTCGGGACCTCGCTCTCGTGCCCGACATAGATCCAGGTGCGGTACCAGATGTTCTGCAACTCGGCTTCGAAGATCGCAGGATCGCTGTAGAGCGAGCCGTGCACCCTGTCGGGGCGGATCAATTCGCCCCATTGCGACGCGCGCGGCACGACGTTCATCGCTGCATCTCCCATTGTATCTTTCGCGGCTGGCCCGGGCTCTCTTGCGGAGCCCTGCGGCTTGAGCTAAAAATAATCCGACTGACCGTTCGAATAATAGCACCGGCGTTTGGCCGCTTCAAGGGAATTTTCCCGTCCGTGCGCCAAAACGGCGAATTTGCAAGGAGGATCATCGGGATGGACGAAGTCACCCCCACCGGTCTCGCCCGCGCGCTCTACTCCGCCCTTGCCGCCGGCGACCGCGCACAGCTCGATGCCTTGCTGCATCCGGACTTCACCGGCCGCACCGCCGAGGGCATGCCGTTCGGCATCGGTGGCGATCATTCAGGTCCCGCGGCGATGCGGCGCAACGGCTGGGGTGCCATCGCCCGGCATTTCGAGGCCCGCGCCGAGCCGGAACGGTTTCTCGATCTCGCCGATGGCCGTCTCTTGGTGACCGGCCGCTATCGTGGCCGCGGCAAGCAAGGCGGTGCTGTGCTGGATGCGGCCTTTGCCCATCTGATTGCGTTCGATCAGGGGCGTATCAAGTCGCTCGAGCAATTCACCGACACCGCTCGCTGGCACGACGCCGCAGGACCGTTACGAACGGTGCTGCTCGATTTCGAGGGCGGCGTTGCGACTTTGCGGCTGAACCGTCCGGACAAGGGCAATGCGATTGACGAGCGCATGGCCGCCGACCTCGCCGAAGCTGCAACACAGATTGCGGAAAGAGCAGACGTCCGCGCCGTCCTGATCGCCGGCAACGCGCCGAACTTTACGGTCGGCGGCGACCTCGGCCTGTTTGCGGGAACGGCGCGCGAGCAATTGCCGAACCGGCTGCGCCGCATGATCGACAGCTATCATCTCGCGATCGAACGGCTGACCAGCATCGACGCGCCCGTCGTCGCTGCGGTGCGCGGCGGCACCGGTGGCGGCGGACTGGGCCTGCTCTACGTCGCCGACATCGTCGTTGCAGCTGACGACGCCCGGTTTGCGCTGGGCTATGGGGCGCTCGGCCTGACCGCCGATGGCGGCAACACCTGGTTCCTGCCACGCATGGTCGGGATGCGGCGCGCGCAGGAGCTGTTCCTGCTCAACCGCCGCCTCACCGCGCAGGAAGCCCTCGCCTTCGGATTGGTGACGCGCCTAGCGCCGGACCATGAGGTGGACAGCGAAGCCGCCTCCCTCGCCGCGAAACTCGCCGCCGGTCCGACGCGCGCCTTCGGCGCCGTCCGCCGGATGCTGCGCCAGTCGTTCGAGACGGGACTGTCTGATCAGCTCGACGCCGAAAAGGATTCGATCGTCATCGCCAGCAACACCGACGACGCGCAGGAAGGAATTTCCGCCTTCGTCGCCAAACGACGGCCGAATTTTCGCGGCAATTGAACCGGTCAAGCTGATGCAAACTCATTTCTCGCGGCGGTCGTTCAGGCCTCTCAGCCAAGCCCCCAATACTGGCCATCTCGCGAACGGCTGCTCAGCGCCACGAGCGGCCGTTCGCTTACCACGCATCAGGCGAAGACTTCTCGTCACATGGCACGCAGCCAAACGCCGGCCCTGGCTGCCGAGACGCTGTCGCTGGTGGTTCCCTAGCCCGATATCACCGAAGTCAGACCGCCATCGACGGCAAGGGTCTGACCGATGATGTGCTTGCCCGCGTCGCTGGCGAAGAGAACCGCGGCGCCTTTCAGATCGTCCTCGTCACCGATGCGGCGCAGCGGCGCGCCGGCGGCGAGCTTTTCGACCCCGACAGCTTCGATCGTGCCCCTCGTCATCCTCGACGGAAAGAAGCCGGGCGCCAGAGCATTGGCCGTAATTCCGTAGCGTCCCCAACTACCCGCCAGAGCCCGCGTGAAATTAACCACCGCGCCCTTGCTCGTATTGTAGGCGACCATCTGCATATCCCCGGAACTTCCGAACAGGCCCGCGATCGAAGCAAGGTTGATAATGCGGCCATACTTGTTGGGAATCATCGAGTGCTTCGCGACCTGCTGGCTGAGCAGGAACAGCGAGCGGATGTTCAGATTCATCACCTTGTCCCACGCTTCGATCGGGTGATCCTCGGTCGGCGCGCCCCAGGTTGCGCCCGCGTTGTTCACCAGAATGTCCACCCGGCCGAGCTTCTTGATCGTTTCGTCTGCGAGCCGCTTGACGTCCTCGTCCCTGGAATTATCCGCTGCGATCCATTCCGCCTTGATGCCGAGACCGGCAAGATGCGCCTGTGCCTTTTCCAGATCTGGCGCCTTGCGAGACGAAATCAAGACTCGAGCCCCTTGCTCGCCTAGCGCCTCGGCGATCTGCAGCCCAAGGCCACGCGAGCCACCTGTAACAAGGGCATTCTTGCCGGTGAGATCGAATGCCTTCTTGATGCTTCCCATAGTCAAATCCCCTTGTGGGCGAAGTTCCGCTGCACGGTAATGTGGGGTTCCGCGGGATCTCTATTTCCCGCGGAACACTGCCGAGCGACGTTCCACGAAAGACTGGATGCCTTCCTTGATGTCTTCGCTGCTGAAGACGCGATCCTTGATCTTCGGGATGTACTCGATCGCAGCTTTTTCACCGGCCTCGATGTATTTCAACGCGGCCTCCTTGGTTACCTGAATTCCGATCGGAGCGTTCCGGGCGATCAGATCCGCAATCTCCATTGCGCGGGCAATCTGTTGGCCAGGAGCAACGACCTCCTGGACAAATCCGATCTTGTAAGCCCGCGCTGCGCTGAACTCGTCGCACAGGAATAGGTGATACATCGCATCTCCCCAGCCAGCCCGCGTCAAATACCGGAAGTGCGCACCACCAAGTGGCGCGATCCCGCGCTTTGACTCCATCTGGCAGAACCGGGCGTCATCGGCCGCAACGACAATATCGCCAGCCAGCATCATTTCGATGCCGATCGTGAAACAGATCCCCTGCACTGCCGTCACAATCGGTTTGCGGCACCGGCTTTTCAGCGCGAAGGCATCGATGTTGCCGGGCTTGATCTCGGTATTCTCGGCCTTTGGTCCGAAGAATTTCGGCATATCCAGCCCGGCCGTGAAATCAGGGCCTTCGGCGCAGAGTACCCCTACCCAGTAATCGTCCGTTCGGTCGAGAAGCGTCATCGCGTCCGACATCTGCGCCATCATCTGCGGGCTAAAGGAGTTCTTCTTCGCCACATTGTCGATGATGATCTTGAACACATGCCCGTGCACCTCGGTCCGGATCTGGCCAACCTGGGTTTTCGTCTCATTCATTTGCAAGTCTCCGAATGGCTTCCAGGCGACTGCGCAACGACACGCAGGCTTTCCCCGTCGGCTGGTTGCAGCCGACTATTGCTTGCCAGCAGCTTTGAACAGTCGCCTAAACACTAGCTACAAAAGATTTGGATAACCGTTATTCAGTGGCGATCTGCCCCGCCGTGAAACCTTTCATCGCTCAACTCAGCTCAGCGCCGCGAACGCGGTCCGTTCGAAAGCCATCAGTTCTTCCGTCCGGCCGTCACGCACCTTGAGCAGCCACTGCGGATCCTGAAGTATTGCCCGGCCCACCGCGACGAGATCGAACTCCTCGCGATCAAGGCGGCGGATTAACTCGTCGAGGGATGCCGGACGGGAGCTTTCTCCGCCGTATGCGGCAATGAATTCGCCGGTCAGGCCGACCGACCCAACCGTAATCGTCGGCACTCCCGTCACCTTCTTGGCCCATCCGGCGAAATTCAAATCGGAGCCATCGAACTCCGGCTCCCAGAAGCGCCGTTGCGAGCAATGCAAAATATCAACTCCCGCGTCGACCAGAGGTTTGAGCCAGGCTTCCAATGCGCGAGGCGTATCGGCCAGCTTCACTTCATAGTCCTGCTGCTTCCACTGGCTGATCCGGAGCAATATCGGAAAATCCGTTCCGACCGATTTGCGCACGGCGTGGACGATATCAGCGGCAAACCGGGCCCGGCCGGGCAGGTCCTTGCCTCCGTAAGTATCCTCACGGCGATTGGTACCCTCCCAAAAGAACTGATCGATCAGATAGCCGTGCGCGCCGTGCAATTCGACGGCATCGAACCCCAGGCGCTTTGCCGCAAGCGCCGCGTCGGCGAAAGCGCGAATGGCGTCCGCGATGTCCTCCTCGCTCATCGGCTCGCCGAACTGCTTCTCCGGTCGCGACAGGCCGGACGGACTGTCGTAGGCGCCGGGAGGAGACCAATTCTGGGCGCGCGTGCGAACGGCGCCGACATGCCATAGCTGCGGCGCCATCAGGCCGCCCGCGGCGTGCACCTCGTCGACCACACGCCGCCACCCCGCCAGCTCCTTCTCGCCATGAAAGCGGGGAACATTCGGATCGTTCAGGGATGCCGGACGATCCACGCCCGTCCCCTCCGATATGATGAACCCGACCGCTCCTTCGGCACGGCGGCGGTAGTACCGCGCGACGTCTTCGGTCGGAATACCGCCCGGAGAGAATGAGCGCGTCATCGGCGCCATCACCACCCGGTTCGGCAAGTTCAGCCCCTTCAGCTTGAAAGGCCGGAAAAGTGCGTCGCTGGACATTTGCGCTCCCTGGTTCAGTTAGTAGCTTTGCGGGCTCCGATTACCCACATTGCTCGTTCAAGAGGCAAGCTCATTTTTCCTCGGCGCTGAGAACCTTGCCGAATTGATCCCACGTGCTGCCGTTCCAGCGCTGCAGCTGCAGCTGCGTGTACGCCATACTGCTTTCCGGGCCCGTGTTGATCGTAACACCGGGTATGAGAGTGGGGAGTGACAGCCCGCGGATGCTCCGCGATTGCTTGACAATGTTCTCACGCGAAAGATCGTCTCCGCACTGCTTGAGCACTTGCTCCAGGATCTGTCCCTGCTGCGTACCGAACAGATAATTGGCATCACCGATGTCCGCGCCCGGCAGGTATTTCGCGAAATGTTCACGGTACCATTTGATGCCGGGGTCGTCGGCCCACTTCTTGTCGTTCGGATCCTTGGTGATCGTTGCCGCCACGATGCCCACAGCCTTTTCCGGTCCCGCGGGAACGATGGTTGAAGAAACCGAGCTTGAAACGAAGTTGATCAGGAACAGAGGCTTCCAATTGACCTCATCGGCCTTCTTGATAGCCTGCGCGGCGAACTTCGGCGTGCCGGCGACCAGGAACACCTCTGCGCCAGACGATTTCAACTTCACCACGTGGGAATCGATCGTCGGCTCGGTCACTTCATAGGAAGACGACACAACTTTCTTGTCGAAGTCGTCTTTCAGATAGCCTTTGAATGCATTGAGGAAGTCCTTACCCAAATCGTCGTTCTGATACAGGATCGCTATCTTTGCGTCCGGCCGGGCCTGGGTGACGTATTTCGCGTAGATTCGCCCTTCCGTGTCATAGCTGGGCAACCCCGTGGTGGTCATCGGAAATTCAGCGAAGTTCGTGAATTTGGTGACTCCGCTCACCACGAACAGATGCGGCACTTTTTTCGCGTTGACGTACTTGATGGTGGCGCCGATGCCGGGTGTACCGAGCGGGCCGAACAGGAAGGCCACTTCATCGCTTTCGACGAGCTTCCTGGTCTGCTCCACCGTCTTGGGAGGACTGTAAGCATCGTCGTAGGTGATGAGATTGATCTTGCGGCCGTTGATGCCACCGCGCTCGTTGATCGAATTGATGTAAGCGATCAGACCCTTCCCGGTATTGCTGAGCGGCGACGCGGGACCGCTAAACGGGAACGTAGCCCCCACTTTCACTTCGGCGCTCGTAACGCCGGGTGTTTCTGCACGCGCGGGCGCGCCAACAATCGTCGCGCCGATCGCGGCTGCCAGTATAGACTTCCTGAACATCGACTTCTCCCTTGCGCGGCGACGGGTTACGTCGCTCATCAATCGTTGAATTTCCGTGCGGCCTCGGCGACCGACCCCTGGTGCGGCTTCGTCCCATTCCTTGCAGTGCATCACTCAGCCCGCGGCTGCGGCTTCGGACGCCATCCCGACCGCCCGCTCGATCGCCATCTCTCGCAGCTTGTGTTTGAGTATCTTGCCGGTGGAGGCTGAAGGCAGAGCGTCGAGCACGATCAATTCAGTCGGACGCTTGTACGAAGTGAGCTGTTGGGCTGTGTACGCCTTCAGGTCTTCGGCGCTGACACTGGCGCCGGGGAGAAGCTGGACGAACGCGACGACCTCCTCGTTGCCATCAACCGGCCGTCCCACCACCGCTGATTGGACGACCTGATCGTGCGCGTTCAGCACCGCCTCCACCTCGGCGGGATAAACGTTGAAGCCGGAGCGGATAATGAGTTCTTTGGTTCGGCCGGCGATGTAGAGATGCCCCTTGCCGTTCACCCGGGCCAGATCCCCTGTGTTGAACCATCCCTGGTCGTCGATCGCCGCGGCCGTCTGCTCGGGTGCGCGATAGTAGCCGAGCATCACGTTCGGGCCCCGGACGTGCAATTCGCCCACGTCGCCGGTCGCCACCTTCTTGCCCTGCCTGTCCACGATCCGGTGCTCGATACCGGGAAGAAAGGGGCCGACTGACTCATCCGAGACAGGGTGTTCTGAACGGACACCCGACAGGCCCGGCGAACATTCGGTTATGCCGTAATTGTTCAATAGCGGGATTCCGAATTCGTCCTCGATCCGCTTCTTCAGATCGAGGTCGAGCGGAGCGCCGGCGACGGCTATGGTCCGCAGCTTGCCTCGCTCTAACCGTTGGATGCCCTTGACCGCCTTGTGTTCCAGCAGACGCTGATATGTAGCGGGAACACCGAACAGGCTCGTAATCCCCTCCTCGGCTATGGCATGGGCCAGCGCAGCGGGATCGGCCTTGGCCACAACGTACAAGGTAGCGCCGTGCATCAGCGTGGCGATCAGCAGGATCGAATACCCGACGATGTGGGACATCGGCAGCACGCCGTAGATGCGATCCGCCGGACCGCTTCGGCGAAGAATTCCCGAAGTCCTTGCGGTAAAGAGCAGGTTGCGGTGGCTCAGCATGACTCCCTTCGGAGCACCGGTCGTGCCCGACGTGTAGAGAAGGCCTGCGACCTGGCGCGCGCCATCCTTCTCGACGGGTTCCGCTTGCGCATCCGCATTGAGAGGACCAATACCGATTCCGCCGAACGGTCCCACAGCGTCTATTTTGGTGCCGACACGGCTGGCGTGATCGGCGGCTTCCTTCGAAAGCGCCGCGTTGAACAGCACGCGCCTGGCGCCGCTGTGCGTCCCGATCAGGTCGATTTCCCTGGCCGACAGGCGAGGATTAACCGCAATGCCCCATGCATCTAGCTTGCTCGCCGCGAAGAGCATCGCCCCTAGGGCCACGCTGTTCTCGCTCGCTATCATCACCCGATCGCCGGGCCTGATCCCCAAATCGGTGAGATCCTTCGCCGCAGCGTCGACAGCTTCCGAGAACTGCCGGTAGCTCCACGAACGCGCCCCTTCCACGAACGCCGGATGATCCGGGATGTCCCGCACGAACGGCGCGTACACCTCGTGCACTCTTGAAGGCAGCCCATCGAGCAATTCGGCCGCAGTGATATCGTCCACGCTCCTCATGCCATCCTCCTCGCGCCTTGTTTTCGGGGGTGCTGCGTGACCTCCCCTTCAAACGGGCAAGTCCGCTCCTTCACTTCCATCGGCCGCCCGAGTAAATAGTTCTAAAATAGAACTGTCAAGATGGATGGCTATATACCGTTTTGGAAGGGGAATGACTTCGATCTCGCACGATCAATTCCCATTTGGAATTGAATAGTTGAGACGCAGATTATTCGGAGAAATCAGTGGGATAAGACTAACTTAGGGAAGAGCGTTGCTCGTTGGCATGCGCAGTCGCGATATTCATAGATCGTTAGAGTCAACTGATCCCACGCGAATGCTCGCTTCGCGTGCGCAGGTTGGAGAAGTTTGGCACAGGCATCGCTCGTTAGAATAATCGCGTCATTGCTATGCCACTGCGGCATCAATCGCTAAGTGAACGCTGGCTGAAGTTGGCAACTCGCTGTACGACGCCAGCTCATTGGGTGCCGTACGGTGAAACGTCTCGACTGCTCAGGTATCCGCAGCACAAAGTCCGCACGCATCACTCAACCTACGTTACAGGGAGCATGCGTTTTGCTGGCGATCTTCAAGCGCCTGGTGCCACTGAGGGACGCCTTCGATTGAACCTCCATATTGCTTGCCCCAACCCCGAAGCGAAAGCAGTACAGGCCCGAGGCTCTGGCCGAAGGCGGAGATTTCATATTCCACCTTCGGAGGAATTTGCGGATAGGCATGGCGCACGATCACGCCATCGGCCTCCAACTCGCGCAATTGAAGGGTCAGTATCCTCTGCGTGGCGTTAGGGATGGCTCGGGACAGTTCCATGAACCGCTTCTTGCCGGCGAAGAGATGAAACAGGATCAGTGGCTTCCACATGCCGCCGATGACGGACAGTGTCACTCCGACCGCACATCCGCTCTTCGCGTCAAACCGTCTTGGACGCATAGACACCTCCATAAATGGTCGTATCTGCCAATATCAAGCGTTCTGCGGCATGCAGGACACGAATTCGGATTCGGCGGGGCCTAGCTCCGGTCACACTCGCTCGGTTGACGTCTTTGGATGTTGCCGTCGATGCCATTGAACCGACGTCAGGATTTATATCACATGACGACCCTAATACAATAGATGCTCGTAGCCTCCTCTAGGACGACGGCGTGATCACGGCAAGGAACTCGCTGACAGCGCGCCAGAGCGACCGCACGGTTATGCCTCGGCATAGCCGGTTTCCTGCCCGCGCTTCCGGGCGCTACGTCGCCATGTCAGGCCCGCTGTCATATCCGCCAGGGCCCGGCTCCCCGCTTTGACCGTCGGTACGTCCATAAATGATAGTACCCGCTTTAATTGTGCCTTCTTGCGGAAAAGAGGCGCGACCCTAGGTCCGTGGACAACGCAACACCGACCCAGGATATGGCGATGACGTTCAAGGCACTGCTGGCAGCAAAGACTGATGGAAAGATTACGACCAGCGTGGTCGAAATGAACGAGCAAGATCTCATGCCTGGCGACGTTACGGTCGCCGTCGATTATTCGACCGTGAACTACAAGGATGCGCTGGCCATTAGCGGGCGCACGGAGGTCATTCGCCAGTTCCCCCTCATTCCCGGCATCGATCTTGCTGGAACAGTGGAGGCATCCTCTTATCCCGGCATCGCAGTCGGAGACCGCGTCGTCGCCAACAGCTGGGGGTTAAGTCAGACCCATCATGGTGGATATGCCCAGAAGGCGCGGCTGAAAGGCGAATGGCTGATCAAGATTCCGGCGCCATTTTCGACAAAAGACGCCATGGCGATCGGTACGGCCGGTTACACCGCGATGCTGTCGGTGCTCGCCCTCGAACATGGCGGCATCACACCGCAGCGTGGCGACATCCTCGTAACCGGTGCCAACGGCGGCGTCGGCTCGATCGCGATCGCCCTCCTCGCCGATCTCGGCTATCGCGTCGTCGCATCGACGGGACGTCTTGAGGAAGCCGATTATCTGCGGAGTCTCGGCGCGGCTGACGTCATCGATCGACGAACGCTTTCGGAGCCTGGAGCGCCAATCGCGCGCGAGCGTTGGGCTGGCGCTGTCGACTCCGTCGGCAGTCATACCCTGGTGAACGTGCTGGCGCAGACGCAGTACCGCGGCGTGGTGACGGCCTGCGGACTGGCTCAGGGCGTCGATCTTCCCGGCACGGTTCTGCCGTTCATCCTGCGCAACGTCACCCTGGCGGGCATCGACTCGGTGAATACCCCTCAGGAGGCGCGACTCGAGGCATGGTCGCGTTTGGCCCGCGATCTGGACGTGAACAAGCTCGCCCGAACGATGCAGGTGGTCGGCCTCGCAGAGGTCCCCGATGTGGTGCGCCAAATGTTCGCCGGGAAGGTGCAGGGCCGCACGGTCGTCGACGTCAATGCCTAGCTATCGTGCGACCGGACTTGCTTGGCGACGCCTCGATGAACATCGGACCGCACGGCAACACGACAGCAAAACCCTCGCGGAGACCATTATGCGTTTTTTGAAACGATCGGGCGCCCTCGCGCTCACCTTGGCTGCTGGACTCATGTCCTCCGGGACCTGGGCGGATAATACCTCACCTGTCGGCTTGTGGAAAAATGTCGATGACGTCAGCGGCAAACCGAGAGCGCTCATCCGCGTCACGGAATCGAATGGCACCCTGCAGGGCAAGATTGAAAAGGTATTTCCCGCTCCGTCCGAAGACCGGAACCCGAAATGCGAAAAATGCGAGGGCGCGCTCAAGAATGTACCGGTAATCGGCTTGGTAATCCTGAGTGGCCTGAAGAAGGACGGCGCTGAATATACCGGTGGCAAAATCCTGGATCCGGACAATGGCAAGGTCTACAGCAGCAAGATCCAACTGACCGACGGCGGCAAGAAGCTCAACGTGCGCGGCTACATTGGCGTGTCAATGCTGGGTCGTTCGCAGGTTTGGGAGCGTCAGGAATAAAAAGCCAAACTCGGCATCGATTGAGACCGGCCCCGGACGCGAATGATAGCTTCCGGGGCCGCGGAAACCTCGTCAAGCGGCGACCTCCACCTTCTTGTTGACGGACCCTCGCTCGATATCGGCGAGAGCCACGTCAACTCGAAAGGCAATGGTCAGTCGCTACGTAGGTCCGCACCGAAGCCAATGCGGTTCACCATTTCTCGGCCCACGGCCGGAGCACGACTTCGAACGCCCAGGTCGACCGATGCTGTTGATGAAGCTGAAGATAGGTTTTCGCGATATGGACGGGGTCGGCCATGTTGTCGTCGACAGTTGTTCCCGCCAGCCGATGCGCGCGGGTCCCGTCTTCCTGGGTCCAGCCGATCGCGGCGTCGATCGGCACATTCGCGACGTGGATACCCTGCGGCATCAGTTCTCTTGCCATGCTTTGCGCGAGTCCGGACTTGGCGTGACACGCCATTGCAAAGGCACCGCTTGACGGGAAGCCCTTGAGCGCCGCGCTGGCGTTCGTGAAGATGATCGTTCCTCTCGCGCCGTTGGCGTCGGGTTCGTTTCCGAGCATGAGCCGAGCTGCCTGTTGACCGACCAGAAACGCAGAGAACGCCGAGTTTCGAAGCGTCTCAAGCGCCATGACCGGGTCGGCTTCGATAACGCTCTTGCGAAAGATGCCGGGAACCCGGCCATCGATGTTATGCACGACAAGCCTCGGCGTTCCGACGTCTTGGACGACGCTCCCGAACAGCTGTGCCACAGCCGCCGGGTCGCTGGCATCGCAGGCGCATCGACGCACGCCATGCGTCTTCTCGAGGGTCTCAAGGACCGCCTTTTCGGGATTCCTGGCTGCGACGCAGACACGCATGCCGTTCTCCGCGAACAGCCTGGCGCAACTTGAGCTGATGCCCGGACCGCCGCCGACAATGAGTGCAATGTCCTGTACGGAAGTTTGAGTGTCACCATTGAATTGAGTCATGTTACTTCCTCCGATGCGTGGCCGCGTCAATACGGGACCTATTGTTTCACTGCAATGACGACCTTGCCCTTTGCGCGCCCGGTCTCGACGTAGGCCAGCGCATCTCCGGTCTTCTCGAATGGGAACACCTTATCCACGACCGGACGGATCACGCCGGATTCAATCAGGGAAGTGATCTCGCCCAACTGCTGTCCCTGCGCACGCATGAACAGGAATGAGAAGCGCACACCCAGACTTTTGGCTTGTTTCCGCGCACCACGGCTCAGGAGGCGTATCACGAGCTTCAGGAACAGGTTCAACCCCAGTTCCTTGGCGAATTCGGGATCCGGCGGCCCCGAAATCGAAACGAGGAGGCCACCCGGCTTGAGCACGCGCAGGGATTTTTCAAGCGCCTTGGCGTCCTGGCTGTGCAGGACCAGATCGTAACCCGACAAAACCTTCTCGAAATCCTGCGTCTTGTAGTCGATGACAACGTCCGCGCCGAGACTCTTGACCAGCTCGACATTTTTCGTGCTCGTCGTCGTCGCAACTGTCGCGTCGAGATGCTTGGCGAGTTGGATGGCAAAAGTCCCCACACCACCGGAGCCGGCCTGAATGAAGACCTTCTGCCCGGGCTTCAGCTTGGCCACCTCCACCAGCACCTGCCAGGCGGTCAGTCCCACCAGCGGAATGGAGGCGGCTTCTTCCATGCTGAGGTTTTTGGGCTTTAGCGCCACGTCGGCCTCATTCATGGCAATGAATTCCGCGAATGTTCCGACCCGATGATCGCGCGGCCGTGCATAGACCTCGTCGCCCGCCTTGAACCGCCTGACGTTGGGGCCAACGCGGGTGACGATCCCGGCAACGTCGTGGCCCAGAACGAAAGGCGGACGATACGGCAGGAAGAGTTTGAACTCTCCGTTTCTCACCTTGGAGTCCAGAAGGTTCACACCGGTTGCGTGAACTCGAACCATGACATCATCGTCCCGCACCTCCGGCTCCGGTACTTTGGTCAAGCGCAGAGCGCCGTTCTTTTTGTATTTGTCGACAACGAACGCCTTCATAGGGTCTTCTCCAGTTTGAAATATTGTCGCGGCGTCAGGCGCCGAGGAAGGACAGCGCCTTCGGCACGAAATCGGCGTGGTTCTGAAAAATCCCGCCGTGACCGGCATCTTCGTAGATAACCAGTTGTGCGCCCGGGATACGGCGCGCCATATCGATGCTGTTTGCGGTCGGCACCATGATATCGTGGTCACCATTCGCGATCAGGACCGGGATCCGAATGCTCCCGAGATCTTGAGGCGCCTGTCGGCCCCAAGCAGTGATCGCTTTGACCTGCCGCAAGAATGCGCCGGGCGTAGGTCCCTTGTCCCGGCCTGCCTTGCGCTCTTTCAGTCGTTTCAGGAAAGCGGCCGCCGCTTGGCGGCCATTGGCCGTGGACGTGAAGAACAGATAGAATTTCGGGTCTCGCAGCGTCAGGAAGCCTTTGATCATCAAAGGCCAGGATACCGGCCACACCTTGTCGATACCTTCGCCGCCCGCCGGCCCCGTGCCGGTCAAAATGAGCTTTCGCACCAGGTCTGGTGCCTTCAACGTGATATCCTGCGCCACAAATCCGCCGAGGGAAAAGCCGAGCAGATCGACTTTCTCGAAGCCCAGCGCGCGGATTAGGGCAATCGCATCCCGCGCCATTTCATCGATGGTCACAGGCGCTGTTCCGCCCGACGCGCCGATACCTCGGTAATTGGTCGCGATCACGCGATGCTTGCTGGCGAGGCCGTCGACAATTCGTGGATCGAAATTGTCCAGAACCGCGCCCCAATGATTGAGAAGAATGAGCGGCACGCCGCTCCGGGGACCGATGTCACGGTAGACGAAAGGTGTCCCCCCGACATTTATCGAGAGCGTGGGTGCATCTATGTAGCGCGCTCCCCGTCCGAGGTAAGTAACAGAACTTGACATGGTCTTCTCCATTGTCCGGCTCGGACCGAAAACTCCAAGATGGGACGGATAATCGGCCGGACGGCCCGGCTCTCTATGTGCGCGCCAATACATGCGCTGATTACGCCAGCCCGAATTGCGATCGCAGAATCTTGCCGAACAGCGCGCGAGGACGCCGGGCGAATGCGACCTGCCGCGCGGCCTTGCCGATGCAACTCGACGCGCCGGTGAGGAACGCTGCCTTCTTGCGCTCCAGCGCTCTCAAACCCGGCATTATTTTACCTCTCAGCTGTGAAACAGTCCGCTTTCAGGATCTGGCAGCGGTCGTTCGTTTCACTTTTTTGATGACGATCGTCATCTTAATTGTTAGATGATGATCGTCATGAAAAATGTCAAGCGGAGTTTTTGCGAATCTGAGATCGCTCGGCCGTGGCCAAGACCAGCAGACGCAGGTCCTGCGACCAACGGAGTGAGAAAACGATGAGGGTGTCGCGCGAAAAGGCGCTGGAGAACCGCGAGCAGATCATCGAGACTGCGGCGCGCCTGCTGCGCGAGCATGGTTTCGACGGGATCGGCGTTGCCGACATCATGAAAGCTGCCGGGCTGACCCATGGCGGCTTCTATCGCAACTTCGCTTCAAAGGATGATCTGGCGGTCAAGGCCAGCGAACGTGCAATCGCGGACACGACAGCGTTGCTGAAGGATGGACTGGCCCAACAGCCCAAAGATCCGTTTCGCGAACTTATCGAACGCTATGTGTCATCGGCCCATCGCGACGATCCAGGTTCCGGGTGCATTCTGCCGGCATTGGCCGTGGACGCCGCGCGGAGCGACGATCCCGCTCTCCGCGCTGTCTTCGTCACGGCGATTCAAGGCTATCTCGACCTGATAACAAGACTGTCATCCGCGACCCCGAGAGCCGCGGGCAGCAGACATTCCGCTGCTATCCTCTCGGAAATGATCGGCGCTGTCATATTGTCTCGCGTGATTGCGGATACGCCGCTGGCGGAATCGCTGATTGCTGCCGTGGTGGCCGATATTGCGGGACCATCCCCGGAAAACAAATCGGCCGAGGAGTGACTTCAACCGCTTAGTCTCACCTGTAATTGGGAACGCGTTTCTCGATGAAGGCCCGTACGGCTTCGGCGTGCTGCGGGGACTCGCAGCAGCGACCATCCTCTCGGCTTCGTGATCCAATGACGTCAGGAAGTCGGCCGACAAAGCAAGGTCGAGATTATCCTTGATGGAGGCAAACGCACTCCCCGGACCGTTCGCCAACGTTCTCGCGATCCCAAATGCTTCGCTCTGCAGGTCAACATCAGGCACCACGCGATTTACCAACCCCAGTGCTTCGCAGCGACGTGCATCGATCCGTTCGGACAGGAAAATCAGTTCACGGGCACGCGCCGTCCCGGCCAGCCGGGTCAACAACCACGAAATGCCGTAATCGCCGGTGAGCGCAATCCTGGCATAACCAGTCGTCATGATGGTGGATTCGGCCGCGATACGAATGTCGCAGGCGAGCGCGATCGCAAGCCCAGCGCCAGCCGCCGGTCCCGGCAGGGCCGCGATGGTGGGTTTACGCACCGAAACAAGCACGCCGGTCAGCGTTCGCTGACGTTCCCGCAATCGCGCAACCTTGTCGCTGAATGACATGGCGGGTGCGGCCGAACTGCCGCCCATCCCCTTAACGTCGCCGCCCGAACAGAAAGCGCTGCCTGCACCGGTAATCAGCAATGCGCCGACGTCCGGATCGTCACCGTTGCGTTTGATCATCCGGCGCAACGCCGGCGTCAGATGGTCGGACAGCGAATTTCGCGCCTCGGGTCGATTTAAGGTGATCACGGCAACGCGATCCCGGATCGCGCACAGCAGTTCGTCCGTCCCTGTATCAATCGAGATTGACTCATTAGTCATGGTTCTGACCTTTCAGGTCCAGCGTCTACGGCGCTCTTGAATGAGTAAGCGCGTTACCCAGCTGTAACCGCGTTTCTGTCACCAATTTTCGCGGAATGGCCGCAGTTCCGCGAGGAATGACCATGCCGATCGGTCCTGACCGTAGAGATGGTACAGTTCGTCGGCGATGGCAGCAGGCTTGATGAAGAATTCATCCGGTTTGTCGCTCATCCGCGCGCGCATCCGGGGCGTGTCGATCACAGCGTCGATGAGAACATAGGCGACGTGGACGCCGAGAGGCCCCATGTCACGCGCGATCGACTCGGCCAATATACGCTGCGCCGCCTTTGTCGGAGCGAAGCCGGCGAAATTGGCCTTGCCGCGGATCGAAGACGTGTTTCCGGTCACCAGGATCGCGCCCTTGCCTCGATCGATCATGTCAGGAGCCACTTCGCGGGCCAGGTACAACAAGCCCATCACGTTGACCTCGAAATTTCCCTTCAGCATCTTCGGATCGATCTCGCGAAAGCTTCCCCAGCCTCCTCCGACCGCGTTGTGGATGAGAACCTCGGCCGCTCCAAAACGGCGCTTTACGTCATTGACGACGGTACGCACCTGGCTCTCGTCGGACACGTCGCAGGTCACCGCGTGTACGTCGGGAAGCTCTTGCGCAAGGCGATTGGTGAGCTCCGCTGAGCGGGCAAGCGCTATGATACGGAATCCGCCTGCAGAGAACCGCTTGACGATGGCAGCTCCAGTGCCCGGCCCTACCCCGGTCACGATCGCGATTGGTTTCTCGGTCATTTAACGCTCCCTTCGAGCTATTGTCCGGCCGCTCTCACATGAATTCGCTCGGACTGCGACTGATAGGTGGCAGCCTCGTGCGCGGGCACCAGGGCCAGGCGAACCGCTACGTTCTTGTGGTAGGGCGTGCCCGCAATGGGATCGCGGTTGCCGCTCTCGGTGAGCAGATTGATGCGCGGCCCGTTGATCAGGCGCTCACCGTCCAACGTCGGGTATGCCTGACCGTAGCCGTGCGGCAGCGCCAACTGGCCATTCCGCATGGCGTCATCGACCTTGCAACGGACGACGAGCCGTCCGACCACCGACTCGACGGCGATCCAGTCACCATCCTCTGCGCCCAACTCGCTCAAATCGCTCGAATTGATCAACATGGCGCCGTCCGGATCCTCGCGCCGCCACGCGGGATCGCGAAAGATCTGGTTGGCGTTGAACATGCGGCGGCCACCCGCCGCCAGCATGAACGGAAACTCCTTTGGCGCGCCCGCTGCTTGCGGATCGAGCCGTGCCAGCCATTCCAGCATCTGCGGGACCACCAGCCGAACCTTGCGGTCCGAATGGCTGATCAATGACCAGACCTCATCATAGTCGTGCCGGGTAACGGCAGTGCCTTGCCGGGTGGCTACGATAGTGTCGAACAGGAGATCGCCGAGCTGCTGATCCGCCACCTCGTCCGATGCGCCGATCGCCCGCCGCACCGCTTGCGGCGATCGCTTCGCGCAAGCCAGCGCCGCGCTCCACAAGGGAGCTGCAGCCGCCGTGCCATCCGGAAGCGTCTGTCCCAGCGTATGGTAGAGTACCAGGGCGGGAACTGCGCCGATCGAAGGGTTCTCCGCGATGAAAGCACGAAAGGCGACGGCGAACTCGGCTCGCGAACGCCGCGCCGCCTCCCGCAGGGGCGCGAGCACATTGTCACCTGGTAGAAGCCCAAGGGCGATGGCAAGCCGCGTGTAGATCTCAGGCTCCGGCAAGGTGCCTGCAAGCGGCGGCAATACCCCGGCACGAACATGAAAATAGTTCGTCGGAAATTCGAAGTTGAACAGGGTGAATTCAGTTTTCTCGAACTGTGAGGACGCCGGGAGAACGTAATGCGCGAGCTGTGCGGTTTCGGTCATCGCAACGTCGACCACCACGCATAGGTCGAGCGAGCGCAGCGCGCGTTCCACGGCCCCGGTGTTTGCGGCCGTGTTGGCGGGATTGGAACTGTCGATCCAGGCGCATCGCAACCGGTCGGGATGGTCGTTGAGCACCGCTTCGGGGAAAATGTTGGGCGGCAACAGGCCCCCAATAATCGCGTCGCCGGTCGGCGCGAATGTCTGGTTCGGAGAATTACCCCATAGCGGTTGAAGCCAGCTATGCAATTGGTTGGTACCTTTACGGCCGAAATTCCCGGAAAGCATGATTAGAAGCTTTTCGAGGTAGGAGTTGAGCGTCGAGTTGATGCCTTGCTGGATGCCAAGCTCGACCCGAACCACCATGGCCTTCGCCGCTGCGATCATCGCGGCGCAACGCTCCAGGTCCACGATCGAAATATCGGCAGCGGCAGCCCATCCTTCAACGGGGATATCTAATAGCGCCTGCCTCACTTCCGCGGAGCCAATCGTGTGCTCCTCAATGAAGGCATGATCGATCCGGTCGGACCGGACAAGCGTGGCCAGCAGTGCGCCTAGGAGAAACGTGTCGGCACCGGGACGAACCGCGAGATGCAGATCCGCCATCTCGGCGGTTTCCGTTCGCCTGGGATCAATGACGATCAGCTTGCGTGCGGGATCCTTGCGGATTTGATTGAGATGATCGCGCGCATTGGGGAAGCCATGCGCGATCCAGGGATTTGCACCGATGACAAGCAGGAGATCGCAATGATGGACGTCTTCGGCGGTGTGGCAGGTCTGGCTGCCGAACATGTGGCCATTGACCCAGAAGTCGCCGGTTTTTTCCTGCGAAAGGGCATTGAAGACGCTGCGCGAACCCAGCGCGCGTAACAATCCGCTGGCGTAGGCGCCGCCGGCGTGGTTGCCCTGCCCGCCACCGCCGTAAAGGGCGATACTCTTGCCACCATACCTGTCGACGATGTCTCGCAGCCGCTCCGCGATTTCTGCGATCGCCACGTCCCACTCGATTGCATCAAAGCCGCCGTCGGCGCGACGACGCAGCGGGGTCGTGAGCCGATCCCGGTGATGCGCATAATATGGAATCCGGGTCGCCTTGTTGCACAGATAGCCCTGTGATTTCGGGCTCGAACGGTCGCCCCGCACTTTCTCGAGGCGCCCGTCATTCACCAAGACTTCAATCCCGCAATTGATGTAGCACAGGTTGCAGGCTGTCTTGAGCCATTTGCCGGCCGTCATGGTGATCTCCCTTACGTTATGATTTTTTGCAGCGCATCGCCTTTATGGTTCTTCGCTGGGGCTTCCGAATCCGACCGCCTGCGGTCTTGCGTCCGGCATCGAGGATGCGGTCGGAAAGTTTCCCCGCGCCGACGGCACGCGACAGCACGATCGATCCCACCATGGTTGCGATAGCGCCTGTCGCGATTTGGCGGGCCTGTCCAAGTGGCTCACCGGGAAGCACCTCGACAAGGGCATCGATCATCCTCTCCAGTTTGGAAGCCAGGGCCTGCTGCTCGCTCGGGCTCGATCGCGCGACATCGACGGCCAGGGTTGGAAGCGCGCAACCCTGTTTAGGGTTGTCGCGATGCCTGAGACTAAGATAATCGGCGATCAACGCCTCGAAGCGTTCCCTGCTGGTTTTCCCGTTCGCCAGTTTTTTCCATCGCTCAGTCGTTTGGTCCATTGCAAAGGCGATCGCCTCGCTGACAAGCGCGGCACGCGAATCGAAATGGTTATAGAAACCGCCGTGCGTGAGACCCGCGAGTTTCATTAAGTCGACAACACTGAGCCCTTCCGCGCCCTTTTGGCGCAAACCATAGGAGGCATTTTCAACGATCCGATCGTGGGTTTGACGCCTGTGGTCTTCTACGTATCGCATCGCCACTCCGTGCAAGGTCCTAAGGTGATCGGCTGCACAACCCGTCCCCATCCCCTCGAAGCAATTCTGGAACCGCGCTTCCTTGAAGTTCACGGCAACATTTCATTGCAATGCTGGCTATCTTATATGACTATCGTCATATAACAACACCTATCAACAGGAGAGTTCGCCATGGCCACCGCTTCCGACCCCGTCGTCATCCTTTCTGCCGCCCGCACGCCGCTCGGCCGCTTCATGGGCGAGTTGTCGCCTCTCAGCGCCCACAAGCTCGGCTCCCACGTGATCGGCGCGGCGCTGGAACGGGCCAAGCTGGCGCCCGAGCGGATCGATGAGGTTTTCATGGGCAACGTCTTGCCGGCCGGACAAGGCCAGGCGCCGGCACGCCAGGCCGCCCGCGGCGCCAAACTGCCGGATGCCACCGGCGCCACCACCGTCAACAAGGTCTGCGGCTCCGGCATGAAGGCGACCATGCTGGCCCACGACATCATCAATGCGGGCTCGGCCTCGATCGTACTGTCGGGCGGCATGGAGAGCATGAGCAATGCGCCCTATCTGCTGGCCAAGGCACGCGGCGGTTACCGCGCCGGCCATGACCGGATCATCGATCACATGATGATGGACGGGCTGGAGGACGCCTATGAGACCGGCCGCTCGATGGGCGATTTCGGTGAGGCCACCGCGGAAGCCTATCAGTTCACCCGCAAGGATCAGGACGCTTACGCGATCGAGACGCTTACCCGCGCGCGCAAGGCGGTCGAAGGCGGCGCGTTCAAGGCCGAGATCGTGCCGATCACGCTAACCGAAAAGACCGGGCCGCGGATCGTCGCCAACGACGAACATCCGCTGAAAGTGGACCCCGCCAAGATCCCCGGGCTGAAAGCCGCGTTCCGCGCCAATGGCACCATCACGCCGGCTGCCTCCTCCGCCAATGCCGACGGCGCTGCGGCGCTCATTCTTGCAAAGCGCTCGCTCGCGGATCGCGACGGCCTCCCCGTACTGGCCGAGATCAAGGGCCACGCCACCCACAGCCAGGAACCGCAATGGTTCACCACCGCGCCGATCCCGGCCATTCGCAAGCTGCTGGACAAGGTCGGCTGGAGCGTCGGCGATGTCGATCTGTTCGAGATCAACGAGGCCTTTGCCGTGGTGGCGATGGCGGCGCAGAAAGATCTCGGCATCCCCCGCGAGAAGCTGAATGTCAACGGCGGCGCTTGCGCGCTCGGTCATCCCATTGGCGCCACCGGCGCGCGCCTGATCGTGACGCTGCTGCATGCGCTGGAGGCGCAGAACCTCAAACGCGGCGTTGCAGCCCTTTGCATCGGTGGCGGTGAAGCCACCGCCATCGCGATCGAGCGCGTCGTCCGCAGATAGCACGGCCGATTCGACAAAGAAGGGCTTAGCAGGGGTGCGAACCGCGTCACTCGCCGCCTTGTAACCAGCGCGAAAGTTCCCATGACTGACCAGTGCGAAACGACCAAGAGCGTGCCGCGGGATGTTCCCGTCTCCAGCGGCCTGGCGATCGCGGTCCTTTCCGTCCTGGCCGCCATGGGAACGCTCGCGACCAACATCTTGCTACCGTCGCTGCCACAAATTGCGATCTCATTGAATGTCACCAGCGCGGCGGTCACATCCGCCATTACCGTCTTTCTTGCGGTGTTTGGGATAGGCCAGCTTTTGGTCGGACCGCTCTCGGATCGCTACGGCAGACGCTGGCCAGTCCTGATCGGATTTGCCGTGTTCTTCGGCGGCAGCGTCTGGTGCGGTTTGGCAACAGATCTACCTAATCTTTTGGCCGGCCGCGCCGTGCAGGCTGCAGGCGCTTGTGCGACGTCAGTGTTGTCTCGCGCCATCGCCCGCGACATGTTCAATGGGCCGGCACTGGCGCGCGCGATGGCCCTAATCATGATCGTGATGTCCGCAGCCCCAGGATTCTCGCCGCTGCTTGGCGGCGCACTCGATCACAGTTTTGGCTGGCGTTCCGAATTCGCTCTTGTCGCGGCCTTTGCCGCAGCTGGCGCCATTGCCTACGCCATCATCCTCGGCGAAACCCACAATTCAATCCGCACTCCGCTCAATCTGGTCGCCATCGCCAGGACATATGTCGGCCTGATTGGTGATCGTCGCTTCGCTATCCCGGCTGCAACCGCGAGCCTGATCATAGGCGCCTTGTTCTCCATGTTTTCGGCCGCACCGCGCCTATTCATTGAAGCGATGCACTTCACGCCGATCCAGCTCGGCCTCTTCTTCGCCGGCACCGTCTTTATCGTATTCGCCGCGGGCATGCTGGCGACGAAATTGGCACCACGCTACGGGCTCGATCGCCCGATCCGGGCAGGACTATGGGCAACGGCCGCCAGCAGCATTGCAATCCTGCTCATCTCGATGATCAGCCCGACGTTCTTGCCGTTCCTGGGCGCGATGTGCGTTTTTCTCCTCGGCATGGGCGTTGTCAGTCCACTGGTCACCGCGCGGGCGCTCTCTCCATTCGGGGAGAAGGCCGGCGCCGCCTCGGCGCTACTGGGTTTCTGGCAGATGATGAACGCAGCAATCGGTGTATGGCTCGCTGCAACGGTGTCGCATGAAGCAATGTTCGCGCTCGGCGTCGTGTTGAGCGCGTTTTCACTGCTGGCTCTCGGTTTGTACGCGTGGGGCCTGAGGTCACCTGCTCCCCATTAGGTGCCATGGAACTCCGGTTTGCTGCTGCCAGGCGGCCGCTTCATCTCGAACATGTTCTCCGTCCTGACCTCGAGGTAATCTCCACCACGGCCGGCGCGCAGTATGGGACGCGCAAGGGCCGTGTTGTATACACCGTCCTCAATCAAGGACTTGTCGATGTATACTGCCACGACCTCGCCGAGCACGAACCATCCTTCGACCTTCTCACCGCGCGCATTCGACAGCTGAGAGACGTCGACGACCTTGCATTCCATAGCAGCCCTGCTCTCGCCTACCCGCGGTACAGCGACGTGGCGCCCGGGTATTGCCGTCAGCCCTGCGGCTTCGAACTCGCTCACGCCGTGATCGAGCGGCGTCGCCGTCACGTTCATGCGCTCGCCAAGATCCATCGTAACCAGATTCCAGACGAATTCGCGGGTCTCGCTGACGTTCTTGACAGTGTCCTTCCACGAAATTGACGAGAACCCGATTATCGGAGGGTCGTAGAGGAACGCGTTGAAGAAGCTGTATGGAGCGAGGTTCAGTTGACCAGCCGCATTGCTCGACGAAATCCAGCCAATCGGACGCGGCGCGACAATCGCGTTGAATGGATTATGTCTGAGCCCGTGACCCTTCGACGGCTCGTAATAGTGGAAGTCGGTCAGATCCATGAATTCCCCCGACAGCTATATTTCGCTCGGAAAGCTCAGGCGATCGCCAGAGCGGCAGCCGGCCTCTTCCTGGCATCATCAAGGAAGCCAGTCAGACGCTGACGGATAATACGTTCGGCATCCACCATGATGCGGTCGATCAGTTCTTTGACCGTGGGAATGTCGTGAATGAGGCCCGCGACCATGCCGCAACTCCAGGCGCCAGCGTCCATGTCGCCGTCGATCATCACCTTGGGATAAACACCCGCCACCTGATCGTGGATATCCTCGATCTTGAGTTGCTTGCCCTTGGCTCGTTCGATTTCGAGCAACTGCTCAACGCCCTTGTTGTTCAAAACGCGCTCGGTATTCCGGAGCCCGCGCATCACCAGACGGGTGTCGAGTTCCGTTGCCTTCACCAGCGCATCCTTGACGTTCTGGTGGACCGGCGCTTCCTTGGTAGCGATAAAACGCGTTCCCATGTTCATGCCGGCGGCGCCCATCGCCAGCGCCGCGACCAGGCTGCGCGCGTCCGCCATACCGCCGGAGGCAACGAACGGTATCTTCAGTTCGTCGGCTGCACGCGGCAGCAGAATCATGTTGGGCATGTCGTCTTCGCCGGGATGGCCGCCACATTCGAACCCGTCGACGCTAACGGCGTCGCAGCCGATCTGCTCGGCTTTCAGCGAGTGGCGAACCGAAGTGCATTTGTGGATGACCTTGATGCCTGCCGCCTTCAAGGCAGGCATGTACTGCTCGGGGCTACGCCCTGCGGTTTCGACGATCCTGATGCCGCCTTCCCTGATGGCTGCAATGTATTCCGGATAGGGAGGTGCGCTGAACGTTGGCAGAAAGGTCAGATTCACCCCGAATGGCTTATCGGTCATTTCGTGACAGCGAGCGATCTCCTTTGCGAGAAGTTCAGGCGTTCTTTGCGTCAATCCAGTGATGAGACCGAGGCCGCCAGCATTGGACACGGCCGCTGCCATTTCAGCAAAGCCCACAAAATGCATCCCGCCCTGGATGATGGGGTGTTCGATGCCGAACAATTCAGTAATTGCTGTCTTCACAAGGAGCTCCTGCTTATCTATCGCGCTTTTTGCTCAATGAACGATCTCGAGAAGTCCCGCAGCGCCCATGCCGCCGCCCACGCACATGGTGACGACGGCGTATTTGGCCTTGCGCCGGCGGCCTTCGATCAAGGCGTGGCCGGTCAGCCGGGCTCCGGTCATGCCGTAGGGATGGCCAACCGCGATCGAGCCGCCATTGACGTTGAGCTTTTCCGGATCGATCCCGAGCTTGTCGCGGCAATAGATCACCTGCACCGCGAAGGCCTCGTTCAATTCCCAGAGGTCGATATCGTTGATCTTGAGTCCGTGACGCTTGAGGAGTCGGGGCACGGCGTAAACCGGCCCCACTCCCATCTCGTCCGGCTCGCAGCCTGCCGCGACAAACCCGCGGAAGATCCCGAGCGGCTTTAGTCCCTTCTGCGCCGCCAGCTTGTCGCTCATGATGACAGCAGCACTTGCGCCGTCGGAAAGCTGGCTCGCGTTACCACCCGTGATGGTGAAGCCCGGCCCCTTGGCCGGCTTGACGCCTGCGAGAGCCTCCGCGGTGGTATCGGGACGCGGCCCCTCGTCAGCCGACAGCGTCACTTCCCGATATGACACGGCACTGGTCATCTTGTCGGTGACTGCCATTGTTGTCTTGATTGGTGCGAGTTCGTCGTTGAAGCGGCCGCCCTGTTGCGCCGCGGCCGTCCGGCGCTGGCTTTCAAGGCTGTACTCGTCCTGGCGTTCGCGCGAGATGTCGTAGCGCTTGGCCACGATCTCGGCCGTATCCAGCATCGCCATGTAAGCGTCTCCCTTCATGGCGAGCAGTTCCGGGTCGACAGCATGAAACGTATTCATCTGGTTGTTTTGCACCAGGCTTATCGACTCGCCACCGCCGCCGATAGCGACTTCCAGACCGTCGAAAATCACGGACCGCGCAGCCAGGGCAATCGCCTGAAGGCCGGACGCGCATTGGCGATCGATGGTGGTCCCGGCCACGCTCACCGGAAGTCCGGCGCGTAGCAGCGCCTTTCGAGCGATATTGGTGCCGGTAGTGCCCTGCTGCATGGCGCAACCCATCACGACATCCTCAACTTCGGCGCCCTCGATCTTGGCGCGTGACAATGCAGCGGAAATAGCATGACCCAGCAAGGTCGCGCCTTCGGTATTGTTGAGCGCACCCTTGTAGGCCTTGCCAATGGGGGTGCGAGCAGTCGAGACGATTACGGCTTCGGTCATTGTTTACCTCTGGTCGGGTGCGGTAGTCGATTTGCTGCGTTGGAAGGACTAGCTCTGCTGCGCGTACCGCATCAGATGATAGGCAGGATCGCCAAACTGGATGTTGATGGAGTTTATTCGCTTGAAATAGTGGCCGACGTTCAATTCGTCGCTCATCCCCATGCCGCCATGTAGCTGCACGGCCTGCTCTGCGACGAAGCGGGCGGCGTTGCCAACCTTCGACTTCGCGCCCGACGCCAGCTTCGATCCATTTGGCTCCCGGGCTGCAAGGCTGAGATTCAAATGTTGCGTGAGCGAAATCGACTCTTCGAGCGCGATGAACATGTCGACCATGCGGTGCTGCAACACCTGAAACGTCCCAAGGGCAACCCCGAACTGCTTGCGCGCTTTGCTGTATTCAAGCGTCGCCGAATTCAGCACCGACATCGCGCCGACGGCTTCCGCGCAGAGCGCCGCGATAGCGCGGTCGCGGCACGCTTCGAGCGCCACGACGCCTTCGCCTTCGGTACCAAGCAATTGGTCGGCCGGAACGTTGACGTCCATCAGCGTGAGCTCGGCAGCGCGCCGGCCATCGACCGTTTTGAAGCTTTGCAAGTGGAGATTGGCCGAATGGCGATCAACGACGAACAGGCTTACGCCGGCGCGATCGCGCGGTCCACCGGACGTCCGCGCCGAGACGATCAGTTTGTCGGCCCACGGTGCACCAATCACCGCGGCCTTTGTTCCGCTCAGGACAAAGTTGTCCCCCTGGCGTCGCGCCGTCGTCGTGACGTTGTCAAAATCGTAGCGTGATCGCCCTTCCGCCCAGGCCAGCGTCCATATGGCGCTGCCATCCATAATCTTCGGCAAGAACGCCTCGCGCTGCTCCGGTGAACCGGCGTCTTCGATCAGGCCGCCAGCGAGAACAACGGTCTCAAGGTACGGTTCGACGACCAGGTTGCGGCCGAACTCCTGCATCACGATCATTGTCGCAAGCGATCCGCCACCAAGACCACCGGAACTTTCCTGAAACGGTGCCGCGCACAACCCAAGCTCGGCAAAGGCGCTCCAGTGCTTGCGGCTCCAGCCTTCATCCGTCGCAACAATTTTTCGACGCTCGTCGAAGTCATACTGCTCGCGCAGGAAGCGTTGAATGCTGGAACGGAGCAATTCCTGTTCTTCCGTCAACTGGATATCCATCCGATGCCTCGTGCGATGTGGTCAGAGACCGAGAACTGCTTTCGCGATGATGTTGCGCTGGATTTCATTCGATCCCCCGTAGATACTGAGTTTTCGGGAGTTCAGATATTTCTCAGTCGCGGTGTGCCCGTAATCCGGCCCTGGCATGAAGTGGTTGGAGTTCGCCGGGTGCTCGCGAATTGCCAGGCCATAGTTACCGATGGCCTGATGCGTTAGATCCGTGATGCGCTGGAATATTTCGGTGCCTCTGATCTTGAACAGTGAGGCGGCCGGCCCCGGATCGATGCCACGCGACATCTGCGCGACGATTCGCAGTTCGGTTGCCTCCAACGCGAGCACATCGAGCTCGACGCGCGCGATGTCCTTGACGAACTCCCCGAAAGTCGGATCGTCTTCGCCGATCTCGGTCTTCACAATATGCTTGAGGCGCGCAAGATAACGCGTCGAGCGGCCGATCCCGGCCATGCTGGTACGCTCGTTGCCAAGCAGAAACTTCGCGTAGGTCCAGCCCTTGTTTTCCTCGCCGATCAAATTCTCGACGGGGACGCGCACGTCCTCGAGGAAAACGTCGTTCACCTCGTGCGATCCGTCGATGGTGATGATGGGCCGCACGGTGACGCCGGGCGATTTCATGTCGATCAGCAGGAAGGAGATGCCGGCCTGAGGCTTTGCCGAAGGATCAGTCCGCACCAGGCAGAATATCCAGTCGGCATGCTGGGCCAGTGTCGTCCAGGTCTTGTGTCCGTTGACAATGTAGTGATCGCCGTCCCGCACAGCCTTGGTGCGGACCGACGCGAGGTCGGAGCCCGATCCCGGCTCTGAATAGCCCTGGCACCACCAATCCTCACCAGAGAGGATTCGCGGCAGAAACTTCTGTTTCTGCGCGTCGTTGCCGAACGTGTAGATGACCGGGCCGACCATGGTTACGCTGAACGCGAGTGGCGGCAGCGTCCCGGCACGTGACGTCTCCTGCTCGAAGATAAAGCGCTGCGTGATCGACCAGCCCGGCCCGCCATGCTCCTTGGGCCAGAGCGGCGCGATCCATCCCTTCCGGTGGAGGATACGGTGCCAGAGCAGCATCTGTTCCTTGGAAAGGTCGGTTTCGGGATTGGGAACGCGCATTTCCGCGGGATAATTCTCCGCGATGAAAGCGCGCACCTCGTTACGAAACGCAGCCTCCTCACTGGAAAGATTGAGTTCCATTGTGAGAGGCTCCCGCTACCACTTCTCGCCGAACGGACGAATCTCCAGTTCAAACGTCCAGGCGCTTTTTGGCTGCTGATAGAGCAGCCAGTAGGACTCCGCTACCGACGATGGTGGCATTAGCAGATCAGGATCATCCAGCGCGTTCGGGCCAAGCGCCTCGATCCTCCGCTGCCGCACCCATTCGGTGTCGACACCGGAGTCGATAATGAGATGCGCCACGTGGATGTTCTTTGGGCCCAACTCACGCGCGGTCGCCTGTGCAACGGCCCGCAGGCCGAACTTCGCGCTGGCGAAGGCGGCATATCCCGTCCCGCCGCGAAGGCTCGCTGTCGCACCGGTAAAGAAGATATTGCCTTTGCCGCGGGGTAGCATCAGCCGCGCGGCCTCGCGGCCGGCGAGAAAGCCGGAATAGCAGGCCATTTCCCAGACCTTGCGGAATACACGTTCGGTCGTGTCCAGAATCGGATAGTTGACGTTGGCGCCAATATTGAAGATGCAAACCTCAAGCGGTGCGTGCTTGTCCGCGTCGCCGAGGAAGGAAATGATTTCTTCCTCCTTGCGTGCGTCCAGCGAGCGCGCGTGAATTTCGCCGCCGGCCTTCTCGATCTCCTTGACTAACGGTTCGAGCTTGGCACCGTTGCGCCGCCCGGCGAACACCGTAAAGCCCTCCGAGGCGAACTTCTTTGCAATTTCACTGCCGATAAAGTCGCCAGCACCGATCACGGCCACGGTCGCGTTTCTCTTTTGCAAGGGTGTTCTCCCGGTCAGGTTAGACATGTTGTCTGCGAAATTCGGCCGCCCGCTCCGGAGGGCTTTCATCGCCCTCGCCACGCAAGGACTCCGCGAGCTTGTGCTTGAGTATCTTGCCAGTTGAGGTGGCCGGCAACGCATCGAGGATGATGATTTTGGACGGCCGCTTGTATGAGGTGAGTTGAAATCGGATGAAACTCATCAGATCGTCCGGCGTCACACGTGACCCCGGCAGCAGTTGCACAAACCCGACAATTTCTTCATTGCCGTCGGCGGTACGGCCGACCACGGCGCATTGCACGACGTCCTTATGTGAACTGAGGACCGCTTCGACCTCGGCGGGATAGACGTTGAAACCCGAACGGATGATCATTTCCTTGGTGCGGCCGACAATGTACAGGCAATCGCCGTCATAGCGCGCCAGATCGCCGGTGTTGAACCAACCCTCGCTGTCGATTGCCTTGGCGGTAAGGTCGGGGGCACGATAGTAGCCGAGCATCACGTTGCGCCCGCGGACATGCAGCTCTCCGACCTCACCTCTTGCCGTCGGAATTCCGTCGAGCGTTCTGACCCGCGCCTCTACTCCCGGCAGCAGTGTGCCTACTGCCTGGTCGGCACGTGGTGCATCGAAGCGCACGCCCGATATCCCCGGCGAACATTCGGTGATCCCGTAGCCATTGAGCAGCGGAAGGCCGAACTCTTTTTCCACACGCAACTTCAGATTCAAATCGAGGGGCGCGCCGGCGACGCCGATCAGGCGTAACGATCCTCGGGCGAGTTGCTCCACACCCGACACGCTCTTGTACTCCAGCAGGCGCTGATAGGTGGCGGGCACGCCGTTGAGGATGGTAACGCCCTCCTCCGCGATCGCCCTGGCCGTTGCGGCAGGATCGTATTTGCTGACCATCCGCACCGTGCCGCCGGTCATCAATGTCATGATCAGGAGCGAGATGCCGACGATATGGGAGATCGGCAAGACGAGATAGATCTTGTCGTCTTCATTCATTTTGCGAATCGACGCGGTGGTCTTGGCGCTGATCAGGAGGTTGTCATGCGAGAGCATCACGCCCTTCGGCGCCCCCGTCGTTCCCGAGGTGTAGATCAGCACCGCGACTTGTTTTCCGGGATCGGCCTCTACCGGCTCGACGATTGCGCTTTCGTTGAGCGGACCAACACCAACCTCCAGCAGTGGGCCTATTCGCTGATTCCCGGCTCCATAGCGCGAAGCGTGAGCAGCGGCCTCCTTCGAAATACCTGATGTGAAAAACATCCGGCGGGCGCCGCTATGGTCGCGGATCTGATCCAGTTCGCGTGCGGACGATCGCGGGTTGGCGACGATCGCCCAGGCGTCGAGCCGGCTCGTCGCCAGCAGCAACGCGGCCAGTGCGATACAGTTTTCGCTGACAATGACCATCCGGTCGCCGGCTCTGATTCCCAGCGTCGAAAGGACGGCGGCGATCTCGCTGACGCGCTGCTCCAGTTCGCGGTAGCTCCAGCATGCTCCGTCTTCGACCAGCGCGATCCGGTCGGCGGCCTTGGCAACCTGCCTTGCCGTGACTTCATGGATTCGACGCGGCAAGCCGACAGCAACCTCATCGAGATTGATCGCATCTGAAAGCTGCACCACGACCGACCTCCCGACCAAAGCATGCCTGCTTTTGCAACGCGGCATATTCGCGGTTAACCTAACGTTCTTTTTTAGAACTCGTCAATCACTAATTCATCGTTCTCACTTTACGCGGTCCGAAGGGGCAACTAACCTGCCCTAATTTGACGCGCTCGTTTCTGAAACGCGTCGTTTACAATGTACCGGCCCGCAGCTACGATTAAAGTATCAAATAAGAACTTAATGGGAGAAACGAAATGGCGGAGAGCCGCGGGGTAGCGATACTTGTGGGCGCAGGCGACGCGATCGGAGCGGCCGTCGCCCGGCGTTTTGCAAGCGGCGGCTATACGGTTTGCATCTGCAGGCGTGATGCGTCCAAGTCGCAGGGGCTCGTGAGCGAGCTCAGGGCTGCGGGACATAACGTTCACGCGTTCAGTGTCGATGCCCGTCAGGAAGCAGAGGTCCAGGGCATATTCGCGCGGATCGAGAAGGAGTTCGGGCCCATCGAGGTTTGCCTCTTCAACGCGGGATCGAACGTCAACAAGCCATTGCTGGAGACGACCGAGAAACTGTTCTTCAAGGCCTGGGAACTGGCCTGCTACGGCGGCTTCTTGGTCGGACGTGAGGCCGCGCGCGTGATGCTCCCGCGCGGACATGGCACCATTTTCTTTACGGGGGCGACCGCCAGTGTGCGTGGCGGCCAGGGGTTTGCGGCATTCTCATCAGCGAAGTTCGGACTTCGAGCAGTGGCCCAGGCGATGGCGCGCGAGCTCGGACCGAAGAACATTCATGTCGTGCATCTCCTGATCGACGCCGGCGTCGACAGCGAGGCAATTCACCAGCGCATGAAAGCAGCAAAAGGGATCGAGGCAAGCGACATTCCCGCGGATAGCCTGACCAAGACGTCTTCCATCGCTGACGCCTATTGGTTCACCCACCAGCAAAGCAGGGATGGCTGGACCCACGAGCTCGATCTCCGTCCGTCCGTGGAGAAGTGGTAATATGAACGCGACACCAAACCTGACCCTGTGGGGCGTTGGGACAAGCCGCACCATTCGCCCGCATTGGGCCATGCACGAACTGGGCCTGGTCTACGAGACAAGACCGATCGGGCCGCGGACGGGCGAGACCAAGACCGCGGAATACACCAAGCTCAATCCGCGCCAGAAGATTCCGCTGCTTCAGGACGGCGACTTCTGCATCGGCGAGAGCGCCGCGATCGTTGCCTACCTGTCGCGAATGTACTCCACGACGGAGCGCTCGCTGATTCCGGAAACCACCCGTGAGTATGCCGCGTGGCTGGAGTGGTGCTTCTTTATCGTCGCGGAGCTGGATTCAACCAGCCTTTACGTGATGCGCCGCCATCGGGCCGACGCACTCGGTCCGATCTACGGTATTGCGCCCGAGGTCGTTGCCCAGGCCGGCGAGTATTTTCGCCAGCAGCTGCGCCATGTCGAAGTCGCGCTCGCAGACGACCGGCCATTCCTGATGGGCGAGCGGTTCACCAGCGCCGACATCCTGCTCACCACCTGCCTTGAGTGGGCTATCGCCTATGGCGTTGGCATTTGCGACAACGCGCAGCCCTATCTCGAACGCATCAAGAAACGGGAGGCCTTTCAGCGCGCCGTCGCGGCAAATGCCCCGTTGGTACCGATCACCCCGGCGCCGGTGAAAGCTTAGAAACCGCCCTCCACGCGCGCAAGACGGCTTGGCGTCAGACCGCCACGCGCACGCTGCGCTCGGCAACCATCTTGTCGATGGCGCTATCGTCGTAACCCAATTCCCGCAACACGTCGCGCGAGTGCTCGCCGACGCGAGGGGCCGGCCCGCCGATCGCGGCCTCATTGATCTCAAAGCGGGCCGCTGGCTTCGGCTGCCGTACCCGCCCGACCTTCGGCTGATCGAACTCCGCGATGATACCGCGCGCAATCACCTGTTCATTGTGGATGATTTCGCCTCGCCGCAGGATCGGCGCGCAAGGGACGTCGGCAGCGTCCAGGCGCTCCAGCCATTCGGCCGTGGTGTGCTGGCCGATATACTCCGCCATCTTGTTGATGCGCGCCGTGGCGTTGACCGAACGCGCCGATGGCGTCGCAAACCGGGGATCCTTGGCAAGCTCGGGATCGCCGGAAGCCCGGCAAAACCCCTGCCATTCGGAATCCGAGATGGTACCAGCCGTGATGTAGCCATCGCTGGTCTTGAACACGAGATCCGGTCGATCGTTAGGATCTGCGGCGGTGGTCTCGGCTCCCACTACCGTGTACTGCATCATGCCTTCCGGCCACAGGTACGAAATCATCGCATCCAGCATTGCGACCTGAATGTGATCGCCCTGCCCGGTCTTCTCGCGGGCATAGAGCGCCGCTGCCACCGCCTGCGCGGTGAACACGGCGGTAGTCTTGTCACATACGATAGTTCGTATCATCTGCGGACGGTTCGTTACCGGCTGCGACTGGATATCGGCAAAGCCCGACAACGCTTGAATGATCGGATCATAGACGCGCTTCTTCACATACGGGCCGGTCTCGCCGACGCCGCTGATCGAGACATAGATCAAGCGCGGATGACGTTGGCGCAACTCATCGACGCCGAGACCGAGGCGCTCCATGGTGCCGGGCCGGAAATTTTGCACCAGGACGTCCGCCTGCGCGACCAACTTGGCGAGAACCTCTCGGCCGGCCGCGCTCTTGACGTCGATCGACAGTGAGCGCTTGCCGCGGTTCGAAGAGATAAAAAGCGCGGAAAACTCTCCATCCTTGTCAATGGTGGCGCGGCTGCGCCGCGTAATATCGCCGGCAATCGGCTCGATCTTCAGAACGTCGGCGCCCTGATCCGCCAGAAACATGGTCGCGTAGGGACCCGACACCACGCCTGTTAAATCCAGGACTCGAACACCGCTAAGTGGGCCAGGCATGGGCATTCTCCCTGAGTTTATTTCGCTGAGGGGCCGACTGAGTTTTCCTCATGCAGGCCCGGGACAATCGGCCTGGCTCTGCAGGTCTAAATTCCCAACATTAGGCTGTTTTCGAAACCAGTTGACTGGTCTGTTCGACGATCGACTCCTCGACGTCACGGAGCTGGTCCTTGCCGAAGAACATTTCCTTTCCAACGAAGAAAGTCGGTGAGCCGAATGCTCCGCGGTTAACCGCGTCGGTGGTCCGATCGATCAACCCCTTCTTGACGTCATCTTGCTGCGCACGCGCAATCAACCGGTCGATATCGATGCCTGAGGAGATGAATGCGTTCCGGAAGGTTTCGAGGTCATCCATCTTCTTGGGCTCTTCCCACATATGATGATAGGCGGCGCGGAAATAGGGTTCAAACATGCCTTCGAACTGAGCCGCGACGGCGCCACGCATCAGCATCAGCGTGTTGACTGGAAAGAAAGGATTCTGGCGAAATTTCGTAATGTTATGGCGGCGGATGAAACGCTGGGTCTCGAGCGCCTGGTATTCCGGCTTGTTCTTGATCCCGCGAAGCGAGTCGAACGGGGACATGTTGCCGGTCCCCTTGAAGATGCCGCCGAGCAGAACCGGGACATATTCGAATTTCACGCCGGTGCGCCATTCGATTCCCGGAAGGACCAGTTCCGCCAGGTAAGCGTTCGGGCTGCCGAAATCGAACAGGAATTCCACTTTCAGGGGCATGTCAGCTCCTCCCGTAGAGCGCAGTGATGGTCAGGTTTTGTGATCTTCCAGCCGAACTCCGGCTGCAATTCGTTCATACAGTTCTAAAATTGAACTGTCAAATCTATGCGGAATTCTGCTAGTTTGGGCTGATCGCCGGGGTATTGTTTGAAATCGAGTACCTATCTAGAATGGTATAGGCGGCTTGCGGTTCCCTGGATGATTCGAGTGGAACAGGCGCCGGACGACCGGAGAACTGGAATGAAATGGGATGAACTTGAGGAAGAGCCGTGTTCGATGGCTCGAACCATCGGTGTGATCGGTGACCGTTGGACGCTTCTGATCCTCCGCGAATGCTTTCTGCGTACGCGCCGCTTCGAGGGCTTTCAGTCAGCGCTTGGGATCACGCGCCATTTGCTCGCCGAGCGGCTGAAAAAGCTGGTTCGGCAGGGCGTGCTGCGCCGCATTCCATATCAGGAGTCGCCCAAACGCCACGAGTATATCCTGACGCAGAAGGGTCTCGACCTCTATCCGATCATGATGGCGCTCGTCCATTGGGGCGACACCCACATGGTCGACGAACGCGGGCGGCCGTTGCTGCATCAGCACCGCAAATGCGGCAAGAACTTCGATCCGGTCATGGTGTGCTCCGAATGCGGCGAGCCGCTTTTGGCCAAGGAGGTACACACCCACCCCGGCCCCGGGGCCCGCGCCCCTTCGGAACGGATTTCTCGCGACAAGCCCGCAAAGCCAAAGACCCGCAAGCAAGCGGCGTGATTGTCCGTCAGGCCGCTCACGCTCAAATCACCATCACGTCTTCGCTCGGCGGCTCTGCATACAGCCTTTCGACGCACCACGATCGGTGGCTCAACACGGCCCGCTGATTGACGTAGGCCTTGTCGGTAATCTCGCCTGCCGCCATCGACGGCGGATCCTTGAGTAGGGAGAACGAACAAATTCTTTCGCTGCTTCCGACGGTTTCATTGTATTCCCGAAAACGGTCTTTCAGGAATTGAACTACGAGAGGGTCGCAGGTCAAATCGGACGCCTTCGAGATCCGCGCTGCCTCGGCCGGATTCAACCAGCAGAGCAGCGCGCACGCTTCACGATTTTCTCCCGCGACGACGAGGTCCAGCAATACGCCCCGAGTTGCAGCCAGAATTGCCGCGCGCATATTCCCGATCGAGACCCAGGTGCCATTCGCGAGTTTGAAGTTCTCCGAAATTCTGCCTGTAAAGCGCAACCCAAGCTCCGGCTTCTGAGGATCCAGAAACGAGACGGTATCGCCGATGCGATAGAACCCTTCCTCATCGAAGGCCTTTTCCGTCAAATCCGGCCTTCCGAGATAGCCGGGTGTAACATTGGGTCCCTTGACCCTTGCCTCGTAAGTATCGGAAACAGGAATGAGCTTTAGCTGAAGACCCGGCGCGGGAAGACCGATTTCTCCCGGCTGGTCCGTCGCCCAATGGGTCGTACTGATCGTTGGTGCCGTTTCGGTGGTGCCGTAGCCCGACATGACCGGAATTCGTCGGCCGGTGATCGACGACGTCAGCCGATAGAGCTTTTCAAGCGTGCCCTGCGAGATTGCCGCCCCGGCATAGCTCAGTCTGTCCATCCGCCTGAACACGCTGGCGCCAAGATCGAGGTCGTTCTCGATTGCGTCACATAGGAGATTATAGCCGGCAGGTACGTTGAACATGGCGGTAGGCGAAATCTCCTTGAGATTCGCGACCGTCTTGTAGAAGAGCTGAGGCAGCGGCCGGCCATCATCGATGTAGAGCGTACCGCCATTCTTGAGAATGCCGTGAAGGATTACGTTGCTGCCCATCGTATGGTGCCAGGGCAGCCACTCGACCTGCACCGGCGCGTCCGGAGGAGATACTAGCTGACTCCCCATTTGCAAGGAGCTTGCCATCATGCGGTGGGTGTTGAGCACGCCTTTGGGAAAACCCGTCGAACCGGATGTAAAGAGAATCTTTGCGACAGCGTCGCAAGAAACCGCCAGTGAAGCGTCCGCAAATCCCTCGCTCCCCGTTCGGGATTTCAGTGCACCGAAAGGCACGGTATCCGGCGCCCCATCGACACTGATCCAGGTCGATGCTGCCAGTTCGCGAATAGAACGTCCCGCGGAAAAGTCGCGCGCGCTCTGAACAAAAACAAAATTCGGGCGCAGCGATTCCGCTATATCTTTGAGACGAGCCAGGCCTCCGGGCATCAACGTGTAGTTTGGGGATATCGGCGCTAGGATTACCCCTATCGACATCGCGGCAAACGAGATCACTGCGTTCTCGATCGAGTTTCCTGAAAGTATCGCCAGCTTGTCGGCCGGCTTTGCGCCCATATCGATCAGGCTTTGGCCGACCGCCTGGACCTGCGACCATGCCTCGCGATAGGTGATCTCGTCCCATCCCCCTTCGGCATTGCGTTGCGCAAGAAAAATCCTATCGGGAACAGAATTAGCCCAGCTCGGAAGAAAATCCGTGATACGCCAGTCGCACTTTCCTAACTCGAGCGGCGAGCTCAATATGAGCGTGCCGTCGGTTCGACGCTCTATGGAAAGCTCCCTCGGCGCGAACGTCAGTGGCTTCGTCGACATCGAAACAATCTCCTGAACCGCTGTGATGGTCGACAAGCGCGCGGGGGCACGATTCGTCGCTTCTGACGCCATGTCCGCTGGAACCTACCTGCCTGGATCGCGCGAACGATCAATCGAGCTTTCGGGCCAGACCAGCCGGCAGTTGGCACCAGCCCGCCAACTGCCGCCCCCCGTCGCCTCGCCCAGTGAATTCACTCGGACTTGGCATCCAGCACTTCCCCGAAGCCTTCCCAACTTGCACCGGTCCATCGCTGCAGTCGCATCTGTGTCCAGATCATGTTCACCGTGTCGGTGGTGTTGACCTTGATGCCAGGCAGCACAGTCGGCACCACGAAATCCCTGAGGTTCTTGGCCTGCGCGAGAATATTCTTGCGGGACAGATCATTGCCGCATTGCTTTAGAATCTGCTCGAGCAGGAAGCCTTGCTGATAGCCGGTCAGATAGCTGCCATTGGTGATATCGACGCCCGGCAAATACTTGTCCAGAAATGCCCGGTAGGTTTGCATGCCCGGGTCATCTTTCCATGTCGGATCCAGAATATCCTTGTTGGTCGTGCCGACGATCACGCCGACTGATTTGTCGAGACCGGCGGGTGCGAGCGTGCCTCCGACAGAGCCGGATGGGAAATTGATGATGACGGTTGCCTTCCAGCCGATTACCGAGGCTTGCCGTATTGCCTGAGCGGCGAACTTCGGTGTGCCGGCGATCACGAGGGCATCCGCACCGGAGCTCTTCAGATTAACCACCTGTGAATCGACCGTCGGTTCGGTGACCTCATAGGAAGCGGTCACGACCTTTCGGTCGAAATCCTTTCCGAGAAACGCCTTGAAAGCGTTCACATAGTCTTTGCCCAGGTCGTCGTTCTGATAGAGGATGGCAAACTTGGCGTTCGGCAGCGCCTTCGTCAGATATTTGGCGTAAATTTTTCCTTCGGTGTCGTAGCTCACAAGGCCGGTCGTGGTCATCGGGTAATTGGCGACGTCCGTAAACTTGGATGACCCGCTGATAATTGCGATGCTGGGCACCCCTTTCGACCGCAGGTATTTTGCCGTAGCCGAGATGCCGGGAGTGCCAAGCTGGCCGAACATGAACGACACTTCGTCGCTCTCAACAAGTTTGCGGACATGCTCCACGGCTTTGGGAGGGCTGTAGGCATCGTCATACGCAATGTAGTTGATCTTGCGTCCGTTGATGCCGCCGCGGTCGTTGACCGACTGGATGTAGGCGATAACTCCCTTGCCCACGAGGCCGATCGATGACGCCGGTCCGCTGAAGGGAAAGACGCCACCGATCTTGATCTCGGTAGCAGAGATTCCCGGCTCGTCCGCCGCGAATGCCGGGCCGCTCAAAAGCAGAGCCACAACCGCAACGGCCTTCCAGTTCACCAACATTGCTCATCCTCCCAAACGCGCACCTTTCCGCGGCACGTCGTCTCGGAGAGAGAGTACAGTTCTTTTTTAGAACTAGTCAAGCACTTAGATCATCATCCGTCGGCCAGCCATCGACAAGCCTCGCTGGCGTGCGCAGAAACGTGTGAGTTCTAGCATTACACAGGCTCTCTACCCTAGAAGCCGTTAGCTCGCGGAGAGCCACGCGCGCTCACCCGCCGAATGCCAGGCAGAAGGCTGACGAGCCGTTGCTCTCCCAAGAGCTTCCCTACCATTCCATTTTAAAACTAATGCCGCCGCCCTTGGAGAAATATGCAACCGTGGGCAAGCCGCCTTTGGTCCCATCGGGCGAGACCTTGAAAGCGCCTCCCCAGGAGCCCTACTCGGCAGCCATTGCTGTTCGCAATTCCGGTTCCTTCGTAGAACCTTCATAGATCTCGTCTGCAGTCGGTTTGATCCGAAACCACGCGGCATAAAGCGCAGGAAGAAACAACAGGATCAGCACCGTGCCGACCGCCGTGCCGCCGATCAGCGTATAGGCCATCGATCCCCAGAAGACGGAGTGCGTGAGAGGGATGAAGGCCAGCACGGCGGCAAGTGCGGTCAGGATCACCGGTCTCGTGCGTTGCACGGTGGCCTCGATGACCGCGTGATAGTCGTCAAGGCCGGCAGCGCGGTTCTCCTTGATTTGTTCGGTCAGGATGAGGGTATTGCGCATCAGGATGCCCGCCAGTCCTATCAGGCCCAGAATGGCGTTGAATCCGAAGGGCTGGTTAAAGGCGAGCAATATCGGTACGACGCCGACGAGGCCAAGCGGTGCCGTCAGCATGACCATCGCCATCGTCGAGAAGGATCGCACCTGAAGCATGGTGACGATCAGCATGGCGGCGATCATGGCGGGAAAGACCGTCGCCAACGCGTCATTGGCCTTGGTTGCCTCCTCGATCGAGCCGCCCAATTCGATGCGATAGCCGGCCGGAAGGGATGCGATCAGCGGCTCAAGGGCCGCCTTGATCTCCTTGGAGACCTCTGGAGGCTGGGTCGCCTCGTTGATGTCCGAGCGAATCGTGACGACGGGTGTGCGATCGCGGCGCTTCATAATCGGCTCTTCGAGACGGACCTGAGCATCGCCGATCTGGTCGAGCGGAATCGGGCGGCCGTCCCTGCTCGTCAGTGAGAAATCCGCCAGACGCGTTGGATCCATCCGCTCGCCGCCTGCGCTGCGTGCCACGATGGGGACATTGCGGATGTCCTCACGGACCTGCGTAACAGCGATGCCAGTGAGGAGGAACTGCAGCTGCCGGCCCACCTCCGCCGACGAGAGGCCGATGAGGTTCAGTCGATCCTGATCCGGGATGAAGCGGAGCACGGGTGTGCGATTACCCCAATCGCGGTTCGCTTGCCGCACATCGGGAGCGCCACGCATGACATCGAGAGCTTTGTCAGAGATGGCGTACAATTGCGCGGGGTCAGGCCCCATGACGCGAAACTCGACCGGGAACGGCGTGTAGGGTCCGAACACAAGCTGAGTGACGCGCACGCGAGCCTCAGGCGCAAGCCCATCTGACACCGCCTGTCGGAGTCGATGCTTCAAAGCCTCGCGCGCCCCCTCATCCGGCGTAAGCACGACGATCTTTGCGAAGGCCGGATCGGGCAGCTCAGGCGCCATCGCGAAGAAGAATCGGGGAGCGCCCTGACCGACATAGCTCGTGACGATCTTGGCCTCCGACTGGTGGTCCAGCCAGTGCTCGAGCTTTTCGACTGCGGCGGTGGTCGTCTCAATGCTGGTGCCTTCCGGTAAGCGAACCTCCACCAGCACCTCGGGGCGGTCGGACGTCGGGAAGAACTGCTGTTTGAGGGCGCCCATGCCGACGCCGGAAAGCGCGAAAGCGATAGCGACGATGCTGCAGGTAACGAACTTGTGGCGCACGGCGAAGGTGATGATCCCTCGCAGGCGTCGATAGTTCGGTGTGCCGTAGATCGCGTGGTGACCGCCTTCGATCGGTTTGATCGCCGGAAGCATCTTGACGCCAAGATAGGGCGTGAAGACCACCGCGACGATCCAGGAGACAATGAGGGCGAATCCCACGACCCAAAAGATGTTGCCGGCGTATTCGCCGGCTGTCGAGCGCGCGAAGCCGACCGGCAGGAATCCGGCGACCGTCACGAGTGTACCGGACAGCATCGGCGCCGCAGTATGGCTCCACGCATAGGCCGCCGCCTTGATGCGGTCCATGCCCTCTTCCATTTTCACCACCATCACCTCGATGGCGATGATGGCGTCGTCCACGAGAAGACCAAGCGCCAGGATCAGGGCGCCGAGCGTGATGCGGTCGAAGAACCGGCCGGTTTCCAGCATGATGAGGAATACGACGGCAAGCGTCAGAGGGACGGCAGCCGCCACGACGATGCCGACGCGCCAGCCGAGGCTGAGCAGGCAAACCAGCAGCACCACGCCGAGTGCCATCGCGAATTTCATCATGAATTCGTCAACCGCCGAGGTGATGTTGACGGCCTGGTCGCTGACCTTGGCCAGAGTCATCCCGAGTGGCAGCGTCCGGGCGATAGCTGCGGACCTCTCCTCCAGCGCCTTGCCAAGCGCAAGGCCATCCCAGCCTTCCTGCATGACCGCCGCGAGCATGATGGAGGGCTCACCCTGGTGCCGGATAAGGTAGGTGGGAGGGTCCTCGTAGCCTCGGCGGACATCGGCGATGTCGGCGAGCTTCAGCGTCCGCCCCGCAGCGACGATGGGCGTGTCGGCGATCGCCTGGACGCTGTCATAAGCGCCGTCGACCCGGATGAAGACCTGCGGCCCCTTGGTGTCGATCGAGCCTGCCGGTGTGACGGTGTTCTGCCGCTGCACGGCGGCAACGATATCCTGTGCCGATACGCCGAGGGTTGCCAATTTAGCGTAGGAAAACTCGATGAATATCTGTTGGGGACGTTCGCCGAGGATGTTGATCTTCTTGACGCCGGACACGTGCAGGAGGTCCTGGCGAATGGTTTCGGCTTGCCTGGCGAGTTCGCGCATCGGCATGCCCTTCGCCTTGAGGGCATAAAGGGCGAAGCTCACGTCCGAATATTCGTCGTTGACGAAGGGGCCGAGCACACCAGGCGGCAGCTTGCGCGCTTCATCCCCAAGCTTCTTGCGGGCCTGGTAGAACTCCTCCTGCACGCTGGATGGCGGTGTGCTGTCCTTCAGCGTAACCGTCATGTACGCGTAGCCTGGCCGTGTGGTCGTCTCCACCCGGTCGTACCAGGTCAGCTCCTGGAGCCGTTTCTCCAACGGTTCGGCGACCTGGTCCTGCATCTCGCGCGCCGTCGCGCCTGGCCATACCGTCGTGACCGTCAGGGTCTTGATGGTGAAGGATGGGTCCTCCGCCCGCCCGAGCATGAGGAAGGCGTAGGCGCCAGCGGCCGCCATCAGGAGAATGAAGAACAGGGTTACGGCCCGTTCGCGAACGGCGATCGCGGAAAGATTGAAATTCAGCATTTAGCGGCTCCTATTCCACGACGTTCGTCCTGACGTTCGCCGTCTTGCGACAGGTGATCGCCGAGTGAACTGCGCTGACCTAAAGAACGCGGGCCTCTGACTGCGCTTCTGCTAACTTACGATGGGTTCGGCGGCAGCTTCTTTGAGGCCAGCTGCCGCTTGAGCGGCAAGCCCACGGGCCGCTTCCTGTGAATCCTGAAATTCCTCGAGTGCATGGACCCTACCCCACCGCAGGGTGAACACGTGGAGACCACGGTTGACGTACGACGCGTCGCCGTGTGGCAGCGTTGCGGTGCCGTCCCACTGGACAAACACGGTGGTATTCCACGGCCAGCCCTTCACCCAGATATTGTTGACCGTGAGATGGAGAGTGGGCTGGACGCGGCCGAGGCGCTCAAACCAGCGGCGCAGGGCTTCTTTGTGGTGGCGCTCACCACCAAGCGCGTGGGCGCCGGAAACGCGGTGATGGACATACGGCGCGACTGCCTTCACCGCTTCATCCCAGCGATGGTTGTTGACGTGGTCGAACGTCTTTCGGATTTCTTTCTTTACAATGTAACCGTATACCATTTGACGTCTCCAACGGTGATCGGAAAGATTGAAGCTCATCAGTTGCCCCTGCTTTCAGACGCAGTCCTAACGCGAGCGCCCTCCTGCAGGAGGTGAGCGCCGAGAGAAACAATCGGATCACCAGAACTCAATCCAGAGACCACCGCGCTTTCGCCGCTCAGCCGAACAAGTTTGATGGTCTGAAAGCGGACGGTTGATGTTGCGCTGTCCAGGACCCAAACACCCGTCTTCCGGCCGTCGTCGAGCACGGCTCCCAGCGGCACCTGAACTTCCGGCTGGCTGGCCTGGCTTGCCAGTCGAATGGTCACCGTCGCGCCAAGAGGGGCTGCCGCAGCCTCACCGTCGAGCACATACCGGGCCTCATAGGTGCGGGTCTGAGCATCGGCGGCATCCGACAACTGCCGCAGATGCGCCATATCGCGCCGCCCGTCGGCCCCATACACGCTGGCCTCCGCCACGGAGCCGATCGCTGGCCGGATTGTTTCGGGAAGCGCAACCACCGCTTCGCGGGGGCCGGCCTTCGCGATCCGAACGACTGTCTGGCCGGCGGAGACGACCTGCCCGGGCTCGCCAAGCGTATCGACCACCGTTCCGTCCGCGTCCGCTACCAGGATCGAGTAGGTCGCCTCATTCTCGGAGACGCGCGCATCAGCTTCAGCGGTGGCCAGTTGGGCCGCGGCGGTATCCAACGCGGCCTTCGCTTGCTCGTAGCGCTGTCGGGAAGCCCATCCGCTGCTCACCAACCTGGCGTATCGCTGTTCATCCGCTTCGGTCTGAACGAAAGATGCGCGCGCTGCGGCAACGGCGTTGCGCTTCGCCGTGACCGCAAGGCGAAGGTCGGTTTCGTCGATCCGCATCAGCGGTTGACCGGCCTTAACTTGCTCACCGGCATTCACGAGCCGTTCCACGATCTTGCCGGCAACGCGAAAACCGAGGTTGCTCTGCACCCTCGCCCCGATGATCCCCGTGAAGCCGCGTTCGGATCCGACCACCCGCGCTGCCGTCACCAATCTGACGATCGGTGGTTCCTGCCTCGGGTCGCTCACGGCAGAGGCTGCGTGCGTACGGATGGAAAGCGTAACGAATCCGGCCACCCCGAACACCGCGATCAGGATGCTTCCCAGCACGATAATGGGTCTTTTTTTCATGGCACAGCCTCACCAAAATAGATTGCACTCGAACTCTATATCTGATATAGATTTCGAACGCAATCTAAAAAATTGGAGGTTTGCAATGCGCGTGAGTCGCATCCAGGCAGCGGAAAACCGCGAAACTGTAATCAATGTCGCAAGTCGCCTTTTTCGGGAGTGCGGCTTTGACGGCATCGGCCTCAAGGATCTGATGAAGGGTGCCGGGCTGACCCAAGGCGCCTTTTACAAGCAGTTCGCGTCAAAGGAGGACTTGGCGGCTCAGGCGTCCAAGCGGGCGTTGGAGAGCGCCACCCTCCGATGGTCGGCCGCGACCGCGGCGAAACCCAAGGATCCACTCGGCGCAGTGGTTGCGTTCTACCTCAGCGCCGACCATCGCGATGAAAAGATGGACGGCTGCCCGATCGTGGCGCTCGGCTCAGATGCCGCCAGACAGGGCAGCGACGTGAAAGCGTCATTCGAAACCGGGATCAAAGACCATCTCGAAATCCTCAGCCGAATGATTGCCGAAACCAGCGGCGAGAAGCCCAAGGGCAAAGCGATGGCCATTCTCTCGACGATGGTCGGTGCGCTGATGCTATCGCGCGTCGTCAACGACCCCGATCTGGCTCAGGCCCTTCTGAAGGCGGCGGCCAAACAGGTTCGCGAAACCGCGGCCGCTTGAGAGCTAGTTAATCCTATAAATTCATGGAGGACACGAAATGCGCAAATCCGGGATCCACACCTTTCCAGCAATCGATCGTGTCGTTTATGGCAAAGCTGCGGCGGACGCTTTGAACGATGAGGCGGTGCGACTGGATGCCAAGCGCATCTTCCTCATCGTCAGTCGAACCTTGAACACCAAGACCGATGAGATCGAGAAGATTCGTCGTGCTCTTGGCGACAAACATGTGGCGACCTTTGATGGAATTGCGCAGCATACGACGCGCAAGCAAGCTGCCGAGGTGGCCCGTCAAGCTAATGACGCAGAAGCTGATCTAATCGTGGCTGTCGGGGGAGGTTCTGCTATCGATCTCGCCAAGATAGTCATCATGGCGATGGAACATGATATCCGCGATGAAGCGGGTTTCGATCCATTTCCCATGGGCCCGGGCGTAAACATCTCTCCGTTCCTTTCGCCCACAGTCCGACAGATCGCAATACCGTCCACGCTGAATGGCGGCGAATACAATGCAGCAGCACTCGTCACGGACGAGCGCCATAAGTTGAAGCAGATATTCTTCCATCCCCAAATGATGCCACTGGCGATTATCCTCGACCCTGCCCTCACCCTTCAAACGCCATCGAACCTTTGGATGGGATCGGGAACACGCTCGATGGATCACGGTATCGAAGCGCTGTGCTCACCCGCCGGCACCCCGTTAGCTGACGAAGTCGTCTTGGCAGGTATCCGCATTCTGCGCGAGGGAATGCTCCGGACCTTGCAGCAACCTGATGATCTGGAGGCGCGTCGACAATCTCAATACGGCTCATGGCTGGCGTCTTATGGCCTCCAGGCACGCGTTCCGATGGGAGCAAGCCACGGCATTGGCCATGTGCTTGGCGGCACCTTCGAGGTTCCCCACTACTACTGCACACCTGTCATCATGCCGAGCCTTCTGCGCTACAACAAACCCTTCACCGAGGAGGCGCAGAAGCGTTTGGCGACGGCACTTGGCGCCCCGGGTGGCGACGCCGCAGACGCCTTTGCAGCATTCACAAGAGCACTTGGACTACCTGGCCGCCTCGCTGATGTCGGGATCGGTGAAGACAAATTCGATCAGATCAGCAAGATTGCGATCAATCATCGCTTCGTACAGGCCAATCCGCGGCCCTTCAAAACCGAAGCCGAGATCATCGATCTGCTGCGAATGGCAGCTTAGCTGCCATCAGCGACGATGGACCAAGAATTGGAAGGTAATCTCATTATGCGTCGTGTCGTCGTTACAGGGTTGGGACTGGTATCACCGCTGGGTTGCGGCAGTGAGCTGGCATGGTCCCGCCTGCTCGCGGCCCGTTCAGGGCTGGCTGCCCTTCCCGAATGGGCGGCTGTCCTGCCCGCGCGGGTCGCTGGAATCGTGCCGACAAAGGCCGACGATCCGGATGGCGGCTTCGATCCCGATCTGGTCGTGCCTCCCAAGGACCAGCGGAGGATGGATCGCTTCATCCTGTTCGCACTGGTCGCCACAGCCGAGGCCGTCGCACAAGCGGCATGGACTCCTTCCGACGCACACTCACTCGAGCGCACGGCGACCGTGATCGCATCCGGCATCGGAGGCTTTCCGGCAATCGTCGAGGCGGTTCGCACCACCGATCAGCGCGGGGTCAGGCGCCTCTCGCCCTTCACCGTGCCCTCCTTTCTCGCAAATCTCGCGGCCGGTCATATCTCCATCCGCTACGGTTTCAAGGGTCCCATCGGCACGCCCGTCACGGCTTGCGCCGCGAGCGTGCAGGCGATCGGCGATGCCGCACGCCTCATTCGAACCGGCGAAGCGGATGTTGCGATTTGCGGTGGCTCTGAAGCCTGCATCGATCTCGTGAGCCTCGGCGGCTTCGCCGCTGCCCGGGCCCTTTCAACGGGCTTCAACGAAACGCCGGCGCGTGCGTCCCGCCCCTTCGACCGCGACCGCGACGGCTTCGTCATGGGTGAAGGTGCCGGTATCCTCGTCATCGAAGAGCTGGAACACGCACTCCGCCGCGGAGCCCAACCGATCGCCGAAATCGCCGGCTATGGCACGACTGCCGATGCCTACCACATCACGTCGGGACCCGAGGACGGGGATGGCGCGCGCCGCGCGATGGAAGGCGCCTTGAGGCAGGCCGGGCTCAACCCCGGCGATATCCAGCATCTCAACGCCCATTCCACTTCGACGCCGGTTGGCGACGTTTCCGAACTGGAAGCGATCAAATCCGTGTTCGGCCGCGACGGTAAAATTGCCGTGAGCGCCACCAAATCGGCGACTGGTCATCTGCTCGGCGCAGCCGGGGGAGCGGAAGCGATCTTCACGATCCTCGCGTTACGCGACCAGGTCGCGCCGCCCACTCTCAATCTCGAAAATGGTGACGCGGCCGCGGAAGGCGTCGACCTCGTCTCTCGTGAGGCCAGGCGCATGACGATAGAGCATGCGATTTCGAATGGATTCGGCTTCGGAGGCGTCAACGCCAGCGTCATCTTTCGACGTTGGCAATGAAAGAGAACCGATAGCTCCGAACCCGACGCCGCATAACACGTCCAGGCTGGTTGTCGTGCAAAATCGGCCCGGGATAGCGGGGGAAGTACTCGTGTTCCAGCGGCGCGCTCCGAAATGGCCACTCTTATCGCGCATATGTCCGATTTGCTCGCGCCAATCAGCGAGCGACGACGACCAACCTCGCCGTCAGGCCCGATAACGCGGGGCGGGCTTGGAGTTGCCGAAGCCTGCCGCCAAAACGCCGCGCGCCTTCTCAAAGGCGTCCCACGCCGCCACGTCGGGCACCGGCGGAATTGTCACCAATTCCTTACGATCGAAGCCGACCAGGGCCGCATCCACGAGATCTTCAACCTCCATGACATTGGGCACCTTGCTGGCGTCGCCACCAGCTCGTTCGTAAATCTCGGTGCGCGTGGCCGCAGGCAGCACGGCTTGCACATAGACGCCCTTCGACACGACTTCGGCAGCAAGGCCTTGCGACAGCGTCATCAGGTAAGACTTGGTGGCGGAGTAGATGCCCCGGGAATGTTCGGGGAGTAGAGCCAGCACCGACGCGATATTGATGATCGCGCCATTGCCGCGTTCAACCATGCGGACGACGACAGCGGACGCGAGCAACGTCGGCGCGACCACGTTCAGCCGTAGCAGTTCGTCCATCTTGACTGGATCGGCGGTCGCGAAATCTCCGATCAACGCCGCGCCTGCATTATTGACGAGGATGTCGATAGGCGGGTCGGAGCGGAGACGCCGGAGAACCGGTTCGAGCTGGGAGACGTCGGTCAGATCGGCCGTGATGACTTCGACTGCGATGCCATGCGCATTGCGCAGTTCGGTGGCGAGGGTATTGAGCCTGTCGGTCGCGCGAGCGACGAGCACGAGATCGTGGCCGCGTGCGGCCAAGCGGCGTGCGTAAACTGCGCCGATGCCGCTCGAGGCGCCGGTAACGAGTGCGGTCGTCATGGATGTTGTCCTAATTGAGTTTCGAGTATCGGGATGCTCTGCCGGGGATCGATGGTGACAAATCGTCGGAGCGGCACGGTCAGCCGCGCGCCTTCAGATGAAGCATCGGGTGATGCTCATAATGACCGGCGCCGTTCTTCACGATGGGGTCTTCCGAGGTGATCGCCTTTATCTCTTGGTCATCGGCGATCTGATAGAGCGACACGCCATAACCACCACTCGGGTCCATGACGGGGCCATGCGCGACGACCTGCCCCTTTTCGAGCAGGTCATCCAGGAACGCGCCGTGCTGCTTCATCCATGCTTTCTCATCGGCGGTCATGGTCGCGAGAAAATCAGCGCGCGGCGGAATGTACTTGCACAAATAGTACTTCATGGGTCGCTCCTCGGTGAAAGAGACATGTCTGCTTGCTTGGAGATCTCTCGATTTCAGGGATCAATCAGCCACGCCCATCTGCTTGCGAAAACTCTTCTCGAAAGTCTTTTCGGGAACAAAGCGCCGCATCAGGCGGAGACGGCCCGCCACCTTTCCGGGCGTGTACCGAATGCTCGGCTCTTTTTCGGTGGCAGCCTGCACTACCTTGTCCGCCACGGCTTCCACGGGATCGCCGGCCGCGATGCCGTTGCGCCAGGTCGCGTTCATGGCCGTGCGTCCTTTGTCGTAGACGTTTAGGATCCGATCGGGCTTGTCGCCGTTCTCTTCCAGCGCGGTGCGGGTGAAGACTGGCTCGACCAGCGAGACACGAATGCCGAATGTTCGCAGTTCGTGATCGAGCGATTCGGAATAGCCTTCGACGGCGTGCTTGGTGGCGTTGTAGAGCGCTGTATATGGTCCGGGCAGGAAGCCGGCCACCGAACTGATGTTGATGATCCGGCCCTGGCCCTGCTTGCGCATGATGGGCAGCACTTCAGCGGTGGTGCGAAGGATGCCGAAGACGTTGATGTCGAACAGGCTCTGGGCTTGATTGAGAGACGATTCCTCGGCGGCGCCGATCAAGCTGCGGCCGGCATTGTTCACGAGCACGTCGATCCGGCCTGCAAGCCCAACGACGTCCTTGATCAGTTGCTTGACGGACTCATCATCAGTGACATCGCAGCGAAGCATATGAATGCCCTGTCGCACCTCGTCGGGCGCGGCCTGACGGCTGGTGCCGAACACCCGATATCCCGCGCGGATCAGGGCAAGTCCGGCCGCAAGCCCGATTCCCCCCGAAGCGCCCGTGATCAGGGCGACCTTTTCTCCCGCTGCGCGCGATTGTGCATGTGCCATCTCGAATTCCCTTGTTAGCGCCGCTAATGATTATGTTCGTAATCATAGTCTATTTATGATTATGTACATAATCATTGTCAAGGGCCTTCTGGACGCCGGGTCCGAGCCCCGCTGAAAGAGGTCATGCCGGCGTTATGCCTCGGCCGTCGCCATCGGAAGGGAAGGGCTCGTGAAAGTCAGCAAGGAAATGGTCGAGCAGAATCGCGAGCGGGTGATCGCGACCGCCGCAAGGCTGTTCCGGGAACGTGGGATCGACGGTATCGGGCTGGTCGACTTGATGAAGGCTGCCGGGCTCACTCCCGGAGGCTTCTACCGGCAGTTCAAGTCAAAGGACGACCTCATCGTTCAGGCGGTCAAGCGGGCCTACGAGGATATGAGCGAGGATATCGCGGGCCGTATCGCAGCGAGCGATGATCCGCTGGAGACCCTCGTGCGTCATTACGTGTCGGACTACCACCGCGATGATCCGGGGCAAGGGTGCGGCCTTGCAGCAATGGCTGCCGACGCGGCACGTCACGACGATCCGGCGCTGCGGGAATGCTTCGGCAGCATCGTCAGTAACTATATCGGGCTTCTCACCAAGCTCGTGCCAGGAAGCAGTGCAAAAGCGAAGCGGAGCGCGGCGATAACGGCGCTCGCCGAGATGATCGGATCGGTTGTCCTCTCCCGCGTGGTGCCAGATCCCGCACTATCCGATGAGATCATCGACACGGTCTCGAATGATCTGGTGAAACGCCATGCGAAATCTTCTCGAACTGCTTGATGAGCCGATCGGCGCCACCTCCGACCCGCCGGCGCCCCGCGCCTTATCAATTTAGGGCAGCTCCCCCTCCGTCCGGCCATCCGTCAGTCACTCATCGATGCCCTATCCACCGCCCCTTTGAAATCACTTCCCCTCTACGCTTGGCCCTAGGAATCGTTGCGAAGCAACTAGACTAGAGCGGGATGAGGTTAGGTTGATTCGATTAGGGATTCCCAAATCAGAGCGTCTCTGATTCAACATGCTGGCTGG
>NZ_JAFCLR010000012.1:0-210140 GCF_018131065.1 Bradyrhizobium sp. AUGA SZCCT0431 | reverse complement strand
GCAACATCGACGTCCATCGCATCCCCGTCCTACGTTCGCGACGATGGCCAACGCCCCTCTGAGCAGGACGGGATGGCCAAAGATATACTCCTGATTGCCCTTCTGGAAAAGCGAAATATTTTTTATTTCGGGGCTTGACATGATTTCTGTAAAACAGAAGTGATTTGCCCGTCGGGTTATTTTGTCGCACCTCTCCGTCATTGCGAGCCACCGGGTCGCGCGAATGCGCGCCCGATGACAGGCTCCGCGAAGCAATCCATCGTGTGGCAGCAGAAGCATGGATTGCTTCGTCGCTAACGCTCCTCGCAATGACGAGAGAGAGAGAGAGAGAGAGAGCTCATTCCCCGATCAGTGTCAGCCACTCATCCTCGGTCAGCACGGCCACTCCCAGCTCACGCGCCTTTATCAGCTTGGATCCAGCATCCTCGCCGGCAACGACATAGTCCGTCTTCTTCGACACCGAGCCCGCGACCTTGGCGCCCAGACGTTCCGCCACCGCCTTGGCTTCGTCGCGGGTGAATTTGGTCAGCGAGCCCGTGAACACCACGGTCTTGTCCGAGACCGGCGAGCTCTTGCGCGGCCGTTCGGCGGGCTTCACCTCGATCTCGCGCAGGAGTTCGCCGAGCGCCTTCACATTGCGCGGTTCGGCAAAGAACTCGACCACGGCTTCAGCCACGATCTCGCCGATGCCGCCGATATTGTTGAGGTCCTGATAGGCCTCGGTGGTGTTCTCGTCATCCTTCGTGCCCTTGGCGGCCGCCAGCATCGCCTCGCGAAAATTATCGATCGTGTGGTAATGCCGCGCCAGCAACTTGGCGTTGCCTTCGCCGACATGGCGGATACCGAGCGCGAAGATCAGGCGATGCAGGTCGATGCTGCGGCGGGTGTCGATCGCGTTGAACAGATTGCGCACCGAGGTCTCGCCATAGCCCTCGCGCGCCATCAGCTTGCTGGTGGAGCGGGCGTCGCGCTTCTGCAGCGTGAAGATGTCGACCGGCGACATCACGAGGCCGCCTTCGTAAAACTCCTGGATCTGCTTGTCGCCGAGGCCGTCGATATCGAACGCCAGCCGGGAGACGAAATGCTTCAGCCGCTCTGTCGCCTGCGCCGGGCAGATCAGGGCGCCGGTGCAGCGCCGCACCGCCTCGTCTTCCTCGCGCACCGCGTGACTGCCGCACACCGGACAGGTTTCCGGAAATTTGTATGGCCTTGCGTTTTTCGGCCGCTTGTCCATGACGACGCTGACGACCTGCGGGATCACGTCGCCGGCGCGCTGAACGACGACGGTGTCGCCAATGCGCAGGTCGACGCCGTCGCGGATCGGGTTGCCATCGTTACCGATGCCCTTGATGTAATCCTCATTGTGCAGCGTCGCGTTGGAAACGACGACGCCACCGACCGTGACCGGCTCGAGCCGCGCCACCGGCGTCAGCGCCCCGGTGCGGCCGACCTGGATGTCGATGCCGTTGAGGATCGTGGTCGCCTGCTCGGCCGCGAATTTGTGCGCAATCGCCCAGCGCGGGCTGCGCGACACGAAACCGAGGCGATCCTGCCAGTCGAGCCGGTCGACCTTGTAGACCACGCCGTCGATATCGTAACCGAGCGTGGCGCGCTCCTCGCCGATCTTGCTGTAGAATTTGAGAACGTCATCGACATTCTTGCAAAGCTCGGTCCGCGGGTTGACGACAAAGCCGGCTTTGTCCATCCACTCCAGCATGCCGTGCTGCGTATCGGCCGGCCGCTCGCTCATCTCGCCCCAGGTATAGGCGAAGAATTTCAGCGGCCGCGACGCGGTGATCGAAACATCCTTCTGGCGCAGCGAGCCGGCCGCCGAATTGCGCGGATTGGCAAACACCGTGTCATCGGCTTCCGCCTGCTTCTTGTTCAGCTCGAGAAAATCCTTCTTGAGCATGTAGACTTCGCCGCGCATTTCGCAGGCCGCCGGAATGTTGCGGCCCTTCAGCGTGTGCGGAATATCCTTGATGGTGCGGACATTGGCGGTGACGTCCTCACCGGTAAAACCATCGCCGCGGGTCGCGGCGCGGACCAGTTCGCCGTTCTCATAGCGCAGCGACAGCGAAAGGCCGTCGATCTTCGGCTCGGCGACCAGCGCCGGAATATGGTCGGCATCGAGCTTGAGGAAACGCCTGATGCGATCGACGAATTCGGTGACGTCCTCGTCGCTGAAGGCGTTGCCGAGCGACAGCATGGCAACGGCGTGCTGCACTTTTGCGAACCCGCGCGCCGGTGCTGCGCCGACTTTTTGCGTCGGCGAATCCGTCGTAACGAAGTCAGGAAACTTTGCCTCGATCGCCTCCAGCCGCTGACGCAGCGCGTCGTAAGCCGCGTCCGATACGGTCGGCGCGTCCTTCTGGTAGTAGCGCTCGTTATGCGCCTCAAGCTCCAGCGAAAGCCTGACATGCTCGACCTTGGCCTGGGCCTTGGTCAGCTTGGCGACGTCAACGAGCGGTTTTTTGGATTTTGCAATCATGATGTAGGCTGTTCGTCATTCCGGAATGGTCCGCAGGACCATATCCGGAATCTCGATGTAAGGGCACCGGTAGCATGGCCTACTACGTGTACATTCTCGCGAGCCGAAGAGATGGAGCGATCTACGTTGGCGTTACCAACGACATCGTGCGTCGAATCTACGAGCATCGGATAAAGGCCGTCCCGGGGTTCACGTCCAAATACAATATCACACAGCTGGTTTGGTTCGAAATATACGACGATCCGATTTCCGCGATTTCCCGTGAGAAAGAACTCAAGAAATGGAAGCGGAGTTGGAAGACTCAACTTATCGAAGCACAGAATCCGCTTTGGAAAGATTTGTACGAGTCGATCTGTATTTAAGTTCGTCATTCCGGGGCGATGCGAAGCATCGAACCCGGAATCTCGAGATTCCGGGTTCGCTTCGCGCCCCGGAATGACGGAGAGAATCTACGCCGTCGCCGCGCGCAGCAGCCGGTCGGCGGCGGCCCGTGCTTCCGCGGTGATCTCGGCGCCTGCCAGCATCCGGGCGATTTCCTCGCGGCGGTGGTCGGCGGCGAGCGCGTTGACGCGGGTGGCGACGCGCTTGCCCTTGTCCATCGCGTCCTTGGAAATCAAGAGATGATGGTTGGCGCGGGCGGCGACCTGCGGCGCGTGGGTCACCGCCATCACCTGGACCTTGCCGGCAAGCCGCGCCAGCCGGGCGCCGATGGCGTCCGCCACCGCACCGCCGACGCCGGTATCGATTTCGTCGAACACCAGCGTGGGCGCCGAGCCGCGGTCGGACAGCACCACCTTGAGCGCCAGCAAAAAGCGCGACAGCTCGCCGCCGGAGGCGACCTTCATCATCGGCCCCGGTTTGGTGCCGGGATTGGTCTGGACCCAGAACTCGACGCGATCGATGCCCTGCGGGCCTGGCGATTGGGCGTCGGTCTCGACCTGCGCCATGAATTTTGCACGTTCGAGTTTCAACGGCGCCAGTTCGGCGTTGACGGCCTTGTTGAGCTTTTCCGAAGCTTTGGTGCGGGCGGCCGAGAGCTTGGTCGCTGCCGCGGCGTAGCGCTTGTCGGCTTCATCAGCGGCGGCTTCCAGCTTCTTCAATTGGTCCGCGCCGGCATCGATCAGCGCCACGTCGGAGGCATATTTCGCGGCCAGCGCCGCCAGCGCCTCGACCGGCGTCGAATATTTGCGCGAGGCGGCGCGCAGCGCGAACAGGCGCTCCTCGATCCGCTCCAGCTCGGCCGGATCGAAATCGGCGGCAATCAGCGCGGCGCTCAGATGCTGATCGGCCTCCTCCAGCGCGTTGATCGCGATATCGATCGCCTTCACCGCGGGCTCGACCAGCGCCGGCGAATTGGCGGCGCGGCGTTCCAGCCGCCGCACCGCGGCCGCCAGCGCCGGGACCGGCGAATGGTTGCCGCCGACGGCCTCCTGCGCCTCGCGCAGATCGCTGGCGATCTTTTCGCCCTGCATCATCGTGGTACGGCGTTCGGCGAGCTCGGTTTCCTCGCCTTCCCTGGGCCGCAGCGCTTTCAATTCGTCGGAGGCGTGGCGGAGGTAGTCGGCTTCGCGGGCGGCGCGCTCCATGCCGGCGCGGTGGGCGTCGAGCGCATTGTTGGCGGTGCGCCTGATATCCCACAGCGTTTCCAGCGCAGCCACGTCTTTTTCGAGCCCGGCGAAGGCGTCGAGCAGTTGCCGGTGGGTCGAGGCATCCACCAGCGCACGTTCGTCGTGCTGGCCGTGGATCTCGACCAGCGCAGCACCAACGGCTTTGAGCGTCTGCACACTGATCGACTGGTCGTTGATGAAGGCGCGGGTGCGCCCGTCGGCGAGCTGCACGCGGCGCAGGATCAGCTCGCAAGAATCTTGAGAACTCGCGTCGTCGAGGCCGTTTTCGGAGAGGATCTTTGCGGCCGGATGGCCCTTGGGCACGTCGAAGGTGGCGGTGACCTGGCCCTGCTCCACGCCGTGGCGGACCAGCCCGGCGTCGCCGCGGCCGCCGAGCGCCAGCGCGAAGGCATCGAGCAGGATGGATTTGCCCGCGCCGGTCTCCCCGGTCAGCACCGCGAGGCCACGGGAAAACTCGATATCGAGCCGTTCGATCAGGACGATGTCACGGATCGACAGACGGGCCAGCATGCGAACTAAATTCCTAGCCGAGACCCATCTTCTTGAAGGCCCTGGAAATATAGGAACCCTGATTCTCGCTCGGCTCGAGACCGCCGGACTTTACTAGATTATAGGCGTCCTTGTACCAGCGGCTGTCAGGAAAATTGTGCCCAAGGACGGCGGCGGCGGTTTGCGCTTCGCCGACGATGCCGATCGCAATATAGCCCTCGGTGAGGCGGAACAGCGCCTCCTCGACATGGCGCGTGGTCTGGTAGCGGGTGACCACGGTCTTGAAGCGGTTGATCGCCGCGGTGTAGTCGCGCTTTTTCATGTAATAGCGGCCGACATCCATTTCCTTGCCGGCAAGCTGGTCACGCCCGCCTTCGAGCTTGGCCTTGGCGCTGGTGGCGTATTCCGAGGTCGGATATTTGCGAATCACCTCTTCGAGCGCGGCGATCGCCTTCTCGGTGCGGCCCTGATCGCGCGAAATATCCGGGATCTGGTCATAATGGGAAGCCGCGATCAGATATTGCGCGTAGGCGGCGTCGGGGCTGCCCGGATGCAGCGTGACGTAACGGGTCGCCGCGCCAATGCAGCCGTCATAGTCGCCGGCTGAGTAGAACGAGTACGCCGACATCAGCAGCGATTTGCGCGCATAGTCGGAATAAGGATGCTGCCGGTCGACCTCTTCGAATTTCTTCGTCGCCGCCTTCGCATCCTTGCGCTGGTTCATCAGGTACAAGCCCTCATTGTAGAGCTTGTCCGCGGGTTCCTCGATGAAGGTGTCGTCCTTGGCGGTGAACTTGTCCCACAGCGAACCGGTGCCGCATCCGCTCAAGGGGACAGCCAGCACGATCAGGCCCGCCGCCAGCCGGAGCGACCGGCCGGCCCGATAAAGGCCGGATGATTTGCATGGTTCGAGCGTCATACGCTGTGCCGACATGAAATGTGAGACCTGACGCCTTTTACGCAGTTGTAGCTACGCAGTTGGTAGCGGTGCGGCTGGTGGTTGAGCCCGTTCATCCATGAACCGCGGTCATGAACGCAATATTCCCCGTGCCCCATATTCCCAAGCGCTCAGTATTGGTGGCGCCCTGTCTTGCAACCGCGGGCCTATCTAGCCGAAAAATGGTCCTTAACCAACCGAATACGCAGGCATTTCGCCCGGATTAAGGCGGCAAGACACCATCGTTACTAATTGTGGTTACTACGGAAATTGGGATGGGCGGCCGGAAAGCCGGCTTCAGGACATTTCCAAATAGAAAGTCAGGACACGTCCGGGCCATAGGCCGGAGCGACCATACCGCCGACCATTCCGGCGCCGGCTTCGACGCGGGGGCGGCGTGCCGGTTCGGCCTCGACCACCCGCCAGGCGCTGCGATCGGCCATCAGGGCCGTCAGCACCGCGTGGTTGAGCTTGTGGCCGCCACGCGACGACCGGTAGGCGCCGAGCAACGGCAGGCCGGCCAGCGCGAGATCACCGATCACGTCCAGCACCTTGTGGCGGGCGCATTCGTCGCTGTAGCGCAGGCCTTCGGTGTTGAGCAGACGGGTCTCGTCGAATACCACCGAATTCTCAAAGGACGCGCCGAGCGCGAAACCGGCGCTCCAGAGCCGCGCCACGTCATTCATGCAGCCGAAGGTCCGGGCGCGGGAAATCTCGCGACGGAAGCTTTCGGGGCTCAGATCGAGCGAATAGCTCTGGCGGCCGATCACCGGATTGGCGAAGTCGATCTCGACCTCAGCGCGGAAACCGTTGGCATAGGGCAGCAGTTCGCCGAAGGAATCACCGATTGCGACCTGCACCGGCTTCAGCACTTGAATGAAGCGGCGCGCGGCGGACTGGGTCACGATGCCTGCCTGATCGATGGCGGCGACGAAGGCAGCCGCGCTGCCGTCCATGATCGGAACTTCCGGGCCGTCGACTTCGATGGTGGCGTTATCGACACCCATGCCCCGCAGCGCAGCAAGCACATGTTCGGCGGTGGAAACGAGCGGGCCCTGGCGGTCACCGAGTACGGTCGCAAAGTCGGTGGCGATCACGGATTCCGCGATCGCGGGAACTTCGCGGTCGGCATCATCAAGACCGGTGCGGACAAAAATAAAACCTGCGTGGACAGGCGCAGGTCCGATAGTCAGATTAACAGGTAAACCAGAATGAACGCCGACACCCGTCACGGTGGCTTGCGACCGAAGCGTTGTCTGACGGCTGAACTTCATTCGATAATCGCCCACTACCGACTTATACCTTCAGACAGAAAAGGTCCGCTTTCGCGTCGAATCTGCTTCCGGTATCCCCAAGTCACGGCAGACCATAGTCACTGCCCTTGAGCGCACAACTCACGCTTTTTTACCGATTGTTACCCTATCTCTGCCGCATTCAGGCCAAGGCTTAACCAAATTCCGGCGCGGTCCGGCCTCGTTCCGGCCGCCGCATCAGATCACGGAAATCATAATTAATCATTTAATATCAGTGACTTGATTACGAAGCTTTGAAGCCTCGCATTGCACAGGAAAAAGGCCCCGGCTGAAACCGCCGGGGCCTTTTGGGTTGCCTGAATTGTAACAAAAACTCAGTTGGACTGCCGCCGGAGGAAGGCCGGGATATCAAGATGGTCGTCGCCCTGTGGCGCCGCGGCAACAGGTGCGGGGCGGCCATGGACATCCAGACCTTGCGGCGCGGGACGTCGGGCATACTCAGATACCGGCTCGTTGCCCATCTGCTGGGCGACGGAACGTTGCGGCTTGCGCTCGGGCAGCGGCGCCATCGCCGGACCGGAGGCGCGGGCCGCGATCGGCGGCTCGCTCTCTTCGTCGCGGCGGCCGAGGCCGACATTGGCCAGGCGCTGCAGCAGCGACAGCCGGGCCTTCTGCGGATGCTCTTCTTCCGACTCGCCGCGGGCCTGCCGGATTTCGGCCTGGGCCGTCATCGGAAGGTCCTCGAACTTCGGCATCCGCGGGCTGCGGGCGGGCGGACGTTCGGCCGCCTGCGGGATGAAGGTCTCCGGCAGCGCAGCATGCGCTTCCGGCTCGGCGCGGGCCGCCTCGTTGTGATCCGGGAACAGCGTGGGCTTCTGCGCAATCGGGCGAACCGTGACGTCGCCATAGGAACCGGGCTGCAACGGCGCCTGGGCCTGCGGCACTTCCGGAGCGACCGCCGCGGCAATGGCGGCGAGCGCGGCACGCTCGACGCTGCTGGACCCGCGCTGCTGCGGGGCGGCGGCGGGAACCGGGGGTGGCGCGGCCTGCTGGGCGGACGCGGGGGCCTCGAGCTTCTGGGCGCGGTCGGCAAGGCGCTGGTTGTCAGCACGCAGCCGTGCGGTGAGATCGGCCAGACGGGTGTCCGGCGTCGGGGCGGCCGCGTTGGTCGCGACCGCAGCACCGCCTCCGGCCGCGTTGCGCGCGATCAGCGCCTGTTCGATACCGGTGGCAACGACGGAGACGCGGATGACGCCGTCGAGGTTTTCGTCGAAGGTCGCGCCGACGATGATGTTGGCGTCCTGGTCGACTTCCTCGCGGATGCGGGTGGCGGCTTCGTCGACTTCGAACAGGGTCAGGTCCTTGCCGCCGGTGATCGAGATCAACAGGCCGCGCGCACCCTTCATCGACGAGTCGTCGATCAGCGGATTGGCGATCGCAGCCTCGGCCGCGGTCAGCGCGCGCTTCTCGCCGGTGGCTTCGCCGGTGCCCATCATCGCCTTGCCCATTTCCCGCATCACGGCGCGGACGTCGGCGAAGTCGAGGTTGATCAGGCCTTCCTTGACCATCAGGTCGGTGATGCAGGCGACGCCCGAATAGAGCACCTGGTCAGCCATCGCGAAGGCGTCGGCGAAGGTGGTCTTTTCGTTGGCGACCCGGAACAGGTTCTGGTTCGGGATGATCAAGAGCGTGTCGACCACCTTGTGCAGTTCGGCAATGCCGGATTCGGCGGTGCGCATGCGGCGCTGGCCTTCGAAGTGGAACGGCTTTGTCACCACGCCGACGGTGAGGATGCCCATCTCGCGCGCGGTCTTGGCGATCACGGGGGCTGCACCGGTGCCGGTGCCGCCGCCCATGCCGGCGGTGACGAACACCATGTTGGCGCCGGTGAGATGATCGCGGAGCTCGTCGATGACCTCCTGGGCCGCGGCCGCACCGACATCGGGCTGCGATCCGGCACCTAGGCCCTGGGTCACTTGCGTGCCCATCTGCACGATGCGCTGGGCCTTGGACATGGTCAGCGCCTGCGCGTCGGTATTGGCGACGACGAAATCGACGCCCTGCAACCCGGCAGTGATCATGTTGTTGACGGCATTGCCGCCTGCTCCACCGACGCCGAAGACGGTGATCCGTGGTTTCAGCTCGCTGATGTCAGGGGGTGTCAGATTGAGTGCCATGGTTGCCTCTCGATTATTACGCGCGCGTTGGTTCGCCCCGGCCGACGGCCGCGGGAGTGGGTGCAGGAGTTGGTGCAGGAGTTGATGAATGTCGTTTGGTATGAAAACCGGTCATCAGAAGCCCTCTCGAAGCCATCGTCCGACCCTTCCGAAATAGCCGTCAGTCCCTGTCCTGAGCTGCCGCGTATGCCGCGGTTCGACGTGTTCAAGGTGTGCGTATTGCGGATAGACCAGGAGGCCCGCGGGCACCGCGAACGAAGCGCTCTTGGCCTCATTGGGCAGCCGGCCGAAGCCGAGCGGGCGGCCGATCCGGACCGGCCGGTTGAGAATGCGGGTGGCAAGCTCGACGGTACCGGTGAGCTGGGACGCGCCGCCGCTCAGGACAACCCGCGCCCGCGGCTCTGCCGCAAAGGGGGAATCCGCGAGCCGGTCCCGGACCATTTCAAAGATCTCCTCGGCGCGATGCCGGACGATGTTCGCGATCGTGGCGCGCGAGACGATCTGCGGCGCATCGCGCTCGTCATCGCCTGCGGTCGGTACGGACATCAGCTCGCGCGCGTCTGACCCGCCGGTCAGCACGGTGCCGTATAAGGTCTTGATTCGCTCGGCATCCGCAATGCATGCGCCGACGCCGCGTGCAAGATCCATCGTCATGTGTTGCCCGCCGACCGCAAACCCCGAGGCGTGCACAAAGCGTCCGGCCGAATAGGTCGCGATCGTGGTCGATCCGGCGCCCATCTCGACCACGGCGGCGCCGATGTCGGCTTCGTCGTCGGTGAGGACCGAAAGGCCTGCCACATAAGGACTTGCCGCCATGGCCTCGACGTTGAGATGGCAGCGCTCGACCACCAGCATCAGGTTCTTGGCCACCGTGGCATCCGCCGTCACGACGTTCATGTCGACGCCGAACTGCCGCGCCACCATGCCGCGGGGATCGCGGATGCCCTTGACGCCATCCAGCGTGTAGCTGACCGGCAGCGCGTGCAGCACGGTGCGGCCTTCGCCGGTGGCGTGGCGCATGCCGGTGGACGTCACGCGGGTGACATCTTCCGAGGTGACCGAGCCGCCTCTGATATCGGCGGCGGCTTCGACCAGCTGGCCCTGCAGCCGGCCGCCGGAGACCGACAGCAAGACGGATTCGACACGGACCTTGGCCATGCGTTCGGCCAGCGCCACCGCCTGGCGCACCGCCTGTTCGCATTCGGCCAGATCGACCACCGCACCGGCCTTGACGCCGCGCGACTGGATCTGGCTGTAACCGATCAGTTCGACCGCGTGGCTGCGGCCGCGCAGTGCCTCGTTCGGCGGCGACGGCTTCAGCCGCGCGATCATGCAGGCGATCTTGCTGGTGCCGATGTCGAGCGAGGCCACCAGCGCGGTGCGCTTCTGCGCCATCGGCCGCGTCTTCGGGGTCTGGTTGCGATCGAGGCCGGTCATGCTGCGTCACCGGCTTTTTTCTTGGTCTTCTTGTCCTTGAACAGTTCCTCGCGGGCCTTCGCCGCGTCTTCGGACAGCAGCACCGTCAGCCGGTCCGGCAGGCGCATGTCGACCACGACGATGTCGCGGGAGAACAGCCTGTCCTCCTTGTCGAGCTTGCTCAGCAGCGCCAGCGCATTGCCGACGTCGTGCTCCGGCAGGCGGATATCGAGACCGTCCTTGAGGCGCAGGTTCCAGCGCCGTTCGCCGACATAGATCGCAGCCTTGGTCACGCTGCGGACCTGCGGATAGCGATCCAGCAGCGCCAGGAAATCCCTCGCCTTGTCGGCGGCGCCCTTGCCCACCACCAGCGGCAGCGAGATGAAGCGCCGCGACATATAGGGTTCGAGCACCGCGCCATCCTCGGCGATGACGGACAGCCGGCCGTCCTGCTGCCACAGCGCGAACGCGGTACGCTCGACGATGTCGATCTGCAGCCGGCCGGGATAAAGCTTCAGGATCGCGGCGTCTGATATCCAGGGATTGGTCTTGAGCTTGTCGCGCACGGTGGCGGCATCGAGGAACAGCAGCGAGGAGCGGCCGTTGACGCCGCCGATCGCGAGCACTTCATCCTGGCTCAGCTGCTTGCGGCCGTTGATGGCCACCTCGGTGATGCGGAAGCCGGCCGAATTCGCCAGCGCGTTGCGGGTATCGCTGAGCGCACCGACGAACTCGTCGACATGGCCGCCCTTGACGACACCAAGCAAGGCGCTGCCGAGCAGCATCAGCACGGTCAGGGCGACGCCGGCACGGTTCGGCAGGTAACGTTCGAGCCACAGGATCAGGCGGTTCGGCGGTTCGCGGTCGATCACCCGCTTCGCCCGCACGCGGGCGCGAAGGCCCAGCCGCTCGCGCAACAGCACGACCGCTCCGATAGCGGCGGCTTTCAGGTCAGCTTGGGGCCCCAGCGATCGCAGCGATCGAGCGAGGCGTCCTGCACCATCCATTGCACGAGCTCGTCAAAAAGTTGTTCCCGCAAAAAGGCTTGCGGGCTCTGGCGCACGTGATGTCTCGGTGATGCCGGGATGGGTTAAGACCTCGGTTGTGAGGAGGCCATTTTTCCCTCGATGCGATCGTCGAAGCGGAAATCCGCAACAGCTTACGCCCCGGCAGCCAAGCGCCACATGCGCCGCCAGCGTTAACCTTCGGACTTCCTGGTAAACAAAGGGTAAATCTGACCGGTCAGCGGCGTGTTTTGAGCAGCCTTGTGAGTAGTTTGCCGGGCATTGGTTAGGATTTTAGTAATATTTCATCCGGGCCGGGCGAGTTCCCTCATTTGGCGCATTAACCCGGCGAATCACCCCCGCCTGTCGACACGCTTCTCGGCCAGTACGATCTGGTCGCGCAGGAAATCGGAAAAATCGATTCCCTGGGCCTTCAGCGCCTTCGGATAGAGCGAGGCGGCGGTCAGCCCCGGCAAGGTGTTGGTCTCGAGATAGATCAGCCCCTTGGCCGAGACGATGAAATCGCTCCGGGAATAGCCGCTGCACGACAGTGCCCGGTGCGCCCGGTGCGCGTGATCCATCAGGTCAGCGGTAATCGCGGGCGAAAACCGGCCCGGGCAAATCTCCTGGGTCGATTTGAGCAGGTATTTTGCCGTGTAGTCGAACGCGCCCTCGCCCGGGATGATCTCGACGGGCGGCAGCGCCATGATGGTGCCGTCGGATCGCTCCAACACGCCACAGGTGGCTTCGACGCCGGAAACGAATGCCTCGATCAGATATTCCTCCGATTTGGCGGCATTCCGGACCGCGACGAGGTCCTGCTTGGCGTTGACAAAAATCAGGCCGTAGCTCGATCCGTCGCGCGCCGGTTTCGCAATCAGCTTGCCGTATTCGGCGAACGCGGCATCGATATCGTCGAGCGCGATGCCTACCGGCGTCTCCACGCCCGCAATCGCCGCGAAGCGCTTGGCCGCGGTCTTGTCGAAGGCCAGATTTGAGGACGCCGAGCCGGATCCCGTGAAGGGAATGCCGCGCATTTCGCACATCGCCTGCAGTTCGCCGTTCTCCGCCCTGCCCCCGTGCAGGCCGAGCACCAGCACGCGATCTTCGGCTTTCGCTTTATCGAGCGCCGCTTCGAATGCGATGCCGCGATTGCCGGGGTCGAATTCGTCCTCGAACGGCCGCTGGTGATTGAGCAGGGCTTCCGACTTTACGTCGTGCACGGTGTCGGCGACGTGCCAGAACCACAGATCCGCCTCCGGTAAGGCCCGATGCAGCGCCTGCGCGCTCGCCACCGAGACCAGCCGCTCCTTGTTGGTGCCGCCGAAGAGAATGGTAATCCGCATCAGCCTTGCCCTGCTCTTTCGTCATTCCGGGATGGTCCGAAGGACCAGACCCGGAATCTCATTGCCCTTATATCGTTTCGAGATTCCGGGTTCGCGCGATGCGCGCCCCGGAATGACAACTAGGTTGGAATCCCGATCCGCTTGATTTCCCAGTGTAACTCGATTCCGGAATTTTCCTTAACCCGCGCACGCACGGTTTCGCCCAGCGTTTCAATGTCATGCCCGGTCGCGTTGCCGGTGTTGATCAGGAAGTTGCAGTGCATTTCCGACACCTGCGCGCCGCCGACGCGCAGGCCGCGGCAGCCGGCGGCGTCGATCAGCTTCCAGGCGCTGTTGCCGGGCGGGTTCTTGAAGGTCGAGCCGCCGGTCTTTTCGCGGATCGGCTGCGCGGTCTCGCGATGGGTCTGCACTTCTTCCATCCGCGCCCGGATGGTTTCGGGCGCGGCAATGGCGCCGCGGAAACGCGCGGAGGTGAAGATGATGGAAGGATCAACGCCGCTGTTGCGATAGACGAACTTCATGTCGGCATTGCTGAAGACATGTTTCGTGCCGTCGCGGCCGATGCCGGTGGCCTCAATCAGGACGTCCTTGGTCTCGCTGCCATTGGCGCCGGCATTCATGCGCAGCGCGCCGCCGATGGTGCCGGGAATGCCGAACAAGAATTCCATGCCGCCGATAGTGGCTGATGCCGCGGTTTCCGCCACGCGCTTGTCGAGCGCGGCGGTGCCTGCGACCACGACGTCGCCATCGGCGCGGGTCTCGCCGAACGCGCGCGGCGACAGGCGGATCACGACGCCGGGAATGCCGCCATCGCGCACGATCAGGTTGGAACCGACGCCGACGACATAGACCGGCAATGCGTTCGGCAGTTTTTTCAGGAAGTACGCGAGATCATCTTCATCCGACGGCGTGAACAACACCTGCGCCGGACCGCCGACCCGAAACCAGGTCAGCTCTGCCAGCGACTGGTTCGCCAGCAACCGCCCGCGCAGGTCGGGCATCGCAGCTTTGAGATCGAGGGTGATGTCGGGGAATGCTGCCACGTCTACCCCAGCACCTTCAATTCGCCGGGCAGCGCGTAGGCCCATTGGGTGATGTTGCCGGCGCCGAGGCAGACGACGTAGTCGCCGCTATCAGCGATGCCGCTGATCACCTTGGCAAGTTCGGAAGAGTTTTGCAGCGGAATGACCTCGCGATGGCCGTGTGCGCGCAGGCCGAGCACGAAATGGTCGCGATCGATGCCCTCGATCGGCGCCTCGCCCGCCGGATAGACTTCGGCGACGACGACCGCATCGGCGTCGTTGAAGCAGGTGCAGAATTCCTCGAACAGCGATTGCAGGCGGGTAAAGCGATGCGGCTGCACCACGGCGACGATCTTGCCGTTGGTGGATTCGCGCGCCGCCTTCAGCACCGCTGCGATCTCGACCGGGTGATGGCCGTAATCGTCGATGATGGTGACGCCGTTCCATTCGCCGGTCTTGGTAAAGCGCCGCTTGACGCCGCCAAAGCCCGCCATCGCCTTGCGGATCACCTCGTCGGAAATGCCGAGTTCATGCGCCACCGCAATCGCCGCCGTCGCATTCGATGCGTTGTGGCGTCCCGGCATCGGCAGCATGATGTCGGGTATCTCGTGGGTCGCGTCGGTCTTGCGGTTGCGGAACACGACCTTGAACTTCGAGCCGCCGCCCATCGGCGTGAGATCGACCAGCCGCACATCGGCCTGCGGGTTCTCGCCATAGGTGATGATGCGGCGATCCTCGATCTTGCCGACCAGGGTCTGCACCACAGGATGATCGGTGCACATCACGGCAAAGCCGTAGAACGGCACGTTCTCGACGAAATTGCGGAATGCATCCTGGATCGCCTCGAAAGTGTTGAAGTGATCAAGATGCTCGGGATCGATGTTGGTGACGATCACGACATCGGACGGCAGCTTCAGGAACGTGCCGTCGCTCTCGTCGGCCTCCACCACCATCCAGTCGCCCGCGCCCAATCGCGCGTTGGAGCCATAGGCATTGATGATGCCGCCATTGATCACGGTCGGATCGAGGTCGCCGGCGTCGAGCAGCGTCGCGACCATCGTCGTCGTCGTGGTCTTGCCATGGGTGCCGGCGATCGCGACGCAGCTTTTCAGCCGCATCAATTCGGCCAGCATTTCGGCGCGGCGCACCACGGGAATGCGCTGGGCGCGCGCCGCCATCAGTTCGGGATTGTCGCGCTTGATCGCTGTCGAGACCACCACCACGTCGGCGCCGTCGACATTCTCGGCCTTGTGGCCGACCGAGACGGTGATGCCCTTGTCGCGCAGCCGAGTGACGTTGCCGCTTTCAGAGGCGTCCGAACCCTGCACGGTATAGCCGAGATTGCTCAGGACTTCGGCGATGCCGCTCATGCCAATGCCGCCGATCCCGACGAAGTGGATGGGTCCGATCTCGCGCGGCAGTCTCATGGTTCGTTCCTCGGCGTCATCGCCCGCAAAAGCGGGCGATCCAGTACTCCGCGCCGCCAGCGAGTCCAACCATCGGCGCGGTGTACTGGATGCCCCGCTTTCGCGGGGCATGACAAGAGCTTTTTCCGCCTAGATTCCGGCAACTTTCTGCACCAGATCGGCCAGCCGCTCGGCAGCGTCCAGCCTGCCCACGGTGCGGGAGGCGGCGGCCATCTCGGTCAGCTTCGCCGGCTCGGCGGCGAGTGCGGAGATTTCAGAAGCCAGGCGGTCCGGCGTGAACTCCGCCTGCGCGATGCGCAGCGCCCCGCCGACCTTGGCCAGCACGCCGGCATTGGCGAACTGGTCCTGATCGATCGCGCCGGGCAGCGGCACCAGGATCGAGGGCCGGCCGATCGCGGCGAGTTCAGCCACGGTGCCGGCGCCGGAGCGCGAGACCACCAGATGGCTGGAAGCCAGCCGCGCCGGCAAATCCGTGAAGAACGGCGCCAGCTCGGCGCTGATCTTGAGCCGGTCATAGATCGCGCGCACCCGCGCCATGTCTTCTTCGCGCACCTGTTGCGTCAGGATCAGCCGGCTCCACAACACCGGCTCCAGCCGTTCGATCGCCGGTGGCACGATGTCGCTCATCACGCGCGCGCCCTGGCTGCCGCCGACCACCAGCAGGCGAAGCGGCCCGTTCGCCTCGGGCGACGCAAAGGGAATCGCGGCGGCCGCCAGGATCGCCGGACGCATCGGCGTGCCCACCGTCGTTGCCTTGCTTGCCAGCGCCGGATCGCGATCGAGCACGCCCGGCAGCGAGGTCGCGATCGCGTTGACGCGGCTTGAGAGAAACCGGTTGGCGCGACCGAGCACCGCGTTGGCGTCGTGGATGAGGCTGGGCACGCCGAGCAATCTGGCCGCCATCAGCGGCGGCAGCGTCGGATAGCCGCCGAAGCCGATCACGGCTGATGGCTTCAGCCGCCGCACCAGATTGAGCGCTATGAGGCCGCCATAGCCGAGCATGACAGCGGTGCGCGCCAGCGCGATCGGGTTGCGGCCGCGCACGGTCTCGCTCGGCACCACGTCGATATTGTCCTTGGCCCTGGAGAACAAGCCGCTGTAGCGCAGCGCGCGGGCGTCGGTCGCGAGCCGCACGCGAAAGCCGCGTTTGATCAGCTCGACGCCGAGCGCTTCCGCCGGAAATAAATGGCCGCCGGTGCCGCCAGCCGCGAGTAGGATGAGGGGTGAGGTATCCATGGGAATTCTTCTATAGCCAATCAGCCGTCATTGCGAGCGCAGCGAAGCAATCCATCTATCCGTTATGCCGCGCTATGGATTGCTTCGCTGCGCTCGCAATGACGGGGTTAGATCTACCTCGCCGCCTACGCGTAACTCCGCACCGAGTTGGCATTGTTCTGCGACTCGATCTCGGTGCGCGGGCGCTGCCGCGTCAGCGCCAGCATCATGCCGACGCCGTAAGCCAGCGAGAGGAACGAGGAGCCGCCATAGGAGATGAACGGCAGCGTCATGCCCTTGGCGGGGATCAGCTGCAGATTGACCGCCATGTTGATCGCGGCCTGCACGCCGAACAGGATGGCGAGGCCGGAAGCGGCAAACCGGGAGAACATGTCCTCGCTGGCGTAGGCGCGCAGCAATGTGCGGATCACGACAAAGGCGAACAATGCGACCAGCGCCAGGCACAGGATGATGCCGAACTCTTCCGCCGCCACCGCGAACACGAAGTCGGTGTGGCTGTCCGGCAGGCTGCGCTTGGCGATGCCTTCGCCGGGCCCGAGCCCGAACCAGCCGCCGTTCCAGAATGCATCCATCGCCATGTCGAGCTGGAACGTATCGCCCGAGCCGGGATTCATGAATCGCTTGATGCGGTGGGCGACGTGCGGCACCAGCAGATAGGCGCCGAACAATCCGGCGGCGGCGGCGCCGGCAAGACCGACCACCCAGATCATCCGCATGCCCGCGATGAAGAACAGCGCGCCCCACACCATCAGGATCAGCATGGTCTGGCCGAAATCCGGCTCCATCACCAACAGCGACACCAGCATCAACAGCAGCACCATCGCCATCGAGGTTGCCGGCATCTCCGGACGCTTGGTCGATTCCGCAAACAGCCACGCCGCGATCACGACGAAAGCAGGCTTGGCGGATTCGGAGGCCTGGATGTTGACGCCGAGCAACGTGATCCAGCGCCGCGAACCCTTGACCTCGGCGCCGAACATCAGTGTCGCCACGATCAGCACGATCGAGACCGCAAATACCAGCAGCGCCCCGCGGCGGATGTTCTTCGGGGACATGAAGGATACCCCGATCAGCACGATGAAGGACGGCAGCAGGAACATCACGTGCCGGTTGAAGAAGTGGAAGGGATCGAGCCCGATCCGGGTCGCCACCGGCGGGCTCGCCGCCAGCGACAGGATGAGGCCGCCCACGACCAGCGCGATGATCGCCGCGAGCAGCAGTCTATCCACGGTCCACCACCATTCCGAGAACGGGGTGCGTTGGTCACGGGCGAGCATGGGCGTCCCCAAATGGCAGAGGTAACGTCCATTGGTGGCGGAGGATGGTTTCCAAGGGGTTAATGGACCGTCTCAAATTTTTCGGTTTCACGATTTGCGCCCGCGGCTTTAGGGTGGGCCCCAAAATCAAAGGGGGAAACCATGCAATCGCTCACCTGTCTCGTCGCCGCATCGCTGCTCGTCGCATCGCTTCAGAGCGCATCCGCCAAGGACGAGAACTGGGTGGTTTCATGGACGGGTTCGGTCCAGGGCCCCTATCCTGTCGGCAACCCGTCCGCCCAGCCCGACCAGAAATTCGCCTTTCCCGATCCTGCAGCCGGCGCGCGGGATCAGACCTTCCGCCTGATCGTGCGTCCCGATCTGTGGGGCCGCCAGGCCCGCCTTCGTTTCAGCAACGCGTTCGGCACCAAGCCCGTGACATTCGACGGCGTTTGTGCCGGCCTGCAATTGGGCAGTGCGGCGCTGCTCCGCGGTTCCAATCGCCTGGTGACGTTTGGCGGCAAGATGTCCGTCACCGTCCCACCCGGCACCTCGGTCTGGAGCGACGCGGTCACGCTGCCGTTCGCAGGGCAGCCCGACAACCTCGCCGGCCGCAAGCTCGCGGTGAGCTTTCACATCGCAGGTGAGAGCGGTCCGATGACCTGGCACGCCAAGGCGCTGACGACCTCTTACGTCACCGCGCCCGGCGCCGGATCCAAAGGCACCTTGGAGGACGAGGCGGCCTTCCCCTATACGACCGCATCCTGGTTTTTCCTCGATGCGATCGAGATGACCGCGCCCACGGATGCTTTCGCCATCATGGCGTTCGGCGATTCCATTACCGACGGCACCGCGTCCACCATGAACGGCGACGACCGCTGGCCCAACGTGCTCTCGCGCCGCCTCAAGGCAATCCATGGCAACAAGGTCGCGGTGGTGAATGGCGGCATCGGCGGCAACCAGATCGCCGGACCTGCCGAGTACGGCGCAAGCAAACCATTCGCCGGCGGCCCCGCCTCGGGCCAGCGGCTCGACCGCGACGTGCTGACGCTTTCCGGCATCTCCAGCCTGATCTGGCTGGAAGGCATCAACGACTTCAGCAAGAACGGCAACACCGAAAGCGACAAGGTCATCGCAGCGATGAAGGAGGGCGTCGCCCGGCTGCGCGCGAAATGGCCGAATGTCCGCGTGATCGGCGCCACCGTGACCACGGCATTGGGAAGTTCCAGCGCGGCGCATGGTTTCGCCGAACAGGACACCAAGCGAAAGGCACTGAACGACTTCATCCGCACATCAGGCACATTCGACGGCGTGATCGATTTCGACAAGGCGACGCTCGATCCGCAATCGGGTGGCCTCAAGCCGGAGTTCGTGCCCGACAGCACGACGGGAGGCGCCGGCGACAAGCTGCACCCCAACCGCACCGGCTATCTGGCGATGGGCCAGGCGATCGACCTCGATCTGTTCAAGCCAGCGCGAACCGGTCGAAGTGCGAAGTCGAAGGAGTGATGCGTAGGAGGGTGGAGAGCAACCTCTCCTCCTTCGTCATGCCCGGCCTCGTGCCGGGCATCCACGACTTAAGCCTTTGCCGCACCAAAGACGTGGATGGCCGGGCATAGGCGAGCGGAAGCGACGCCGCCCTTCAGACGGCTATGCCGCCATGACGGCACGTCACACCACCGGCTTCACGCCCGGCATCGCCGTGACGAGATCGCGGAATTTGGCGCCGCGGATTTCGAAATTGCGGTACTGGTCGAACGAGGCGCAGGCCGGCGACAGCAGCACCACGGGATCGGCAAGGCCTGAGGCTTCGGCGTCGCGCGTGGCGCCGGCGACGGCGACCTCGAGCGTTTGCGAAATCTCGTGCGGCACGCGTGTGCCGAGCGTGCCGGAAAACTCCTGCGCGGCTTCGCCAATCAGATAGGCTTTGCGGATGCGCGGGAAATATTCGGTGAGGCTGGTAATGCCGCCGATTTTCGGCTTGCCGCCGGCGATCCAGAAGATGTCACCAAAGGACGACAGCGCATGCGCTGCCGCGTCCGCATTGGTGCCCTTGGAATCGTTGACGAACAGCACATTGCCGCGGCGACCAACCTGCTCCATGCGGTGGGCGAGACCCGGAAAACTGCGCAGGCCGTTCTGCAAGGTATCGGTCGAGATACCCATCGCCAGCGCGCAGGCCGAGGCGCAAGCCGCGTTCTGCGCATTGTGCAGGCCGCGCAATGAGCCGATGCCGCCGAGCTTTGCGATTTCGCTCCGCGCGCCGCCGGACGCCCGAACGATGGTTTCGCGCTCGACATAGACGCCGTCGGGCAGCGGGTTTTTCACGGAGATGCGCACCACGCGCTTGCCGGCCTGATCGAGCCGGTCGGCGATGTTGCGGCACCAGCCGTCGTCGACACCGACGATGGAGGTGCCCTGCGGCTGCACGCCCGCGACGAGCCGCGCCTTTACCGCTGCGTAGTGCTCCAGCGTGCCGTGGCGATCGATATGGTCTTCGCTCACATTGAGGAGAATGCCGACGGACGGATCGAGCGAGGGTGCCAGATCGATCTGATAGGACGACATCTCGACCACATGCACCCGCCCCATCCGCGGCGGTTCCAGCGACAGGATCGCGGTGCCGATATTGCCGCCCATCTGGGTGTCGTAACCGGCGACCTTCATCAGGTGCGCGATCAGCGCCGTGGTGGTGGATTTGCCGTTGGTCCCGGTGATGGCGACGAACGGCGCATCGGGTGCGTGACGCCTTCGTTCCCTGCAAAACAGTTCGATGTCGCCGATCACCTCGACGCCGGCCTGCCGCGCCATCAGCACCGACCAATGCGGCGCCGGATGGGTCAGCGGCGCACCGGGCGTCAGTATCAGCGCGGCGAAATTATCCCAAGACGCCGTACGCAGGTCGGCGGTGATGAAGCCTTCCTGCGCCGCCTTGGCGACATTATCGGCGCTGTCGTCACCGGCAATCACCTCCGCGCCGCCCGCCTTGAGCGCGTGGCAGCTCGCGAGCCCGGAGCCACCGAGCCCGAAGACGGCGACCGTCTTGCCCGCGAAGGAAGTGACGGGGATCATGATTTAGCTCGTCATTCCGGAAACCGCGCAGCGGTTATCCGGAATCTCGAGATTCCGGGTTCGTGCTTCGCACGCCCCGGAATGACTGTGATGGGAGATCAACATGATCACCGCAGCTTCAGCGTGGAGAGGCCGGCCAGCGCCAGCATCACCGAGATGATCCAGAACCGGATCACGATCTGCGGTTCGGTCCAGCCCTTCTGCTCGAAATGATGATGCAGCGGCGCCATCCGGAATACGCGTTTGCCGGTCAGCTTGAACGACACCACCTGCACGATCACGGAAACCGCTTCCAGCACGAACAGGCCGCCGATCACGGCCAGCACGATCTCGTGTTTGACCGCAACCGCGGTCGCGCCCAGCATGCCGCCGAGCGCGAGCGAGCCGGTATCGCCCATGAAGATCGAGGCCGGCGGCGCGTTGAACCACAGGAATCCCAATCCGGCGCCGAGCACCGCGCCGCACAGCACCGCAAGTTCGCCGGTGCCGGCGACGTATCTGATCTGCAGATAGTCGGAGAACACCGCGTTGCCGGTCAGATAGGCGATCATGCCGAAACTGGCGGCGGCGATCATCACGGGGACGATCGCCAGACCGTCGAGGCCGTCGGTCAGGTTGACCGCGTTGCCGGCGCCGACGATGACGAAGGCGCCGAAGATCACGAAGAACCAACCGAAATTGAACACCATGTCCTTCAGGAAAGGGATCGCCAGCGACGTCGAGGTCACGTCGCGCCCGAGCCGCACCAGCGCGTAACAGGCGATCAGCGCGATCACGCCTTCGATGGCGAGACGAAACTTGCCGGCAAAACCGCTATGGGTCTGTTTCGTCACCTTCAGATAGTCGTCGTAAAAGCCGACAAAGCCGAAGCCGAGCGTCACCGCGAGCACGATCCAGACATAGGGATTGAGCGGGTTGGCCCACAGCAGCGTCGAGACGACGAGGCCGGACAGGATCATCAGCCCGCCCATCGTCGGCGTGCCCTTCTTGGCGATGATGTGCGACGCCGGACCATCGGTGCGGATCGGCTGGCCCTTGCCCTGCCGCAGCCTTAAGTGATCGATGATCCAGGGGCCGAACAGGAACACGAACAGCGCGCCCGTCACCATCGCCCCGCCGGTGCGGAAGGTGATGTAGCGGAAGACGTTCAAGAGGCCACGCAAAAAGGCGAAAGCAGGGACGGTGTTGGAAAGCTCGATCAGCCAGTAAAACATTCAATATGCCCTATTGCGGCCTGGTTGCGCCGTCTTGCCGGGTAAGCGCATTGGGAGCGCGTTGACAATCGTTTTCATCCTCAAACCAAGCAAATCTTGGTCACGATCGCGGCGGCGCGTCAGCGAATCACCACGGAAATCACGGGTGGGTCAGCCCGGCCAGTTTACGCTTTTGCCTGTAAGGCGGCCAGCAGCTTGGGCACAAACTTGTTGACCCAGAACATCTTTTTGCTGCCCTTGACCACCACGACGTCACCGCTTTGCAACAATGCGGCGATTTTCTGCGGCTCGAGCGTAGCGGGGTCGTCGTGCCAGCCGAGGGCGCTATTGGCCGGCAGCAGGTCGTACAGATGGCGCATCAGCGGGCCGACACAATAGACGCCGTCGATGCCGGGCAGATCCCTGGCCAGCTTGACATGATAGGCCGGCGCGTCGGGGCCGAGCTCCAGCATGTCGCCCATGATGGCGATACGCCGGCCTGACTTGACCGGCCGCGCCTTCAGGCTGTCGAGCGCCGCGACCATGCTGGCCGGATTGCCGTTAAAACTGTCGTCGATCACGGTGACGCCGGCGGCGGTCTGCTCCACACCGCGCCCGGTCATGATGCCGACCTTGCCGAGCTCTTTGGCCAGCGCCGCTTCATCGAGGCTGGCGGCATGGACCGATGCCAGCGCGGCCAGCGCGTTCTGCAGACGATGCGGCGCGCCTGGCGTCAGGTCGAACGCGACCTGTTTGCCGCCGACCTGCACCGAGACGTCCCAGCTTTCGCCATGAGGGCTGTGTTTCAACTCATGCACTTCCGAGCCACTGCCGAAGCGGACAAGCTTGCCGTTCCATTCCGGCGCTTCGACGTCGGTCGGCAGCACCAGCACGCCATCTTTTGGCAGGCCTTGCGCGATGCTCACCTTCTCGCGCCGGATCGCCTCCAGGCTGCCGAGCTTTTCCAGATGCACCGGCTGGACGTTGACCACCAGCGCCACGGTCGGCCGCGTCAGCTCGCTGAGCCGCGCGATTTCGCCGGTCTGGTTCATGCCCATTTCCACCACCCACAACGAGGCGCTCGGGCTGGCATTGCACAGCGTCAGCGGCACACCCCAGAAATTATTGAAACTGCTCGGGCTGGCATAGGCGTTCGGATAGGCGGCGAGATATTCCTTGGTGCTGGTCTTGCCGGCGCTGCCGGTGAGGCCGATCACCGGGCCCTTGAACCGCGCCCGCGCCGCGCGCGCCAAACCCCAGAGACCGTCGATCAGCGTATCCTTGACGATCAGCTGCGGAACACGCACGCCTTCGATCCTGTGCGGCACGATCATCGCCACCGCGCCGGCGGCTTCCGCCTTGTCGGCGAATTCCCAGCCGTCGCGCGCGCTGGCGAAGCTGGAAATGAAGCCGCCGCTCGGCGTGCCGCTGAGCGCCACGAACAGGCATCCGGGTTTTACCAATCGGCTGTCCTGCGTGACGAAATCGATCGCCGTATCCGGAAATGTTCCGGAAAGCCCTAACGCTTTTGCTGCTTCGGCAATCGTCCACAAAGGCGCAGCGCTCATGTAGTCCTCTTTGCAAGTGCGGCCGCCACCGCGTCGTGATCACTGAACGGTAGCGTCTTGTCGCCGACGATCTGGCCGGTCTCGTGGCCCTTGCCGGCGATCAACAGCGCGTCGCCCGGCTGCAACGCCGTAATCCCGGCCTTGATGGCTTCCGCCCGGTCACCGATATCAGCGGCGCCCCTGGCGGCGTCCAGAATGGCTGCGCGGATTCTGGCCGGATTCTCGCTGCGCGGATTGTCGTCGGTGACGATGACACCGTCGGCGTTCTCGGCCGCGATCGCGCCCATCAGCGGACGCTTGCCGGCGTCACGGTCGCCGCCGCAGCCGACCACCACGACCAGCTTGCGCTTCGCATAAGGCCGCAGCGCCTGCAGCGCCTTTGCCAGCGCGTCCGGCTTGTGCGCGTAGTCGACGAAGATCGGCGCGCCATTATGCTCGCCGACCTGTTCCAGCCGGCCCTTGGCGCCTTCGAGATGTTCGAGGCCGGCTAGCACCGCCGCGGCTTCACTGCCGGTGCCGATCGCCAGCCCGGCCGCGACCAGCGCATTCTCGATCTGGAATTCGCCGACCAGCGGCAGCTTGATCATGTGCCTGCGTCCGCGATGCTCGAGCGTCAGCTTCTGCGCAAAGCCATCGACGACAGCATCGACCAGACGGATGCCCCCGTCCGCACCATCAGCGTTGCGGCCGATGGCGATAATCCGCAGTTTCCGTTCGCGCGCGGCGTCGATCACCTCCAGTGAGCAATCATGATCGGCCGAGATCACGGCGGCCCCATCGGCCACGACGAGATCGCGGAACAGCCGCAGCTTGGCGCCAAGGTAATGCGCGACATCAGGATGATAATCCATGTGGTCGCGCGTCAAATTGGTAAAACCGCCGGCGGCGATGCGCACGCCATCGAGCCTGTATTGGTCCAGCCCGTGCGACGAGGCTTCAAAGGCAAGATGCGTGACGCCGTCGCCGGCGATCTCGTCGAGCTGGCGATGCAGCGCGATCGGGTCCGGCGTCGTCAGTGAGCCGTAGACGGTGCGCTTGGGCGACACCAGGCCGATGGTGCCGATGCTGGCGGAGGCGTGGCCGAGCCGCTGCCAGATCTGGCGCGCGAACGCAGCCACCGAAGTTTTTCCACTCGTGCCGGTGACGGCCGCGATTGTCTGAGGTTGCTTTGGATAAAATCGTGCCGCCGCCAGCGCCAGCGCACGGCGCGGATTTGGCGTCGTGACAAACGGCACGCGATCGCTTGTGGGGTGATCACCCGCGATCGCGACCGCGCCTGCGGCGATGGCTGAATCGACAAAGCGCGAACCATCGGTCTTGCTGCCGGCGAGCGCGAAGAACAAATCGCCCGGCTTCACCGCGCGGCTGTCCACCGCCAGGCCCTTCACGTCGATCGCTTCCGCCTGCGGCTCGATCGCGGCATCACTGCTGAAGAGGTCGCGAAGTCTCATGGTCTTCCAGTCCGGCGCAGCAAAGGTGCTGCGTGATCTTACGCCTTACTGGGTTGTCTTCGATGCCGCAAGAATGAGGCGATCCGACGTCGGCAGATCGAAGCGCGGTTCGACGCCCAAAAGCGGTCCGATTCGGGCGATCACCTTGCCGCCGGTCGGCACCGTGTTCCAGCCCGAGGTGATGAAACCATGGGTTTCCGGCAGCGCCTTGGGCTCGTCCAGCATGATCAGCAGCTGATATTGCGGGTTGTCGGCCGGGAAGATTGCGGTGAAGGAATTGAGCACCTGCTTCTTGGAATAGCGGCCATTGACCACTTTTTCCGAGGTGCCGGTCTTGCCGCCGATGTAATAGCCCTTCACGTCGGCCTTCTTGGCGGTTCCGATCTCGGCGTTCAGCCGCATCAGATAGCGCATCTTGTCCGACGTTTCGGTCTTGAGCACCTTCTTGCCGATCGCCCTCGCTTCTTCCTCCGAGCGCTTGAGGAAGGTCGGCGGGATAAGATAGCCGCCGTTGACGACCGCGTTGATGCCCATCACCGCCTGCAGCGGCGCCACCGCCATGCCGTGGCCGAAGGCAATGGTGATGGTGTTGAGTTCACCCCAGCGCTTCGGCACGATCGGCGACGTGCTTTCCGGCAGTTCGGTGCGCAGCCGGTCCAACTGGCCGAGCTTTTTCAGGAACGCCTTGTGCGCCTCGACGCCCTGCCCCAGCGCGATCTTGGCCGCGCCGACGTTCGAGGAAAACGTGAATACTTCCGACAGCGTGATCGAGCGGCCGACGGGATGCGTATCGTGGATGGTGAATTTGCCGTATTTCAGCGCACCTCGCCCGTCGTACAGCGTGTTGAGGTTGGCCTTGCCGGAATCCAGCGCCATCGCCAGCGTCAGCGCCTTGAAGGTCGAGCCCATCTCGAACACGCCCGTGGTCAGGCGGTTGATCCGCTCGGGGTCGTGCGCCTCTTTCGGGTTGTTCGGGTCGAAATCCGGCAACGACACCAGCGCGACGATCTCGCCGGTCCTGACGTTGGAGACGAGGCCGGAGGCAGCCTTGGCCTTGTACTTTTCCTTCGCCTTCATCAGTTCGTCGCGCAGCGCATGCTCGACGCGCAGATCGATCGACAGTTCCACCGGCTTCTGCAGGCGATCGGTGGCGAAGCCCGCGCGGTGAAGGTCGGCCAGCCCGTTATTGTCGAGCCATTTCTCCATCCCGGCGATGCCCTGGTTGTCGATATTGACCAGACCGATCAGATGGGCGACCGACGCACCGGTCGGATAGACGCGCTTGTTCTCGCGCAGGAAGCCGATGCCGGGAATACCGAGGCGATGAATGGCCTGCTGCTGCTTCGACGTGATCTCGCGCTTCAGCCACACAAAGCCCTTGCGCGACGACAACCGCTCGCGGACCTCTGTCGTGTCGAGATCGGGCAATGTCGCGGTCAGAAGCTCGATCGCCTCGTCCTTGTCGATGATGCGGCGCGGTTCGCCGAACAGGCTCGGCGACTTGACGTCGGTCGCCAGTATCTCGCCGTTACGATCGACGATGTCGGGCCGCGCGGTCGCGATCGCGTCCCGCGAACCGGTGCGCGCCGCACTGTGGCTGTCGGCGCCGATCGCAAACATGACGAGGCGTCCGGCAATAATGGCGTACACCAATGCGAACGCCAGCACGGCAAATCCGACGCGGGCCCGCGCTTTCGCCGCGCGATCGACATTGCGCCCGTAGAGCAGGCTGCGGATCAGCCGCTGCCGCCAGGGTTCGGCAGGCTTTGCAGGTCTGGTGGTGGCAAGCGCCTGATCGGTCATTGCTGATCTCCCGGCGCGGGCACCGAGCCGGTCACGGTCGGCGCATCGGTGGCAGCCTCGATGGTATTGATCATCGCGCCGATTGGATCGGGCGCGCCTGGCCTCGCAAAGCTGGGCGGCCGTTCCGGCAGGTTCTTCAACTGGTCATATTGCGTCGCGACCAGCGGCTTCAGCGGCAAATGCCGGTCGGCAAGGCCCTGCAGCCGCAGCGGCGCGTCGAGCTTGGCCCATTCGGCGCGGAGCGCGGCAATGGCGTCGCGCTGCTCGCGGATCTCCGCATTCAGCCGCAGCACGCGCTCGGTGCGCGAGGTCGATTCCATCTTGATCCGGTAGACATAGGAGGCGGCGAACACCAGCATGCCGATCACGAGGAGGTGGAGGATCCGCATGATCAGCCTCCCCGCATGACGCTGTCGATGGTCGGCCATGCCGGCAGTGCCTCTGCGGCATGCGCCGGCGCCGCGGTCCGCTCGGCGGCGCGCAGCTTGGCGGACCGCGCACGCGGGTTGGCCGATATCTCCGCCTCATTGGGCGTGACCGGACGCTTGGTCAGAATCTGGAAACTCGAAGCGGCCTGCGCGACCTCGGGCAGATGCCGCGATCCGCCGCCGGACTTGCCGCGCTGGTTAAGGAAATCCTTGACGATGCGGTCTTCCAGCGAGTGAAACGACACCACGACCAGCCGGCCGCCCGGCTTCAACACGCGTTCCGCCGCCGACAGCGCCAGATGCAGTTCGTCGAGTTCCGCGTTGACGAAAATCCGCAAGCCCTGGAACGTCCGCGTCGCCGGATGAATTTCGTTCGGCTTGGAGCGGACCACCTTGCCGACGATGTCGGCGAGCGCCTTCGTGGTCGTGATCGGCGCTTCCTTGCGGGCGGCGACGATGGCGCGCGCGACGCCGCGGGAGTGACGCTCCTCGCCGAAGATGTAGATGATGTTGGCAAGATCGGCTTCGGAGGCTTTCGCGACCACGTCCGCCGCGGTCGGGCCGTCATGGCCCATCCGCATGTCGAGCGGGCCACCGAGCCGGAACGAAAAGCCGCGCTCGGCCTGATCGAGCTGCATCGAGGAGACCCCGACGTCCATCACGACGCCGTCGACGGCATCAACGCCCTGCGCGGTACAGACCTCGGCGAGATTGGAAAACCGGTCCTCGACCAGCGTCAGCCGGCCATCCGCCTGGTCGACCAGATCGAACCCGCCAGTAATCGCCGACCGGTCGCGGTCGATGCCGATCACCCGGGTTCCAGCGGTTTCCAGGATCATCCGGCTGTAGCCGCCGGCGCCGAAGGTGGCGTCGACATAGATGCCGCCGGCGCGGGGGCCAAGCATCTCGACCGCCTCGCGGCCGAGAACGGAGATATGGCGGGGGGCAGCCGGGGTCATCCGCCGGCCTTCAGCGTATTCCAACGTACGATACGGTAACTGGACGCCAACCGGCCCATTGCGCCTCAAATCCCTGCGCTTTGCCGGGCTGTTCCGGCCAAAAAACCGCTGCGAGGCGCGATGGCTGTTTCCCGCCCCCGCCCGCAAACCCTGTTTTCCGGACGGAATTTGCTGGGCTGCCATGGCTTTTCGAGCGTGAAAGAGGGCCTCGGCCGTCCCCAAAACCGGTTCGGCCCATCAACACTTAGTAACGGCACTTAGCGTTAAGAAAGCGTTGATGATCGGCCACGGCTTTTACGCGCTTTGTAGCTACTCTCAAGCCGGTGATGTCCCGGCTCACTGGCGCAGCCAGTGAATGCCCCGGCTCTCGGCTCACCTGGCGAAGCCAGTGATGCCCGGGCTCACCCGGCGAAGCCAGTGATGCCCGCCGCACACACTCGGTCAAAATGCGAGACCGGGCGCGGCTGCCGGATTGCGCGGATGACTTGGTAAAGGAATAGTAAAGATCGTTATTTTGTAAAATTTGCGGGTTGTCGTTCTCCTGCCCGGTTTGAGCTCATATAATGGCTGCTGGTTCGTTCACGTCTGCTGGTATTGATTCGAAGCGTCAACGCGCCCTTCCCGTTCCCAGGGCCATCGCGGACATGAAGACTTTTACCCCGGATTCCTCGATTGCCTCCGACGTGATCCCGTCGGCGAACTATGGCGACCGCAACAAGGGGCGCCTGCCCGACATGATCCTGCTGCACTACACCGGCATGCCGGATGTGGAAGGCGCAATCGCCCAGCTCTGCACCGCGGGAACCGACGTATCGGCGCATTACATCGTGCTGGAAGACGGCCGCATCGTGCAATCCGTGCCCGAGAGCAAGCGCGCCTGGCATGCCGGCGTGTCGTTCTGGGCCGGCGAAGAAGACATCAATTCCTGTTCGATCGGGGTCGAGATCATCAATCGCGGCCACGACTGGGGCTATCCGGATTTCCCGCTGCGCCAGGTCGCCGCCGTGATCGCGCTGTGCCGCGGCATCATGCTCCGCCGCAACGTGCCGCCGCATCGCGTGCTCGCGCATTCCGACGTCGCGCCTGCGCGCAAAAAGGATCCCGGCGAGAAATTCCCGTGGCATTCGCTGGCCAATTCCGGCGTCGGCCATTGGGTGCAGCCGGCGCCCGTCGTGCGCGGCGAAACGCTCAAGCTCGGCAGCATCAGCGACGATGTCGCGGGCCTCCAGACTGCCCTGGCCCGGTACGGTTACAACGTGCCGAACCACGGCAAGTACGACGGCCCGACCATGGAAGTGGTCACCGCGTTCCAGCGCCACTTCCGCCCGGCCCGCGTCGACGGCATCGCCGATCATTCGACCATGAGCACGCTGCACGCGCTGCTGGCCACGTTGCCGGCCGATGCGACGCCGACGCAGGTCGCGGCGCAGTAGCTAGAGCACACCGGTCCCCGCGCTGTCCCGCAGCTGACGTATGAAGTTCTCGTCGTCGTAGCGTGACAGGCTGAGACGCTCCGCAAACTCGGGCCGCTGTGCGCCTTGAACCCAACTCGCGCAAAGCGCGCCCGTGGCGCAGGCCGCCATCGTTCCGAAACCGGAAAGCGCACCGGCGACGAAGACGCCTTTGGTTTTCATCGGCCCGATCAGCGGCCAATTCTCTTTGGTCATGGTGTAATAGCCGCCGTAATGCGTAATCTGCCGTGGCAGCCGGCCGTAATATTGCTTCACGCGCGGGTTCAGCCTGCTCGCGCCTCTCAGAACGATATCCGGAAAGTTGGGATCCGTCGGGAGATCGTCCTGCGGTTCTGACGGCTGCCGATTATAAGCCCAGCCGAGCTTGATCCATTTTCCGTGATCGCCGCCTTCCGGGCGGCAGTGAATTCCGCCCGGCATCGGGCGGGCGAGCCAGGCCGTTGCGCCATCCTCCTCGAGAAGCTGCCGCTCCTGACTGGTCCAGTCGATCGTCTGCCCGTCCAGATCGATCGAGAACGGCATTCGTCGATCGATTGCGCCGAGGTTGTCGGCGAACGCAATCTTCTGGTGAAATACGTTCTCGACCGGGAGTTCTTCCCCCAGCATTCGCGCGATGTCGGCGACGTACGGGCCGGCGGCGTTGACGATTATCCCGGCATGCAGTGCCTGCTCGCCTTCGTCGCCACGCATCTTCAGGGCGAAGCCACCATCTTGCCGAACGATTTCGGTGACGCGCGCACGGCTCACTGCGCCTCCGGCTGCTCGGACTTCCTCCAGCATCAGACTACCAAGCTGCTGCCCGCTGATATCTCCGGCGCGGCGGACGTGCAGAACGGTGGAGACCTCAGGATCAAACGTTGGAAAATGGCGACGGATCAGTTCCGGGTTTTGAAGTACGTCGACACCTTCGGGCGCATCCTGCCAATCCTCCGAGACCGCCGGTATGTAGGACGAAGGCGACGCTGCGCCATGCACGCGTATCCGGCGCGCACCTTCCGGCCCGTAACCTGTATGGAGCTCCTCCAACAATCGGTCCGGCTTCGCCTGACGCGTGGCCAGTGCATAGCCCCGGCGGGTAATACGGACGCGGTTGTCGTGCCGACGGGCGATTTCCTCGAGCAGATCGATGCTGTAGTCGGTGAATGCCGTCATGATCGGATGCGGCCACCAGTTGCGGTAGTTTTCACCCGAAGCTGCCGAGGTCAGGCTCATGGGTGCATTCTGGTCGACGACCACGATCCGCAAGCCGGGACGGCTCCTTGCCAGATAATAAGCGCAGGCGATGCCGACGATACCTGCGCCGATCACGACGATATCGGCTTTGCGGGCGTTCATTTCATTCTTTCTCCAGGCTGGCTTCCGCCGGCAACGCGATCAGGGCGCGCGGGCGTTGAGGCGGTGGATCAAATCAGCTTTCCGGACTTGCATCCCGTGAAGCGTGACGTTGTGCCGACCTCAGCGTTTTCTGCGTCTGCACGATGTGCTCGCGCAAAAGCCGAACCGCCTTTTCAATCTCGCCGGCGCGACACAATTCGAGCAACTGGTAGTGCTCGCGCTGCGGGCGCTCCTTGCCGGTCGCTCGTGACACCAGAGCCCGCGTAAAACGGCTCACATGACCATAATTTGCTTCGATCATCGCAAGCAGGCGCGGCCGGTTGCACGGCGCGTAGAGCGTTTCGTGGAATCTCCAGTTGAATGCGCCCCACTTTTCCGGATCGGGCTCTTTGTCGTACGACCGGAGGATCTTGTTGGCATCGTCGAGATCAACCTCTCCCATGGCCGGGATAGCAAGGCGCAACGCATGACATTCAAGTGCGATGCGAATCTCGAGCAGTTCCACAACCTCGTCGATCGACATATCGGATACGACGGCGCCGCGATTGGGCAGGAACGTAACGAATCCCTCGGCCTCCAACTGCTTGAGCGCTTCTCTCACGGGAATACGGCTGGTTCCGAACCGTTCCGCCAACTCGTCCTGCCTGAGCTGAAATCCGGGCGCAAACTCGCCCAGGCTGATCGCGAGCCTCAGCGCCTCGCGCACGGCATCCGGCGTGGACCCATGCCCCCCGGTCCCTCGGCTCTTTGCGGATACTCCAGGTCCCATTCGGCTTTCTCGGCGCTTGCTGCAGACCGCGACATCCGATCGCGCGGCTATGTATAAAATCAGTTTGTATATTATACAATCCATATGTATAAAATCCAGCCCAATCATATCCAGGAACAACCGGTCAGTTGAAAAGGGAGTAAGTCCATGAAAGGACTGTTTTATTCGTTGATCCTGGCGACCGCGGTCGCCGTCCCTGCGCATGCGCAGTCGCCCGGCGGAACGCTGGCCAAAATCAAAGACACTGGCGAAATCCGGCTCGGGCACCGGGACGTTTCGATCCCGTTTTCGTACCTCGACGACAATCAGAAGCCGATCGGGTTCGCGATGGATCTTTGCGGACGGATAGTCGATGCGGTGAAAAGCGAACTCAAGCTTCCTGCCATTCAGACGAAGCTTCAGCCGATCCAGCTTGCCACTCAAATTCCGCTCATTCAAAACGGCACGATCGATATCGTTTGCGGTCCCGCAACCAACACGCTTGAACGGCAGAAAGTCGTGGCCTTCAGCAACACCATCTTCGTCTCGAGCATTCGTGCCGTGGTGAAAAAGGACGCTGCGATCAAAACCTTCGAAGACCTGAACGGCAAGCCGGTCTCCCTGACGTCAGGTTCAACGTCAATTGCCCTGCTGACGGCGCGTGGTCAGGAGAAAAATTTCCAGACCAAGAACATCCTGTCGGGTGATCATGCCGGGTCGTTCCTCGCGCTGACGACGGGCCGCAGCGAGGCCTTCATCATGGACGACATTCTGCTCGCCAGCCTGATCGCCAACAGCCCTGATCCGGACAACTGGCGCATTATCGACGACAGCCTCCGCACCGAGCCGTACGGGCTGATTATCCGCAAGGACGATCCGGAGTTCAAAGCGTTGATCGACAAGACGCTGGTCGCCATGATGAAAAGCAATCAGTTTGGCGAACTCTATGCGAAATGGTTCATGAACCCGATTCCGCCCAAGAACGTGAATCTGAATTTCCCGATGACGCCTCCGTTAAAAGACGCGGTTGCCAACCCAACGGACAAGGGAGTCTGATTTATCCCGATCGCGATGAATCTCGCCTAGGCCTTCGCGCCGGCATCGCGGTCCAGCTCTGCCATCCGCCGTGCATAAAGCCGCCGCAACGGCTCCAGTTGCGTCGCTGATGTGGCTGCCTGATAGGCTTCCCGCGCCGCATCACGCCGGCCGAGGCGGCGCAGCAGATCGGCGCGGACGGCCGGCAGCAACTCATACCCTTTCAACCCGCCGCGCGCCTCCAGCGCATCGATCAGGTCGAGCGCCCGCGCCGGTCCATCGACCATCGACACCGCGGCGGCATGGTTGAGTTCGATCACCGGCGATGGGCTGATCCGCAGCAGCACCTCATAGAGGCCGGCGATCTGCGGCCAGTCGGTGTCGTTATAATTCGGCGCACGCGCGTGCAGCGCTGCGATCGCGGCCTGCACCGCATAGGATTGCGGCCGCCCCGGCATCCGCAACGCCTCGTCGACCAGCTTCAAGCCCTCCGCGATCTGGGCCTGATCCCACAGCGACCGGTCCTGCTCTTCCAAGAGCACGATGTCGCCGCCCGCGGTCTCGCGGCCGGCGCGCCGGGAATCATGCAGCAACATCAGCGCCAGCAATCCCTTGATCTCGCCGCGGCCGGGCGTCAGCGCGTCGAGCAGCCGCGCCAGCCGGATCGCTTCGCGGGCCAGATCAGGCCGCATCAGATCTTCGCCCGAGGTCGCGACATAGCCTTCGGTGAAGACCAGATAGATCACCGCGAGCACGCCGCGCAGGCGCGGCTCCAGTGCTTCGCGTTCCGGCACTTCGTAGGCGATGCCGGCGAGGCGGATTTTCTGCTTGGCGCGCACCAGCCGCTGCGCCATCGCGTCTTCGCTTGCGAGAAACGCCCGCGCCACCTGCGCTGTCGAGAGCCCGCACACGGTGCGCAGCGTCAGCGCCACCTGCACTTCCATTGCAAAGGACGGATGGCAGCAGGTGAAGATCAGCCGCAGCATGTCGTCGTCGAGCACGTTGTCGGCGGCCTCGTCAGGCGCCGACGCATTGAGCAGGATCTCGCGCGTCAGCTCCTGCTGCTTGCCGCGAAACGCGACGTTGCGGCGGACGCGATCGATCGCCTTGTTGCGCCCGACATTGACCAGCCAGGCCCGCGGATTGGACGGCATTCCGGCGACGGACCAGCGCTCCAGCGCCACCGCGAAGGCGTCCTGCAGGGCATCCTCGGCGAGATCGAAATCGCCGACGAGGCGGATCAGGGTCGCCAGCGCCCTGCCCGCCTCGTCGCGGAAGATTTTTTCGATCTCGGTAGGGGTCATGTCGTCCTGTTATCAGCCACCGTCATTCCGGGATGGTCCGAAGGACCAGTCCCGGAATCTCGAGATTCTCCGATGTGCGATTGCACATCGTAGTTCGCTTCGCGCCCCGGAATGACGAGACACCTAGTCATAAATCATGATCGGCCGCACCTCGACCGACCCCGTCTTGGCGCCGGGAATGCGCGCGGCGATGCCGAGCGCCGTGTCTAGATCCTTGGCCTCGACAAGGTAATAGCCGGCAAGCTGTTCGCGCGTCTCCGCGAATGGACCATCCGTGGTCAGCATCTTGCCGTCGCGAACCCGTACCGTGGTCGCGGTCGTCGTCGGCTGCAAGCCGTCGCCAGCCTTGAAATGGCCGCTCTGAACGATGGATTGGGTATACGCGCCGTATTCCGCCGTCATTTCCTTGCGCCCCGCGGCGTCCATTTTGCCGAGCTCAGCCTCATTCTGATAGATCAACAACAGATATTGCATCGCGCTACTCCTTCTTGATCGGCGGGTTTGCCGACACCCGGTCGAACGGGCCGGACGCGAAACGACATCTTCAGGATAGTTTATTTTGCTCCGTTTCGTGGCTTGACGCCACGCCACCCAGCCCCCATGCGTAAGGGGTCAGTCGGCCGGACGGCCGCTCCCGCTACGGTCGAAAGGCTGCGGGAGAGGAAAGTCCGGGCTCCATCGACATACGGTGCCGGATAACGTCCGGCGGGGGTGACCCCAGGGAAAGTGCCACAGAGAACGAACCGCCCTCTCCTCAGGAGGGGGCAAGGGTGAAAAGGTGCGGTAAGAGCGCACCGCGGGTCCGGCAACGGAACCGGCATGGCAAACCACACCGGGAGCAAAACCGAATAGGGACGGCACCGCGGGCAGTTCGCGAAAGCGAAAACGCCGCAGGGCGATGTCAGGCTCGCCGTCCGGGTAGGTTGCTCGAGGCCATGTGCAAACATGGTCCCAGAGGAATGGCCGTCACGTATCACTCGCGAAAGTGAGTGGTGCCCTACAAAACCCGGCTTACAGGCCGGCTGATGCTCTAAAGCGTTTTCGAGCGAAGTGGATTCCGGTTCGCGTGAAGAAAACGCGTCTTACTGAAGAAGAGAATGAGGGGTTCGGCGTAACGCGCCGGACCCCTCGCCATTTTCAGGAGCGCGCGCTCCGGCAGCTCAATCGCGCGCCGCCTCCTCGATCGCCTGGGCCAGCCGCGCCGGGTTGCTGAAGAACATCTCATGGCTGCCGTCGCACTCGACGAGGCGAAACAGGCCGAGGCGCTCCGACAACCGTGGATGCCACGGCAGGCTGTGCGGAAGGGCGATATCCTGGCGGCAGTTGACGTAGGATTTGCCGACCGGCAGTTCCGCCAGCGGACGCTTCAGCGCGATCTTGTCGGTGAATGTCTTGTAGGGATGCGGGTTGAGTTTGGCGTACGCAGACTTTGCCAGTTCGAGGTCGGCGTCGTTGATGAACGCATCGCGCCAGATTTCAAACGGCAGCATGACCGCGTTCTTGTTGGCGGCCGCCACCGCATCGAACAGCCCGACATAGTGCGGCGGCACCATGTCGTTGAGGCACTGGCCGTCCAGTGGCACGAATGCATTGACGTAGACGAGACGCTTGATGCGATCCGTCAGCCGATCGGCAACGCCTGAAATCAGCATTCCCCCATAGCTGTGGCCCACCAGCCAAATATCCCGCAGATTGTTGGTTTCGATGTAGCTGGTAACCGACGCGATCGCCTGTTCCAGCCCGATCTTGTCGCGATCGTCGCCCGCGTTGTTGCCGGCAACCGTCGGGCAATGCACGGCATGGCCGTATTTGCGCAAGTGTCCGGCGACGGCATCCATTTCGGCGCCGGTGTGCCACGCGCCGTGTACAAGGACGTAAAGGCCTGCCATTTCCGTCTCCCCCGTTTATGGAAGTGGATTTGATAGGCCCGTCAGATTATGCCGGATGGCCGGATTAAGCCACCATCATCGCCGATTTACGCCAAGGCCATTACCATCCCGGGTCAGCGCTGCCGCCGGAACGCGCCCGGCGTCATGCCGAGGTATCGGCGGCATTGACGGATGAAGTGAGACGGATCGGACAGGCCGACCCGTAGCCCGATTCCACCGACACCGATGTGATCGAACCTCGGCTCGCTCAGCATCCTGCGTGCGGCCGCCATGCGGCAGTCGTTGAGCAGCCCGCTGAACGTCAGCCCTGACTTGTTGAGACAGCGATGAAGCGTGCGCTCGGAGACACGCAGATGCGCCGCGACGGTCACAGCGGTCAAACCCGGCTCGGCGTAGAGCAGCCGGATGGCACGGCCGATCTGATCCAGAAGCTGCGTGGCATCGCGCTGCTCGGACGGCGTGGCCGGAATCTCGCTGCCGAACGCCAGCGCCAGCAGCGCCCCGAGCTGGTCGGTCAGAACCCGCGCCGGCAGTGGCCGGTCGACCGCGAGTTGGGGCGTCAACTGGCAGGCAAAGGCGCTGAGCGCAGCGCCCCAGCCGGCACGCCCGTCGATCCGCTGTCCGATGCGCCGTTCCGGATCGACGATCCACGATTCGACCCAGGCGATCGGCAACTCCAGCGACAGCGTATTCGAGGTCACCGGGAAGTTGAATTCGTAGCAGCGCCGGGAGTCCAGCAACACGAGATCGTGCGGCTGCATGATCGACCGATGGCCGTTTTGCATGACTGTCCAGTCGTTGTCGGTCTTGCAGAGGAGGTAGTAGTAGTTCGACGCACTGCGCCCGAGGCTGGCTTTCCTGCGGTAGACGTGCTGCGCCGAGCCCTCAACGCGATTGACGCCGATGGTGTCCAGTTGCCCGCGCTGAACCGAGCAGTCGAAGCCCGACCTGACCGGCGTCGTGACGTCCATCTCGAGAAAGCATTCGCAGACGGCGCCGATCCAGTAGTCCAGCCGCCGCTCCGGTTCGACCACGCTGGTTGACCACTTCTCGATGACTGCCGTCGCCCTGGCCGCCATGGCTCTGACCTCCCGTTATTTTTGCGTGGCGATCTTCTCCAGCAGTGCCATCAGCGCTTCCGGTGCGGTGACGTTCGGCGCGTGGCTGGCATCGATCTCGAAATAGCGCCACGCCGGATCGCTCTTTGTCTTCCTCGCAAACGGACCGAACGTGTCGGCCGGCGGGAAGCGGGTGGCGTAGATATAGCTTCGCGGCAGCGTCAGCCTGCCGCCGTGCAGCTTGAGTCTGGTCTCGAAGCATTTGACCGGCATCGGAGCGCGGCGCGCAGCCAGCCATTCGACATCTTCAGCTGCGGTGTCCGGTGGCGACGTCATCGGCGGGATGCGCCAGCCATCCCCCTTCTTCGCCCCATCCAGCATCGGCTGCCGGCCCGGTTCGTTGATGTCGAACAGCGACTGTCCGTCTTCCGGCACGAAGGCGTCGACATAGATCAGCTGCGCGATGCGGTCGCGGGCGCGGTCGGCGACGCCGGTCGCGACCATACCGCCATAGCTGTGGCCGACCAGCACGATGTCGCGCAGATCCTCGTATTTGATGACATTGAGCATGTCCTCGATATGGGTTTCGAGATCGATCGAGGGGTTTGCCAGATGCGCGCGCTCGCCAAGCCCGGTGTAGCTCGGCGTCACCAGCCGATGCCCGGCGGCGCGCATCAGCGGGTGCATCTTCTTCCACGCCCAGCCCGCCGACCACGCGCCGTGACAGACAAGGAAGGTCTTTGCAGAGGTTGAGCTCATCGGGGGCGTTTCCATGAAGTTATTGTTGAGGGCTTGAATTGCGATAGTACCCGCTGGCGGCGTCGTGTAAATGTCGTGGCAAATTCAACAACGTCATTCCGGGGCGATGCGCAGCATCGAACCCGGAATCTCGAGATTCCGGGTCCGGTCCTTCGGACCATCCCGGAATGACGGGGGAAGAAAAAATTGGAAACGTCCACTTACGCGCTGTTGCTTTTTGGCGCGCTTGCCGGGGGCTTCGTGTCCGGCCTTGCCGGTTTCGGAACAGCGCTGATGGCGCTGGGGATCTGGCTTTATGTGCTGCCGCCTTCGCTGGCCGTACCATTGGTGCTGATCTGCTCGGTCAGCTCGCAGATCTCGACGCTGCCGACGATGTGGAAGGTTCTCGACTTCAAACTGGCCGCGCCGTTCGTCATCGGCGGGCTGGCCGGCATGCCGATCGGCGCGCTGCTGGTGGCGCAGGCCGAGCCGCAAATATTCAAATTGAGCGTCGGAGTGATGCTGCTGGTGTTTCCGGCCGCGCTGTTTTTCGTCCGCAAGCCGATGGCGTTCGCCTTCGGCGGCAAGCCGGCGGACGCTGCCGTCGGATTTGCCGGCGGCATCCTTGGCGGCCTCGCCGGGCTGTCCGGCCCGCTGCCGACCCTGTGGGCCAGCGTGCGTGGCTGGACCAAGGATCAGCGCCGCGGCGTATTCCAGATCTTCAACGGCAGCGTGCTCGGCGCCGCCCTGCTGCTGCAAATCATCAGCGGCTTCGTCAAGACGGAAGTGTTCTGGCTCGCGCTGCTGGCGCTGCCGGGCACGCTGATCGGTGCACGGATCGGCGCGCGGACCTATCAGGCCCTGAGCGACCGCAATTTCTACGACATTGTGCTCGGCTTGCTGTTTCTGTCCGGGCTCGCACTGGTGTGGAGCAGCATTGCTCCGACGTAGCGGCGCATGGCGGCCATGTGCTCCGAGTAGATTGCTGTACGCTGGCCTGCAAAACAGCTAACCAGTCGCATCATGACCTCTCCAACTTTTTCGCGCGCGCACCTCGGTCTGTTGCTGGGTTTCATCGGCGTGCTGATCTTCGGCGGTACGCTGCCGGCGACGCGGATCGCGGTGTCGGCAATTGATCCGATTGCACTGACCTCGCTGCGCACTGTGATTGCCGGACTGTGTTCGCTGGTACTGCTTCTGATCCTGCGCCGTCCGTTGCCACCGCGCGCGCTGTGGCCGCAACTGGTGATCACCATGATCTGCGTCGCCATCCTGTTCCCGTTCCTGATGTCGGTGGGGGTGCAGACCGTCGACGCCTCGCATGGCGGCGTGGTGTTCGGGATCATGCCGATCGCGACCGCCCTGGTCGCGGTCATGATCACCCATGAACGGCCGCGGCCGCTGTTCTGGATCGCCTCGTTCGCGGGCGCAGCATTGGTGATTGCCTTTGCGCTGCGGCAAGGCGGCGGTGAACTGTCGGCCGGCGATCTGTTCCTGCTTGCGGCGGTCGTCGTCGCCGGCATCGGCTACGCCTTCTCCGGCCGGCTCACCGCGCAGATGCCGGGCTGGGAAGTCATCAGCTGGGTGCTGGTGATCGCGTTGCCGCTCTCGATCCCGGCCGCGGCGCTGACGATGCCGGCCGACATCACCCACATCCCCTTGAAACCGTGGCTCGGGCTGCTTTACGTCGCGCTGTTCTCGCAGTGGATCGGCTTCTTTGCCTGGAACGCCGGCATGGCAATGGGCGGCATCGCGCGGGTGTCGCAGGTGCAATTGCTGCAGCCCTTTGTGGTGTTTGCACTCGCGGCGATTTTCAACGACGAGACCATCACACCGCAGATCGTGCTGTTCGCCGCCGGCGTGGTCGCAACCGTCGCGATCTCGACGCGCACGCGCGGGCGCAAAGCGCCGGATCGTTCGGAGCTGACATCAGTTCCAGGGATCACGCCGCCGGCAACGCCGACTTGAGCGGCGCCAGGCGTTTCCTGAACTCCAGATGCAGCAACCACAAACTCAATGCGGCTTGCAGCGTCGTCGTCAGGTTCGATATGTACCACGCGTACTCGATGCGAAACCCTGGCCTTGCAGACAGCCAGAGCACGGGCAAGGCGTAGGTGATCAAACGTGCGCCGGAACTCAGCAGCACCGGTTTGGTGTTGCCCAATCCCTGGAACATGCTGGAGCACACGAAGTTCAATCCCTGCGCGACGAGATTGAGCGAGACCAATTGCAGGAACACGACGGCGACCGCTATCGTCTGACCGTCGCTCGCGAAGCCGCCGAGCAGCAGCCCGGGCCAGCATTGCGCCAGGATCGTGAAAACGATCATCACCACGGTGGCGATCACCGCCGCCTTGGCGAAGGTTTCCTTCACGCGTGCGGCGTTGCCGGCGCCGAAGTTCTGCCCGGCAATCGGTCCGGCGGCGAGCGCAATCGCCAGTGCCGGCATCTGGATGAGGCCGAGCACACGCGTCCCGATGCCAAATCCAGCCTGCGCCGCCGCGCCAAAGTCGCGTAACGCATAATAGATCACGCCCATCCAGAGGAATATGATCGCAAACTCGCCGCCGGCCGGCAGACCGACATTGAGGATGCGCTTCCAGTGCCGGGCCTGCGGACGCAGTTGCGCGAGATCGAGGCCGACATAGCGCTCCAGTCTTCGAAAATACATCCACAGCATCAGCGCGCCGATCAGCACCGCAATTGAAGTCGCAAGGCCTGCGCCCGCGACGCCGAGCGCAATGCCGGTGCCCCAGCCGGAGATCAGGACCGGCGCCAGCGCAATATTGATGATCACCGCGAGCACCTGCACGATCATGCTGGGCCGCACGATTCCCGTGCCGCGCAGCGCCGCCCCCATCACCTGCCCGAAGAATTGCAGCGCCAGTGCGGGCATCAACCAGAGCAGATACGTCGTACCGGCCTCGACGGTGGCCTCATCGGCCGCAACCATGCGCATGTAACCGCCGGCGAGTGCGGATCCCACAACCCAGGTCAGCAACCCGCACACGGCTGCCAGGCCGAGCGACTGGTTGAACACCAGATTGGCGTCTGCCCGGTCCTTGCGGCCCACGGCCTGCGCAATGAGCGCGACGGTGCCGACGCCGAGCACCTGCATCGGACCGTTGATGAGAAATCCCAAATTGCCCGCCGCCGCCACGCCCGCGATGGCCGCTTCGCCAAGCCCGGCGACGAAATACAGATCGACGAGCTGGCAGATCATGATGGTGACCATGCCGGCGACGATCGGTGGCGCCATGCTCAGGATGTGGCTCACGATCGAGCCCTGCGTAAGATCTTTCATTTCAAATCCGCCCCTCGAGCCCGTTCCGATTGAATCGGAACGGGGCTCCATCTTTTTGTATTGACGCGCTTTCTTTACGCGAACCGGTAGCCACTTCGCTTCAAAACGCTCCTGCACGCGGCCTCGGAACATCCGGGGTCCGCGCGCCGCAATGTCATTTACTCCGCCGCCGTAATGCGACCGAACTCCGTCGCCTGCCGCTCGAACAGCCCGCGATAGATGCCCCCCGCGCGCGCCGTCAGCATCGCGTGGGTGCCCTGCTCGACGATCTTGCCGCGATCGAACACCAGGATCCGGTCGAGGCTGCGTACCGTCGACAGCCGGTGCGCGATCACGATCGAGGTGCGGCCTTTCATCAGCCGCTCCATCGCCTGCTGGATCAGGCCTTCGGACTCCGAGTCGAGGCTGGAGGTCGCCTCGTCCAGGATCAGCACCGGCGCGTCAGCCAGGAACGCCCGCGCCAGCGCGACGCGCTGACGCTCGCCGCCCGACAGCTTGACGCCGCGTTCACCGACCAACGTGCCGTAACCCTTCGGCAGCCGCAGGATGAACTCGTGCGCATTGGCGAGCCGCGCCGCCTGCTCGACCGCCGCCATGCTGGCGCCGGGCCTGCCATAGGCGATGTTCTCGGCCAGCGAGCGGTGAAACAGGATCGGCTCCTGCTGCACGATCGCGATCTGGCTGCGCAGCGAATGCTGCGTCGCCTTGGCGATATCCTGACCGTCGATCAGGATCTTGCCGCCGCCGATGTCGTGGAGCCGCTGGACCAGTTTGACGAACGTCGTCTTGCCCGAGCCGGAACGGCCGACCAGGCCGACGCGCTCGCCGGCGCGGATGTCCACCGACAGGCCGTCATACAAGGGATCGCGATGTCCGCCGTAATGGAACGTCACAGCGTCGAACACGATGCGGCCGCCCTGGATGTCGATCGGCCTGGCATCGGTCGCGTCCGCTATGCCGATCGGCTCGGCATGGATCGCGACCAGCTCCTCCATATCGTTCACCGAACGCTGCAGATTGTTGATGTGCATGCCGACGTCGCGCAGGTACGCATGGATGATGTAGTAGCTGGTCAAGACATAGGTGACGTCGCCCGGCGTGGCGCGGCCCGCGATCCACAGCAGGATCGCGCCGCCGATCACGGACGTGCGAAAGCACAGCAGCACCGCGAGCTGCGCCGTCGAGGTGTAGTTGTAGCGTATCCAGGTCCGCCGCACGCGCGTGCGCCAGCGCCCGATGACGCCGGCCAGCCGCTCGTCCTCACGCGCTTCCGCGCCAAAGGATTTCACCACCGCGTTGCAGGTCAGGGCATCCGCCAGCGTGCCGCCGACCTTGGTGTCCCAGGCGTTGGAGACGCGCGCGGCCGGGGCGATGTAATTCATCGAGAACGCGATCGTCATCGCGACATAGATCACCGTGCCGACCGCAATGACCGCCCCGAGCGAGGGCCAGTGCAACCCGAGCAGGATCATCGAGCCCAACAGCACCGTCAGCGACGGCGCCAGCGCCATCAGGATGGTGTCGTTGAGCAGATCGAGCGCCCACATGCCGCGGGTGATCTTGCGCACGGTCGAGCCGGCAAATGAGTTGGCGTGCCAGTCGGTCGAGAAGCGCTGCACCCGCATGAAGGCGTCGCGCGACACGTCGGACATGATCTTCAGCGTGAACGGCACGATCGCCTGCAGCCCGATCAGCCGCAGCACCATCGACAGCGCGCCCAGCGCCACGATACCGCCAAAGGCGATCATCGCCGCGCGGCGCGCAGCGGGATCAGACGCGCCTTGCGTCAGCGCATCGACCAGATGGCCGGAGAACAGCGGCATGAACAGGTCGGCGGCAGTCGCGCCCAGCAAACCGCCGGCAACAACGCTGGCGCGGGCGGGCTGTTCGAGCCAGTGCCGGAACACGAACGGGATCACCACGCGTATCGCCGCGGGACGCTTGCTGGTTTGAACGGTCATGGCCTGATCCGGCACCGCTTGCGCGCACCCCGGCTCCATCTGAAAGGACGCGCGGACGGCACAGGGCCGAACGCAAGCGTCGTTGAAATAATCAGTAACTCGTTGGGAAGCTTGGGATGATCGGGACGTCAGGCCCGATCAGAGCTGGCGAAAAATGGCCTCAAAGGCCCGATACGGCGTCCAGCATAGGCATCGAACGCGAGCGGGCGGTCTGCGAATAAGACGAAATCATGCAAATCCTCCCCGGTTCGAGCGACAACGCGCACGCTTATAAATGCATCACGGGTGATTTGCAATATGACAACCGCGTGAGCGCGCGAAATCAATCATGCGCAACTCAGTGCCTTCTTCAGTGCCCTGAGCCACCACCCGCCGCCAGCGCCGGCGGCTTGTTCAGCAGCACAACCAGAAGGCTGAGGCCGACATAGAAAACGGCCAGCATGAAGAAGGCGTCGCCGAACCCCATCACCACCGCCTGGCGGTGGACGATCTGCGACAATTGCTTCATCGCCATCCGCGCGGCGTCGCCCATGCCCTGCATGCGCTGGGTGAACATGTTGAGTGTCTCCACCGCGGTGGCGTTGCCCCAGTTCACGCGTTCGTGCAGCCGCGAGATGTGCAGATCGGTGCGCTCGTTCAGCACCTGGTTGATCAGCGCGAGCCCCACCGCGCCGCCGAGATTGCGCGTCAGGTTGAACAGGCCGGAGGCGTTCTTGACCCGCTCCGGCGCCAGCGTGCCGAGCGCGATGGTGTTGGTCGGCACCATCGCGAACATCATGCCGACGCCGCGCAGGATTTGCGGGACCAGCAGTTCATAGAAATCATATTCGCGGGTGATCCAGGTCATCAAATAGGAGCCGAGCGCGAAGCTGCAAAGCCCGAAGGCGATGAGGTAGCGCATGTCGACCTTGGTCATCAGCCGTCCGACGATCGGCGCGGTGAGGAACATGGCGATCCCGGAGACGAACATGGTCTCGCCGATCATCAGCGCGCTGTAGCCGCGCACTTCGGCGAGATAACGCGGATAAACGTAGGTCAGGCCGTACAGCCCGATGCCGACGCAGAACGAGATCAGGCAGCCGATGGCGAAATTGCGGTCGCCGAACGTCCTGATGTCGACGATCGGCTCATGCGCTGTCAGCACACGCCAGAAAAACGCGATCGCGGACACCAGACAGACGGCGGCGCAGGTCGCGACCGACGTATCCTGCAGCCACTGATATTGCGGGCCTTCCTCGAGCACATATTCGAGCGAGCCGAGGAAGCCCGCCATGAACAGCAGGCCCCACCAGTCGAAATGTTCGAGCAGCTTGAAGTTCGGCTCGTCGAAATCGACCAGGATCAGCACGCCGATGGTGATGCCGATGCCCGGAATGATGTTGATGAAGAACAGCCAGTGCCACGACATCAGGTCGGTGATGTAGCCGCCGACAGTGGGACCAATCGTCGGCGCCAGCGTCGCGACCAGGCCAATGATCGGACCGACGATGTAGAATTTCGAGCGCGGAAACACCGTATAGGCGGAGGCGAACACGGTGGGGATCATGCCGGCGCCGAGAAATCCCTGCAGCGCGCGCCACACGATCATCTGCTCGATCGTCGAGGCGAAACCGCAGAAGAAGCTCGCGATGGTGAAGCCGGAGGCGGAGATCGCAAACAGCAGGCGGGTGCCGAACGCGCGTGACAGGAACCCGGACAACGGGATCGCGATCACCTCGGCGATCAGATACGAGGTCTGCACCCACGACACTTCGCTCGAGCTTGCCGAAAGCCCGGCCTGGATCTCCGACAGCGATGCCGAGACGATCTGGATGTCCAGGATCGACATGAACATCCCGAACACCATGATGAGGAACGCAAACAGCCGCCGCGGCGGGATGCGCTCGTCCGGCACCCTTGCGGCTGGTATCATCGACGGCGATGCGGTGGTGGCGTCTGCCATGATCTGCTCGGGACGCGCGCCGGGCTAACCCCGGCGCTATAAAATTACTTCGGATGAAGCATCGGCGACGCGTCGAGGTCGGCCTCGTTGTCGGCATCGGTGGCGCCGTCACGGGTGTTGACCGTCGTGTAGACCGACATGCCCGCGCGCAGCAGGTTTTGCTTCGCGACATCCTTCGGCACCCGAATTCGCACCGGCAGCCGCTGTACGATCTTGGTGAAATTGCCGGTGGCGTTATCCGGCGGCAGCAGCGTGAACACCGAGCCCGCCGCCGGCGAAATGCTGTCGACCACGGCAGCGAACTTGCGATGGCCGTAGGCATCCACGGAAATCGTCACGGGCTGCCCCGGGCGAATCCGCTTGAGCTGCGTTTCTTTATAGTTGGCGTCGATGAAGACGTCGTTGAGCGGCACCACATTGCCGAGGCGCTGGCCGGCCTGGATGAAATCGCCGGTGTTGACGATGCGGTTGGAGAAGGTGCCGTCGACCGGCGCACGCACCGCGGTGAAGGCGAGATCGCGCTCGGCCTTGGCCAGCGTGGTCTGCAACTCCGCCAGCTGGGCGCGGGCCTCGTTTTGCTGCGCCCTGGTCACCTCGACATTGTCGCGCGCGGCATCATAGGCCGCCTGCGCCGATTTTACCTGCGCCACACCCTGATCGCGGCCGGCTTCGGAAACTTCGAACGTGGCGCGCGAGGCAAAGCCCTTTGTGCTCAGCGCCTGCTGACGGTCGAAGTCGAGACCTGCGCGCTTCAGCGCCGCTTCCGCGGAGACGAGTTGCGCCTTGGCCTGCTCGACCGCGCTTTCCATCGCCGCCACCTGGCGGCCGATACGGTCGATGGTGGCCTGCTGGGTCGCGATCTTGGTGCGCGCGGCCTCCACCGCGATCCGGTAATCGCCGTCATCGATCCTGTAGATCACGTCGCCGGCGCGAACGATCGAATTGTCTGATGGAATGATCGCCGCGATATGGCCGGCGACCCGCGCACCCAGCGTGGTATTGTTGGCGCGCACATAGGCGTCGTCGGTCGAGATGTAGAAGCGTCCGATGAATGTGTAGTAGACGCCGTAGCTGACGGCCGCGAGTGCCAGCAGCGCGAACACGCCCATCATCACGAATTTGCGCTTGCCGGATTTCGGCGCGGCGGGTTGTGCGGCATCGGCGGGCGGTGCGGCCGGCCTGTCGGTTGCCGGCGCGCCTGGAGCAGTTGCCGGCTGGCGCCTGGTTTCTTCCGCAACGTGAGTTCGAAGCTGGTCCGCCAACTGGGCGGGGTCGCGCGCGGCTTCGTCTTCGGCCGTTGCCGCCTCCGGCTCCTGACGGGCCGACGCCTCCGGCTGTTGCCGAACGACGCGTGCGGCCTGGTCTCTCGCTGCGGCCATACCCCGGCCTCCCCATTACTCATGCACGGCGCAGACGCAGCCGAAACCCGGCCGTGAAGGCATCGTCATTTCCAGAATTATCATTGACCGAACCGTTCGGTCAAGATACATTTACGTGAAGGGACCATAGAGCGAAAGCACCTTCCCGTGCATATGTCCGGTTGAAATCTTTCCCGAGAAGATAAACCAATGGTTGCAGACACGTCGCATACGCTTGATGTCGTCCCCGACGAGGATTCCTCGAAGCGCCGCCAGATCCTCGACGGCGCGCGGAAAGTGTTCCTGGATCTCGGTTTCGACGGCGCCAGCATGGGCGAGATCGCGCGCTCGGCCGGCGTCTCCAAGGGAACGCTCTACGTCTATTTCGCCGACAAGCACCGCCTGTTCGAAGCCATCGTCGAAGAAGAATCGATCGAACAGGGCAAGACCGCATTCAATTTCGATCCCGACCGCGACGTCGACATCACGCTGCCGGAATTCGGCCGGGCCTACATCCAGGTGCTTTGTCGGCCGGGCGGCGGCTCGGCGATCCGCACCGTGATGTCGATTGCGGAGCGGATGCCGGAAGTCGGCCGCAGATTTTATGACAATGTGCTGGCCCGCACCGTCAATCGCTTCGCCGCTTATCTTGAGGCGCGGGGACGGCTCGGCGAGCTCGTGATCGACGATTACGAACTGGCGGCCTGGCAGTTCATGCAGATGTGCCAGGCGACGCTGTTTCAGGCTTTCATCTTCCAGGCCAAGCCGTCGCCGTCGCCCGAGCAGATCGCAACCGTCGTCGACAGCGCGACGCGGGTGTTCCTGACGGCGTATCGGGCGAAGGTGAAGTGAGAGCGAGCGTTGTCGGCTACAAGCCGAGGCTGTCATCCCCCGCGCATGCGGGGGATCCAGTACGCCGCGGCTTCTCGATTCCATCATTGACGTCTCTGGCATACTGGATCGCCCGGTCAAGCCGGGCGACGACAGTTGAGAGTGGCCGCGCGCAGCAGGCTACGGCCTCGTGCATCCACCGGCCTTCCCGTTCGTTCAAATTGTCCGCAACTGCAACCAGGCGCCCCCTCACCGCGTTTGATCGGTGGGAGGAATCCGCCATGGCAATTTTCGGTCGCCGCCCTTCTCGCCGGCGAACAAACCAGCCCGCATGGATGACCATCGACGGCAGCTTCGCCGCGCGTCAATGCACCGTCATCGAGATTTCGGAAGGCGGCGCGCGATTGCGGGTCGAAGACCCGCAATTCGTCAAGCCGCATTTTCATCTGAAATTCGACCGCACATCCCCCGGCAGGGCCTGCAAGGTCGCCTGGAAGAAGGGCGACCTAGTCGGGATCAAGTTCGTTTAGTTCGGGCAAAAAGCAACAATGTAGCCCGGATGAGCGAAGCGACATCCGGATGTCCGGGTCGCTGATCACGCATGTCGTGGAGCCTGTCATCGGGCGCGCATTCGCGCGACCCGGTGGCTCATGCGGGCTACAGCTGCGACGACGGCCATCATTGAGTGCCATGCGGTGCAACAATCGACGCCCGCTATGGAACAAGTGTTCCCGCCAGCCGTTGCCAGCGACGAAACCAAAATCGACCTTTGATTCAAAAGCCGGGTTCGTATTTGCACCGACGCAGGCTCTCAAAGCGAAATCATTTGAGGGACTCGGGGGAACAATAGGCCATGCGTGTCTTGATCCTTGCCTTGTCGATCCTGGGAATTCTTGTGTGCTCGGACGCTGCCAAGGCCGGGCCAAGCACGACCACGCGCGATCAGGCCGCATCCGTCGATGAGGCGGTCTTCACCGACGAAGCAACGCAGGAAACCGAGGATCGGATCGGCCTCGACAAGCCCAGGCGCCGCGACCTGCAGCGCCGGCTGACCCGTCTCGGCTTCGACACCAGGGCCAACGGAAAGTTCGACGCGCGGACCCGCGCCGTCATCACGCGCTGGCAAGCCGCGCGCGACTATCCCAAGACCGGCTTCCTCAACCCGTTGCAGCATCAGGCGCTCCTCAACGATTCCGCCTCGACGGCGAACGCGAGCATCCGTGACAACAAGTCCGGCAACGAGCGCCGGGCCCGACGTCGCGGCGGGGGCGGCGGCGGTCCGGTTGGTGTGATCGGCGGCGTCGTGGGCGGCGTGGTCGGCGGAATTTTCGGACGCCGGTAATCCGCAGATGGTCCTGGGCTTGAACTCGGCCGCCGCGACCGGCAGCGAGACGTGGGGCAGTTAGCCGCGCTCCAACACAAATCCGTCATTTGACACTTCGTCTTATTTTGTCAAATTCGTCAAAATGAAGCCCCGCGACCGCATCCTCGATGCCGCCATGCTGGTGTTCCGCCGGCAGGGGTTTCGGCGCTCGTCGATCGAGCAGGCGGCGGAGGCCGCCGGCCTGACGCGGCAGGCGCTCTACCATCATTTCAAGTCCAAGGAAGAACTGTTCCGCGCCGTGATCGAGCGGCTGCATGAGAACGCGCTGGCCGCCGAGATCGCGGCGGGCGAGGCCACCGAACAGGCCGGCGGCGGTCTCGCCGACATCCTGATCGCCGAGATCACCGCGCGGATCGGGCAGTTGATCGCGCCGCTCGAGGGTTCGCCCCATATCGAAGAGCTGTTCTCCGAGCACCTGCTGCAGGCCCGCGACATCTACCAGAAATATGCCACGCATTATGCCGCGCAACTGACGTCCACGATCGAACGCGTCTGCCGCAAGCAACGTCTCGCGATCAAGGGCATGACCGCGCCCGACTTCGCGCGATGCGTCGAGATGGCGTTCAACGGCACCAAGTCGGCCTATCCGGCGATGCAGCCTGCCGACGCCTTCCTGCGGGATTTCGGCATCATGGTGCGCACGCTGGTCGCCGGCGCCGTGAGCCCGTCGCCGAAGCCGCACTCAAGAGACACTGCAGGAAAACCTGCAAGAAAAACTGCAAGAAAAACTGCAAACAAACCTGTCGCAAGCAAAACCGCCCGCAAATCAGGAGATCGCAGATGAGTACGATGACGATCAACGGCCGTGTCGCCCCCCTGCCCGACGACCTCGACGCCATGCTGATCGATGTGGTCAGAAGCGATCTCGACCTCACCGGCACCAAGCTCGTCTGCGGTGCCGGCGTTTGCGGCGCCTGCACCGTGCTGGTGGACGGTGCGCCGGTGGCGAGTTGCCTGATGCCGGCCCGCGCCGCCGCCGGCAAGACAGTCACCACGGTCGAGGGCATCGGCGCCGAAAAGCTGCATCCGGTGCAGAAGGCGTTCATGGTGCACGACGCGCTGCAATGTGGGTTCTGCACGCCGGGCTTCATCGTCGAGGCCGCGGCGTTCCACGACCGCTGGCGGGCGGCAAAGGGAACGGCAACACCTTCGCGCGAGGAAATCGGCGCTGTCCTGTCGGGGCATCTGTGCCGCTGCGGCGCCTATGACGGCATCTTCAGCGCGGTGGCCGCGGCCTGCAGCGGCCAGTTCGACGGCGGCGACATCGTCTCGCCGCGCGTCGAGGCGCGCGACAAAGTGACGGGTGCTGCGAAATACACCGTCGACATCCGTCATGAAGGCCAGCTCGAAGGCGTCATCCTGCGCTCGCAAATCGCGCATGGCAAAATCGCAGAGCTCGACCTCGCGCCCGCGCTGGCGCTGCCGGGTGTCGGCGCCGCGATCTCGCTGCTCGCCGAAGACCGGATCGTCCGCTTTGTCGGCCAGCCGATCGCCGCCGTCGCGGCAAGGGATCGCAAGACCGCGCTGGCAGCGATTGCCGCGATCAAAATATCCAGCGAAAAGCTGCCCTCGGTGATCGGGCTCGATGAAGCCCGCAAGCCCAATGCGCCTGTGGTGTTCGAGAAGGCGGACCGCAAGAAAGCCGGCAACGTCTCCGAAGGCGCCGGCGCGCCGGCGCCGTGGAAGGCGAACATCCGCGGGCCGTCGGCGGCGTTCTCGCTCAAGCCCAAGAACGTGCGGAGTTGGGTCGAAAGCGCGCGGCAGGAGAAAAATCCGTTGCTGGTCGAAGGCGTATTCCGGACCGGCACGCAATCGCATACCTGTTTGGAGCCGCACGCGTCAGTCGCGCATTTCGAAGGCGGCCGACTCACCGTGCATGCTTCGACGCAAAGTGTATTCCATCTGATGGAGCTAATCGCCAAGCGTTACAGGCTCGACCACGACAAGGTCCGCGTCATCGCCGACCATGTCGGCGGCGGTTTCGGCTCCAAGGCCAGTCTCGGCGCGGAGACGACGATCGCGATCGATCTGGCGCGCGCCGCCAAGGCGCCGGTCCGCGTCGCCTTCGACCGCCATGAAGAGCTTTCGGTGACCGGCTATCGGCCCGCGTCAGAGGTCAAGCTCGCGCTGCTGCCGTCCGAGCAGGGCGGCTTGAAGGCGCTGTCGCTCACGGCCTACGCCGACACCGGCGCCGCGATCAATTCCACCATCGCAACTCTGGCACGGCTGATCTATCCGGCGGAAGGCAAGGAGCTCGCCGATTTCGACGTCATCAGCAATCTGCCGCCGGGGGCGGCGTTTCGCGGACCCGGCGGACCGCCGATGGCGTTCGCGGTGGAGCAGGCGATCGACGAAGCCGCGCTGCGAATGAAGGTCGATCCGATCGAACTGCGCAAACGCTGGGATACCGATCCGAACCGGCGGCGGCTTTATGAATGGGCGCAAGGGCTCGACGTCTGGCGCAACCGGAAGTCACCGGCCGAGCAGACCGGCCGCTATCGCCGCGGCGTCGGCGTCGCCACCGGATACTGGCTTTATCTCTGGCAGCCCGGCTCGAAGGTCGAAGTGTCGGTCAAGGGCGGCCGCTTGATCGCGAGCACGGCGATCCAGGATATCGGCACCGGCAGCCGCACCGTGATCGCCAATACGGTGGCGCGCGAATTCGGCCTCGAGCCGCATGAGGTCGAGGTTCACATCGGCGATTCCAAACTGCCGGTAGGCCCTGGCTCGGGCGGCAGCCGCACCACCGCCTCGGTGGTGCCGCCGACATTGCTCGCGATTCAAAAGCTCAAGGCCGCGATCGAAAAAAATGCCAAACGAAAGCCGGCGCCGGGCTCGAATGCGCCGTGGCGCGAATTGCTGGCGGCGTCGCCCGACCTCACCGCATCAGGCGTGCGGCCGGAGGACAGCAACCGGATGGCGCCGGGCGTTGAGTCGCCCCTGAAGCAGGTGGGTATTCTGGGCTGGATCTTCGGTAAGATGATGCGCTGGATGTCCAACATGGTGATCGGCGCCGGCGTGCCGAGTTCGGTGCAGGTGATCGAGGTCGAAGTCGATACCTGGCTCGGCCATGTCCGGGTCCTCAACGTCCACACCGGCATTGCAGTCGGCAAGATCGCAGCGCCGGCACTGGCGCGAAGCCAGGCGGCGGGCTCGGTCATTCAAGGCATCGGCTACGCGCTTTATGAAGCGCGCGAGATCGACGGGCGCACCGGCGATACGCTGAGTGGCGGGCTGGAGGATTATCGCATTCCGGGGATCGCCGACACGCCCGTGATCGACGTGCATTTCGACGAAGCGGGTTTCGATCACGTACTCGGCGGCAGCGTCGGCATCGGCGAGGTCGCGACCGTGCCGACGTCGCCGGCGGTCGCCAACGCGATCTACAACGCCACCGGCATCCGGCCGATGGAGTTGCCGATCCGGCCCGACCGTTTGATCTCGGCGCTGAAAGGGAGGGCCGCCGCATGACACCGGCCATGACGACTGAATTCCGCGCCGCCGGCACTGACCTTTCCGAACGTCGCCGCAGCGGCGTCTCGAAGGGCCCGCTGATGGATATCGTGCCCGCGTCTGACATCTCGGGCATGCACTGGGGCGCCGACGGCACGCTGCGCATCGGCGCCTACACCACCATCGCCGCGATCGCCGCCGATCGAAGCATCGCCGCCGCCTATCCCGGCATTGCGGCGTCGGCGCAGGGCCTTGCAACGCCGCAGATCCGTCACCTGGCAACGCTCGGCGGCAATATCGCGCAGCGTTCGCGCTGCTGGTATTTTCGGAATCCGCATATCGCCTGCCTGAAGAAGGGCGGCACGGATTGTCCGGCCCGCGATGGCAATCACCTCTATCATGTCGCCTTCGATCTCGGCCCCTGCGTGGCGCCGCACCCTTCCACGATGGCGGCGGCGTTGCTGGCCTATGATGCGACCATCATCACCTACACGCGAAGCGGCCTGTCGATACCAGACGTGCTCGGCGACGGCTCCAACGGCACCGTCGACAATTTGCTGCAGCCGGGCGAGATGATCCGGGGCATTGAACTGCCCAAGCCTTTGGAAGGCGAGCGCGCGTTCTACAAGCGCGCGATCAGCCGCGCCTATGCGGAATGGCCGCTGGTCGAAGTCTGCGCCCGCGCGGTCATCAAGGACGGCACGTTCCAGTTCATCCGCCTCACCGCCGGCGGCATCGCGCCGGTGCCGCTGCGGCTAAAGGCGGCGGAAGGCGCCGTGCAAGGCAAGGCGGCCAATGCGTTGAACATTGAAGTGGCTGCCAAGCTTGCGATGTCAGGCGCAAAGCCGTTGCCGATGACGGGCTACAAGCTCGATCTCTTGGAAGGCGTGGTGCGGGATGTGCTGGAGAAGTTGGCGGCTTCGTAGGGTCGGCAAAGGCGCGCAAGCGCCGTGCCCACCATTTTAACCGCGCGTGGGATGGTGGGCACGCTGACGCTTTGCCCGCCCTACGATTCGTCACCTAATGCTGGTCGAACTCGTCTTCCTCGTTGACCTTGCTGGAGTGCCGGTGCGCCCTCCTGCCGCCGAGCGAACCCGTCATGTAGGGCTCGCGCGATGACGCGTAGGAACTGCGCCCACCGGCTCTACCCGCGACCTGATCGCCGGAGACCGCTGCCGGCTGGCAGATCACCCGCCCGCTGGAGCGGCGCATCAGGTCGACATGGATGTGGTCCTCGTGATGGCGGTTGGAGCCCGGCGCCAGCACTGTGTTGAACTGCTGGCAGGCGGAGGCCTGCACGTCGCGCAGAAAACCCTGCTCTTCCGGCATGCCGCGCCAGCCGCCCTTCACCGTTACGCGCCTGCCATCGGCCAGCGAAAAGGAGGCGATATCGAGCGCGTTGCCAAAAGCGTGTTCGGAAATATGCGAGTTCGGATTGCCATTCATGCCGCGGCAGGAATAGGCGGAGATCTGCTTGATCTCGACCACGCGCACGCCGAACCAGCGCTGAGCGGCAGGCTGCACCGAATCGGCAAGCCAGCGGTCGAGCACCGAGACGATCGGACAGGCCAGCGTCGCGGTCGGCTTGATCGCGACCGGCCCCACCGTGTTAACGGGATCGCCGAGAACAGGCCCGAGCCGCGGCGGCGCGGCGGCGGGCGCCTGCGAATAGGGTGCCGGCGAGTAAGGCGCGGATGACGGGTAGCGGTCGCGCGGCGGATAGGAAGGCGCAGCCATATAGGAGCCGCCGCCGCGCGGGTCGCGCGATTGCGGTGCGCCTTCGGCCGGCAGATCGATTTCGTCGTCCTGCTGGGCCACGCCCGGCGCGGTCAGCGAGATCGGCCCGTTGGACGGCGCGCCATAGCTCGGCTGGCGCAGCGCCTGATCGGAATAGGTTTGTGACGGTGCGGCGGCAGGCGCCGGCCGGACCGGCCAGCGCGGCTGATTGCCGATCGTGCCGGGCGGCCGCAATTCGTCGGCAAAACCGAAACTTGCGCTGCCTTCGCCGAGGGCTGCGACCTTCAGCGGAAATTGCGCGCCACAGGCGCCAGGACCGGAAATCGGGTCAATCCGGACCAGTTCGGGGGTCTCCTTGACCGCACCGGACTTCAGGCATGCGACCTCGGCCTCGGCCCGCCACGGTTCACGCTCGGCGGACTGAAAAAGTCCGCGGCCGCAACCCGCCAAGGAGACAAGGACGAAGGAGCCGACGAGATACAAACGAACTCCGCGCGTCATGCGCGCACGTTCGGCGAATTTATTTAAGAAGTCTTCAACACGTTGATTTCATGAATCATTTACCATGTTGCCTGGAGCGGCCCGCTGTGGACAGGCGGGGATGGACAGCAACGCTGACTTGTTTGGGCCGGGAACGCTTTGTTAGCCTGAACCGTTATGAGCGGGCACGACGTGAACCAAGGGAGTATTCCCATGACCATGGTCAGCAGACTGAGCGTTGTAACCGCGTATCTCGCATTCGCCTTTGTCGGCGCCATTGTGATCGGCGTGTTCTAGGCTTCCCCTTCCAGGCTTGAAGCCAATCGAAAACTGTTCGCCCGGTGGTCGCTCCACCGGGCATTTTTTATGCGTGATGATTACGACCGCGGCTCCGCGAAAGTCTGCCGCGATGACATCAGGCTTTCCGCCTTGGCGTTGATCCGGCGCCAATTATTGCCGGAACAGTAGAAGCGGCCGAGCGCGCAGGCTTCGACGCGCAGCGTGTTCTGGCCTTTCATATCCATGGTGCCGTAATAGGTGTCGCCGCTGGCCTGGCTGTAGACGCTGCCGGTCCATTGCTTCTCGCTCTTCGGCTTCATGTTGATCAGGACGGCCTCGCCCTTGTCGTTGGAGGACGAATTGAGCACGTAGCCGCACAGCGCGTTGCCGCATCTGGTGATACGAACCGATCCCTTGCCTTCGGTCTGCCAGTCGCCGATGGGCGTGTCGGCATCGTCGGCGAAATCATGCGAGACACGCGAAATCTGCGGCACGGCCACCGGCGTCGGGCGCGCCGGCTCGGCCGGCTTCGCAACCGGTGGCGCAGGCGGTGGCGGCGGTGGCGCGGGCGGAACAGCGAGTGTTGCCGGCGGAGTGGGCGACTGCGGCGCGGGCACGATTTGCGTCGCGGCGGCGGCCGGCCTGTACACGGCCGGGGGCGGAGCGGCAACGGATTGAACCGACGGCGGAGCTACCGCCGGTGCGGTTGGTAGTGTCCTCGTTGACTCGCTGATCCTGCGATCATCGCGATAGCGATCATCGTCGTTGTAACGATCACGGTCGTCATAACGACTTCGGTTGCGCGACGTGCCCGAAATCGAAACCGATGCGCAGGAGGTCGAACGGCAATATCTGGACGCGTCGATCTGGATGCGATGGCCGCCGACCACGAATGAAATCGAGTCGCCAGCATACGCGGACGGACTGAGCAGCATCAGCGCGGCGAGCAAACAGAAACGCTTCATCGGACCCTCCCCGGATTAAAGCGCAAAAGCTAGGCCGCGGCCGGTTCCCTGGATGTGATTTGAGTCACCTGGATCCCCCGTGACCTACGTCACAGAAGGCGCTGCCGGCCGGGCATAGGGTCCGCGCAAGTTCATCGCCAACCAATTCAAGCCGCCCAGGAGGCTCTCATGAAGAAGCTCTACATCCTCGCAGCCCTGCTGTTGGCCACCACCTCGGCCCATGCCGGTGGCATCTCGTTCCAGATCGAAGGCCAGCGCGTCCGCATCGAAGCGCCGCGCGGCTGTGCCTCGCTGTCCTGCATCAACATCACGGCGCCCGGCTTCAAGGGCCTCAAGTCCAACCGCTACGACGATGATGACGATGTTGCGCCAGCGCCGACACGGCCCGAATACAGCGACTCCAAGCGCTATAATGACGACAGACGCTATAATGGCGATGATTACGCGCCGGCCGCCGGCAAGCCCCGCTATAAGGGCGACCAGGCCAAGCGTTACAACGACGATGACTACGCGGCAGCGCCTCCAAGGCAGGACCGCCTACCGGCCCCGGCTCCTGATCAGGCGGCGGCACCTGCCCCCGCTCCGGCTCCGGCTCCGGCTCCGACCACCTACGCCGCCGCGCCTCCGCAAGCCGACGTCGCACCACCGGCACCCCCTCCGGCTGCCGAGCCGGCCCCAGCCAGGTACTCAGCGCCGGCTCCGGCTCCGGTTGACGCTGGCCCCGCGTCCGATCCGAACTCGCCGATCGGCGTCTGGGCCACCGAAGAGAACAAGGGCAATGTCCGCATCGAGCAGTGCGGCGACAATCTCTGCGGCTACGCCGTCAAGACCGGCGAAAAGATCCTGATCAACATGAGACCGCAGGGCTCGAAGTGGGCCGGCCGGATCAACGATCCCGACAGCGGCCGCAAGTACGACTCGACGATGTCGATGAAGAGCAACGGCTCGCTCCGCGTGCAGGGCTGCGCCTTCGGCGGCATGTTCTGCGGCGGCCAGACCTGGAAGCGCGTGAGCTGATATTTCTTCGAGCTGGACGTGAAAGGGCCTCGTGACACGTCACGGGGCCCTTTTCGCGTTTCCATTCGTTAACGACTCCTTACTCGCGAACGACGACGAAACAATTCTCCGCGCGACGAAACCGTTTTGGTCCCGCGACGAAGAAATCCCGAAACCAAGCCCGCGTAGTTCTCTTGCCCAACGAGGCGCCACCCGGCGCGCAACTCGGGCACACCACTCACCAAACCTGCAAGAGGGACACACCATGGCTTTCGCACGCTCCACCATCCGTAACTGCCAATTGCTGATCGCGACCACGCTTGCGTTCGGAATGCTGACCACCGTTTCCGTGGCGCATACGCCAGAGCAGGAGCAGATGTGTGCCGGCGACGCGATGCGGCTGTGCGGAGCGGAAATTCCTGATGTCGATCGCGTCACCGCCTGCATGATCCGGCAGCGCGCGTCGCTCAGCGATGGCTGCAAGGCCGTATTCCGTTACGAGCCCCCGGCCGCGACACCCGCCAGCTACGCGCCGTCGGCCAAGCCGTCGAAGCCGCTGAACCTGACCCCGCACAAGCGCGGCTGATCAACACCCTATGTGAGATGAGAAAGCGCCATGCCCGGGGATGCCGGACGTGGCGCTTGTTCGTTCTGCCTGACCATGACAACAAGGCGGAAACGTTCATCCCGCATTCAGCCCGGCAGCGCTGAAATCGTGGCGCCGCTGCTCGCCCTCGTCTCTCCCTGATTTCCCGGAACTCCCCTTGATGCTGCGCCGGTTGCGATTCGCGCTTCTGCTGTTGGTTTGCGGTACGCTGGTTGGCGCGACGAACGGTTTCGCTGGCCCCTCCGTCACAGCACGATCGGCGCAAGCCCAACCTGCACCCGCACAGCCTGCGGCGCCGGCACAGGCCGCGCCCGATCCGGCGGCTACCGCGGCCGACGCACAACAGGCCGCGGAAGAGCCGATCGGCAATGTCGCGACCGTGATCGGCAGCGCCAGTGTGATCCGCAACAACGAGACCACACCGCTCAAGGTCAAGGACGACATCTATTTGAACGACGTCGTGCAGGCCGGCGCAAAGTCCTCGCTCGGCATCACCTTCAGCGACGCCACCACCTTTAACCTCAGGGCGAATTCGCAGATCACCATCGACAGCTATGTCTATGAGGATGGCGGCAAGCAAAATGCCGGCGTATTCGACGTCGCCAAGGGCACGGTTGCCTTCGTCGCCGCCGCCGTCGCCAAGACCGGCGACATGAAAATCACCACGCCGACCGCAACGCTCGGCATTCGCGGCACCACCGGCCTCGTCGAGGTGCCCGAAGGAGCCGCCGCCAACAGTCCGAACAATGTCGCCATCAAACTCTATCCCGACGCCGACGGCAAGGTTGGACGCATCGAGGTCAACGACCGCGCCGGCGCGCGGCTGGGTTTCCTTAGCCAGGGCTCCAGCGGCTTTACGATTCGCCCCGGCGCGGGCGGCGTGCGCTTTGCCGCGGTGCCGCTGACGATTTCGCCGCAGCAGGTGCTGCGCGATCAGGGCTTTGTGCGCCAGGTGCACTCGACGCAAAATCTCGGCCGCCGCGTCTTCAACCAGCAGCGCGATTTCCGCCGCGCCAACCCCGGCTTCAATCGCGGCAACGCACCGCGCCGCGGACCGCAGCAAAACGGATTGCCGGGACAGAACCGCACCGGCCAGCAACCGGGCTTACAGAATCGTCCCGGACAACAGCAACAGCCGGGCCAGCAGAACCGTCCCGGGCAACAACAATTGCAGAACCGGCCGGGCCAGCCGCAACAGCTGCAGCAACCGGGCTTGCCTAACCGGCAGGGTCAGCAGTTGCAGCGGCCGGGATCGACGCAGCCGGGTTCGCCACGAGAGACCGGCTTGCCGCCGCGACCCGGTCAGCCGCAACAGCCGGCGACGGCGGCACGACCGGGCGTCCAACAAGGCGCGCCCTCGCAAGCCGGCGGTCCGCAGCGCTTGCAGCAGCCCGGCGGTCCCTCACAAGGCGCTCAGCAACCCGGCTTCCGGCAAGGCCTGCGACCGGGCGGTTTGCAAAGTGCGCCCGGTGTGGTGCGGCAGGGTCAGCCGGTCAGGCCTGCGCCCGGGTCGCGCGTGCCGCCGCCAAGAGGAAGCAAGCCACCGAAGGACGTGCGGTAGGTTAGCTTCGCTCTCCGTCATGGCCGGGTTTGACCCGGCCATCCACGTCTTACTTGCGGAAGCAAAGACGTGGATGCCCGGCACAAGGCCGGGCATGACGAGCTAAATGCTTGAACCAACTCACGCCGCGCGGCGAAACCAGTCTCGCATTATCTGCACGAGACTGCGTCGATCGCGAACTTCGTTGATCGTTTCAACACGAATTGGCTCCGGCGTACGAGTACCGATCTCCGCGACCCTCCCCGCAGCCATCGCGATCGGCCCGACATTTTCCAGAAACGCCCGCTCATAGCCACGTGACAGCCGCTCGACCGCGTCGGCCAGCGGCAACCACTCCACCGCCTTCACGTCGCGCATCAGTTTGCGGACCGGCTCGGCGCCCGCCTCCATCCGCCAGAAGTGCACGACCTTGGAGCCGCCGCGGGATTCGTAAACCAGTGTGCCCAGGAATTCGTGTACGGCGACATCGTGCCCGGTCTCTTCATTGACTTCGCGCTCGGCCGCAGCCCTCGGCGTCTCGCCGCGATCGAGCTTGCCCTTCGGCAGAACCCATTCGTTGCGCTTGCGCAGGCGCACGATCGCGACCAGCGGCGTCGCCGCCTGCCGCAATACAATGCCTCCCGCCGCCAGCACAGGCGTCCGCGCCATCGCCATCTTCTCCGATCGTCGTTGGAATGCTCCACACATAGAGAATTTCGCACGGCGATGCTACCGTCTCTGTTCGTCCACGCATGATGCAGTTCCAGTGGTCCCGGGACGACGTATGCAAGCCATCACAAGAACCGCCCGCGCCTGACGGCCGGCGCGGACCAAAAGGAAAAACCGCCTCGCGGCGGCTTCTCTGATTTTGATTTATTGAGCACCGCCGCCGAATCGCTTCGGCGCTGACAACGCGGTCAGCCCTTGCGTGCCATTGTTGAAAGTCCTTCCCCGATTGACTTCAGGGCTTCGGAGAACGCGCTGCCGAACATGGCGCCACCGGAAACGGACTCAAGCTCAGCATCCTTCAAGACTTGCTCGCCCAATGCGCGCTGGTTTCCATTGATCGACTTGCTGGTCTGCGTCATGACGTTGCTCCCTTGTTTGCTGTGGAGGTGTTAGCGGAGCCAAGATAATCGCACCGTGTGTAGTGGCGCCTCGGTGATCCAGCTCACAGTCGTGGCCCGCTTGCAGGGCAACACAATCATCCCGCCGGTTTCCGCAGCAGCGCCTCGCCGGCGCGAACGCGGGCACCCTCAGTGACATTGTCGGCAAACTCGAAGTTTTCCGGCGCCAGCACGATGATGGTCGAACCGTGCTCGAACCAGCCAAGCTCATCGCCCTTGCGCATGCTGGCGGCGCACGGGAAATCCACCGGCCCCCTGCTCTGCGCGTTCAGCGTCACATCGAGGAAATGCAGGCGGATGCTGGCGACCAGGATCGCGGCAACCGGCACCAAGGTCAGCGCTTCGCCGGACGCAAGCCGCGTCTCCAGCACCGCGCGCTCGTTCTTGCAGAACAGCCGCTCCACCCTTTTCAACGCAATGGGATTGACGTTCCAGACGTCGCCATGGATGAACCTCACCCGCTCGATCGTCGCGTCATAGGGCGCGTGAAAACGATGGTACATGCTCGAGGTCAGGCGCAGCGTGAGGTAACGGCCGTTGCGGTGACGCTCCACCAAAGCGGGATCGCCGAGCAGATCCAGCAGCGAATACGGCGCGCCCTTGATCTGGAACAGTCTTGTATCCTCGATCCGGCCGAACGCGCCGATGATGCCGTCGGAGGGGCTGGCGACGACGTTCGGATCCGGGTCGGCGGGGCGCAGGCCCGGGCGCAGTTCGCGGGTGAAACAATCATGCAGGCTCTTGAACTCGGTCTTCTTGGCCTCCGACAGGTCGAGATCGGAAAACAGCCGCCAGCAGGCGATCGAGGCATCCCGCACCAGCGGGTTTTCGATCTTGCTGAACCACCCCATGAATCGGGTGATGGCCGCCCGCGGAATCCGGTTGGTGAGCAGGAAATTGAGGTCTTCCTGCTGGGTAAAGGCCGAAATCAGGCCTTTGACTGTCATGAATCTGTTAGCAGGATTAGCTAGCGCTGGTGGCATGGATTCGCCCCTTTCGATTCTGTCGCTGTCCGCCGTTGCGATTGCCGGCGCCGCGGTGACCTTCCCCAAATTGCAGGCGCGGCTGGCGCTGTCGCGCGCCAAGCACCGCTCGCTGACCGGACATTCCAAGATGTCCAAGATGGTCGCGCGGCTGGTGCCGCATTACGAATTCGAAATCGGCGATTTCTTCTGTTCCGACGGCGCGCCGGCCGATGTCGCGACGCAGCGCCAGGACGGCTTCTTCCGGCTCGCCGGCGTGTATCAGGACCGTTATCCCAAGGGCCGGCAGATGACCGCCGAGGCGGCCGAGCACATTTCCGACCTGCAATTCACCGAAGCCTATCGGGTGCCGTTCCAGTACAGCCGCCTGGTGCGCGAGCATCTTTCCACCAGCGCCTTCGTGGCATCGTCGGCCGGCGTCACCGTCACCGATGTCGACGGCAATGTCTCCTACGACCTGACCGGCTCGTACGGCGTCAACATTTTCGGCAACGACTTCTACAAGGACTGCATCACCGAGTCGGAAAAACGCGCGCATGCGCTCGGACCCGTGCTCGGCCCCTATCACCCCGTCATCACCGACAACGTCAAGCGTCTGTGCGAGATTTCCGGCCTCGACGAAGTCTCGTTCCACATGTCCGGCACCGAAGCCGTGATGCAGGCGGTCCGGCTGGCGCGCTACCACACCAGGCGCACGCATCTGGTTCGCTTTGCCGGCGCCTATCACGGCTGGTGGGGCGACGTGCAGCCCGGCGTCGGCAACCCCGTCTCGCCGCACGAGACCTATACGCTCGCCGACATGTCCGAGCGGACGCTGCACGTTTTGAAGACACGCCGCGACATCGCCTGTGTGCTGGTCAATCCGCTGCAGGCGCTGCATCCCAACGCCAACGCGCCCGGCGATTCCGCGCTGGTCGACAGCTCCCGGTCCGGCAATTTCGACCGCGCCGCCTATACCGAGTGGCTGAAGAAGTTGCGCGAGGTCTGCACGGAACGCGGCATCGTGCTGATCTTCGACGAGGTCTTCGTCGGCTTCCGCCTCGCTGCCGGCGGCGCGCAGGAATATTTCGGCGTCCGCGCCGACATGGTGACCTATGGCAAGAGCCTGGCGGGTGGACTTCCGGTCGGCGTGGTCTGCGGCCGCAAGGATTTGATGCGGCGTTTTCGCGACGATCGCCCCGCCGACATCTGCTTTGCCCGCGGCACCTTCAATTCGCATCCCTACGTCATGACCGCGATGGACGAATTCCTCGGCCGGCTCGCCAGCCCGAACTTCAACTCGGTCTATAACGGGCTCGACGAGACCTGGAACGCGCGCGCCAAGACGCTCAACGACCGGCTCACCGCGCAGGACCTTCCGGTGCGCGTCAGCAATCTGTCGTCGATCTGGATGGTGCATTATACCGAGCCGTCCCGTTACAACTGGATGCTGCAATATTATCTGCGCGCCGAGGGGCTGGCGCTGAGCTGGGTCGGCACGGGCCGGCTGATCTTCAGCCTGAACTATACCGATGACGATTTTTCCGCGGTCGCCGACCGTTTCGTCGCCGCGAGCGAAAAGATGAAACGCGACGGCTGGTGGTGGCACGGTGCAGGCCTCACCAACAAGAACATCAAGCGGCAGATCCTGAAAGAGATGCTTGCCAAGAGGTTCGGGCGCTGAAAGCGCGCTTTCCATAGTCATCACAGCTCGGCTACCTCCTCCGTCATTGCCTGCGACAAACGCGAAGCGTTTGCGCAAGGGAGCGAAGCGACGAAGCAATCCATCTATCCTCCTGTCGAGAGGTGGATTGCTTCGCTTCGCTCGCAATGACGGAGCTCCGAAGACGTAGATGCCCGGGACAAGCCCGGGCATGACGCGCACTTGATAGATTCAAAGCCAATTCTCAGGCGTGCTTGACGTGCTTCTCGAGGCCCGGGTCGATCAGCTCACCCTTCATCAGGGCGATCGGCGCCTTGTAGTAGAGCTTGAGGTCGCTGAACGGGTCGGTCACGATCTTGGTCATCCAGACAAGGCCGGTCTCGACGTCGCGGATGAAGAACAGGTGGATGGTGCGGAACAGAAGCCCGCCGATACCGATCGCCAGCCAGATCTTGGCGACCTGACGCATGAAGTCCGCCGTCGTCTCCCACGGCGCGAACATGCCGAACAGGGTCGGATCGACATACAGCACCAGCGGCGACAGCGCCCAGATCACCATCAGCACGACCTTGCGCTGAAGATTGTAGCCGACCTTGATCTCTTCCTTGTGCTCGTGAGTGGCGTGGTTGACGTGGTCATAGCCTTTGGGCTCGAAGAAGAAATGCCCGGCCTGGCGTGACGTCATCGACACCAGCCAGCCGACCAGCGCCGACACCATGGGATCGATGAAGAGCATGACATAGGCGAACAGAAAGCTCGCGGCGCTGACGAAGTGCAGCGACTGGTTGATGCGGCTGTGGTGATAGTAGCGATGGTCGTCCCAACGCTGGGTTCGCAGTTCCTGCATGAAGTTCTTGATCATGATCTCCCCCAAAATTCTTTCGGGTTAAGGATTAACGGGATTCGATGTCCGGCGTATGACATCATCGAAATGTCATATGAAGTTTCGCGGCGCCGTGTTCACGCAGCGATTTTCGTTTGAGCATGATCTTTCGGAAAACCGGTTCCCACTTTTCCGGATCATGCTCTGCGATGACGCGGTTACGCTGCCTTCGCGGCGTCGACTTTCCGGAAACGCACCAGCGAGAAGTGACCGAGCGGCGGCACCAGGCGGCGCTCCGCCAGTTCCATGCTGCGCGCGCCGGCGAGCCACTGCGCGTAGCGCGACCAGGCGAACTCGGCGGTGCGAAAGCCGAGCGGGCGAACCACCGGCTGCAGGCGCTGCTCGATGAAGCGGCGCACGCCAGCGTCGGCACTGACGCGGGTCAGGATGATGAGTTCACCGCCGGGCCGCAGCACGCGGGCGAATTCGTCGAGCGCCGCTTCCGGATTCGGCACGGCCGTGACGACATACTGCGCCATCACGACGTCGAAGGAGTTGTCGGGGAATTCGAGCTTCTCGGCGTCCATGACAGCCAGGCCCTCGACGTTCTTCAGCTTGAGCTCGTCGACGCGCTTCTTGGCCTTCTGCAGCATCGCTTCCGATATGTCGGTGCCGAAGATGCGCAGATGGGCTGCGTATTGCGGCAGCGAGATGCCGGTGCCGACACCGACCTCGAGCACGCGGCCGCCGATCTTGTTGGTGGCCTGAATGGCCGCCTTGCGGCCCTTGCTGAACACGCCGCCGAACACGAGGTCGTATACCGGCGCCCAGCGGTCGTAGGCCTGCTCGACCGTCTCGCGGTCGAAGTCCAACGCCCTGGTGCCGTCAAGCTTGATGATGTCTGCCATGGTCTGCCTTCTCGTCTCTCTTCAAAAAGTAGATTGAACTAACCCTGTACGGCGCTGGTGCCGGGGATGCGGCGCGCCGGCAGCGTGGCGCGGCTGGGCTGCAGCGCGGCCAGATTGCCGATGAATTGACGGGCGCTGTTTTCCCAGGAGCGCCCGAGCGCAAAGTTCCGGCAGGCTTCGCGCGACATCGTCAGCGCGCGCAGACAGGCGCTGCGCAGATCCCAGTCCAGCGCGCCGATCGGATGATCGGCGATGACGTCCAAAGGTCCGGTGACCGGAAACGCCGCAACCGGCGTGCCGCAGGCGAGCGCCTCCAGCTGCACGACGCCGAACGTGTCGGTGAGGCTCGGAAACACAAAGACATCGGCGGCAGCGAGATGCGACCTGAGATCCTCGCCCTTCTTCTCGCCAAGGAAGACGGCGTGCGGATATTTCTGCGCCAGTTGCGCCCGCTGCGGCCCGTCGCCGACAACGACTTTCGTTCCCGGCAGGTCGAGCGAGAGAAACGCTTCGAGATTCTTTTCAACCGCAACCCGGCCCATCGTCATGAAGATCGGGCGCGGCAGATCGATCGTGGCGGGGCGGTCCGGCGCGAACAGATCGGTATCGACGCCGCGGGTCCAGAAACCAAGCTTGCGAAAACCGCGCTCGCTCAGCTCCTGCCGCAATGAGGCGGTCGCGACCATGGTGGTCGACGCCGCCGCATGAAAATGCCGCAACAAAGCGTAGCCGACGCTGGCCGGGATCATGGTGCGGACCGCGACATATTCCGGGAAGCGCGTGGTGTAGGACGTGGTGAACGCGAGCTTGTGGCGGCGGCAATAGCCGCGCACCGCCCAGCCGATCGGGCCTTCGGTCGCGATATGGATAGCCTCCGGCGCCGCCGCCTCGATCCGGCGCGCGATTTCGCGGCGGTTCGGCAGCGCGATGCGCAAGCCGGGATAGGTGGGGACGCCGACGGACGGAAATCCGTCGGGGGTCAGGAAGCTGATCTCGGCGTCAAGCTTGGACGCGCTGCGCGCCAAAGAGGTTAACGTCCGGACCACACCATTCACCTGCGGATGCCAGGCGTCGGTTGCTATCAATACCCGCATGTCGGGACCTCGGGATTATCCATGATTCTCACTTCCCGACGTTGGTTCATGGATATTTCAAGCGTATGACGTCATCGATCTGTAAGGATGTTTTTCCCGTCGCCCGGCGGCTTTTTCGTGTAACGTGACAGTACGATGTCAAACCCGAACGCAAATTCCGCTCCATCCCGCCCGCGCCGGAAGCGAAAGAACTATGCGCTGCTGGTTCTCGCCGCCGGAATTTTCATTTTCGGCGCCGCCGCCGCCACGCTTTATTATCTGTTGCAGCCGGTCACCTTGCGGATCGCGGTTGGCCCTCCCGGAAGCGACGACCAGAAACTGATCCAGCTGATGGCGCAGACCTTCGCGCGCGACCACAGCGCGGTTCGGCTGTCGTTGATTTCGACCCCGGGCGCGGTAGAGAGCATCGCGCTGTTCAACACCGGCAAGGCCGACCTTGCGGTGGCGCGCGGCGATCTGAACCTGCCGGCCAATGCCGAGTCGGTCGCCATCCTGCGCAAGAACGTCGTCGTGCTGTGGGCGCCGTCCGGCATCGCCCCGAAGGGCTCCAAGAAAACGCCGGTGGCCAAGATCAAGAGCCTCGACGAACTTGCTGGCCACCGCGTCGGCGTCGTCGGACGAACCGAGGCCAACGTCAAGCTGTTGCGCACGATCCTGACCGAGGCCGGCATCAAGGCCGACAAGGTGACGGTCACCCAGTTCGCCGTCAATCAGCTCGCCGAGATGGCACGCGACCAGAGCGTCGACGCGTACATGACGGTCGGCCCGCTCAACAGCAAGATCACCGTCGACGCGATCAACGCCACCGCAGCAGTCCGCGGCGAACCGAAGTTTCTCCCGATCGAGGTGTCGGAAGCAATTTCGAAGAAGCACCCGGTCTATGAAGCCGAGGAAATTCCCGGCAGCATCTTCGCATCGTCGCCGGCGCGCCCCGAAGACAAGATCGATACCGTCAGCGTCAACCATTTGATCATCGCGCCGAAGTTGCTGTCCGACACCGCGGTCGGCGCACTCGCACGCCAGATCTTTACCCACCGCCAGCAGCTCGCGCGCGAATTGCCGAGCGCCTCGCAAATCGAGAAGCCGGACACCGACAAGGACGCGGCCTTGCCGGCGCACCAGGGCGCCGCCGCCTATATCGACGGCAACGAGCGCACGTTTCTCGAAAAAAATAGCGACTACCTCTGGTTCGCGGTCATGGTGTTCTCGGGCATCGGCTCGGCATGGGCGTGGCTGCAGCATTACTGGAAGCGCGATGAGCGCGAGCAATATGCCGGGCATCGCGACAATCTGCTCGACCTGATTTCGAAGGCGCGCACCGCTGAAACGCCCGAAGAATTGTTCGAGATGCAGGGCACGGCGGATGCGCTGTTGCGCGAGGCGCTCGACTGTCACGAGGACGGTGCGATCGAGGACGGGGATTTGGCCGCGATCGGACTGGCGCTCGAACAATTCCACCATGCGGTGACCGACCGCCGCGCCACGATCGGCACGGCCGAGCCCGACATGCAGCGGCTGCGGGTCCACCAAAGCTGACCACAACGGCGCCGTCCGGGCGGATATTCCCTCATTTTCGCAATGATTTGGACCGCGACCGCGCCGGCAGACCCGTGGCGCCGGCCGGGCTCGCCCTGGACCCGCGACGAAGTCTTAATGAAACAATTCCCTAACGCGACGAAACCATTTTGGCGATTTCGTGCAAACGTCCCGAAACGGTTGACCTGTACTGGTTTGCCTCAACGACGCGCTGGAACTGGCGCGACAGGGCGCAAACTGAAGGGGACGACTGATGTTCAATTCATTCAAGCTGAATACCCGCCTCGCCGCCGCCGCTTTCGGCGCATTCGCGATCGGCGCAACCGCATTTTCCGCGACCGCAACGGCTGCCCCGCTGCCGCTGTTTCCCTTCTTCATGGCGCCCCCGGTCGAAGCCGCTCCGCCGCCGGTCGCCGTCGCGCCTTCGCAGGATGAAGAGCGCTTCGAACTGCCCGCCCGCCTGCGCCGCCAGGTCGTGAACTACAGCACGCGCGAAGCTCCGGGCACCATCATCATCGACACCCCCAACACCTATCTTTACCTGGTGCTCGGCAACGGCCAGGCGATGCGCTACGGCATCGGCATCGGCCGCGACGGTTTCACCTGGTCCGGCACCCAGACCATCACCAAGAAGGCGGAATGGCCGGCCTGGACCCCGCCCCCGGAAATGATCGCCCGCCAGCCCTATCTGCCGCGCCACATGACCGGTGGCCCGGGTAACCCGCTCGGCGCCCGCGCGATGTATCTTGGCGGCACCATCTATCGCATCCACGGCACCAATGCTCCGGAGACCATCGGCACCCGCGTTTCTTCCGGTTGCCTGCGCCTCACCAATGAAGACGTCAGCGACCTCTACTCGCGGGTCAGCGTCGGCACCAAGGTGATCGTGCTGCCGATGACGGATCGTCGCGCCGACCTCGGCCGCACCATCCGCTAACACTTCAATCTTCGATTTCCAAAAACGGCTCCGGCGTTCGCCGGGGCCGTTTTTGCGTTGAGGCGTTCGCGCTCGCCAATCCAATCCTCCAAAAACATCTCCACGCACGGCCGAAGTGCGATAGGTTCATTGAGAACTCGGCAAGTGGAAGCAACGCCGTCGCTGTGTTCAGCGGTCATAAAAAGGCGGAATAACGCCGCCGTCGATTGAAGGGAGGATTCATGAAGCTTCAGCGCCGTCGATTTTTGAATCTGGCAGCGGGTGCCGCCGCGTTCCCGGCTGCTACGCGGATGGCGCGGGCGCAGACCTACCCGTCGCGGCCGGTCCGGATCATCGCAGGCTTTGCTGCCGGCGGCATCGTCGACATCCTGGCGCGCATCATTGGCCAGGCGTTGTCGGAGCGCCTCGGACAACCCTTCGTCGTCGAGAACCGTCTGGGCGCCGGCAGCAACATCGCCACCGAAGCCGTCGTTCGAGCGTCGCCCGATGGCCATACGCTGCTCCTGATCAGCGTCGGCAATGCAATCAGTCCGGCGCTCTACGACAATCTCAGTTTCAATTTCATCCGCGACATCTCACCGGTCGCGGCCATCATGCGTGTACCGAATGTCATGGAGGTAACTCCATCCCTGCCGGTCAAAAACGTTCCCGAACTCATTGCTTATGCCAAGGCCAATCCCGGCAGCATCAGCTACGGGTCGGCCGGCGTCGGCACCTCGGTCCATGTCTGCGCCGAATTATTCAAGCAGATGACCGGCGTCGACATGGTTCATGTGCCGTATCGCGGCATGCCGGGCGTGCTGACCGACCTGCTGAGCGGCCGAATACAGGTCGCCTTCGATAACGTCTCCAACTCGATCGAACACATCAGAACTGGCCGACTGCGCGCATTGGCGGTCACAACAGCAACACGCTGGCCCGGTCTGCCTGACATCCCGACGGTAGGCGACTCTGTACCGGGCTTTGAGGCGAGTGCGTTTTTCGGCGTTGGCGCCCCGAAGGACACGCCGGCCGAGATTGTTGGCCTGCTCAACAAGGAGATCAACGCGATCCTCGCCAGTCCGGTGGCAGCGGCGCGGCTGACCGATCTCGGCGGCACGATGCTTCCAGGCTCGCCTGCCGACTTCGGCAAGTTCATCGCCGATGAAACCGAGAAATGGGGCAAGGTGATCCGCACGGCTAACATCAAGGCGGAATGACCGGGTTCGCCAAAGGCCTTGAGAAGCCGGTCGCCAGCGAGCCGTCGCCCAATCCAGCCTCACGGACAGGATCAACCTCAGCGTTGCTGAGGCCTTCGTCAACGTCGGCTCGCTGACTTAGGTCGAATCTACACATGCGTCGTAGGCTGTGCAAATTTGCGGGCGGATTGTTTTGGTCGGAGATTTTCAATTGAGCCGAACGGCCCGAGGCCAAGCGCTCTTCCGCATGACCCGTGATTGATGTAGACTAATGGATAACCGCACGCGGGCAGTGCCGAAGGCCCGTCGGAGTACTAGCGGTATTTTTGCCCACGGCGGGCATTGCAATGTTCATCTCCACGTTTTGGGGCCCGATCCATTCTCAATGGAGTCGGCAGGAAGGCGTGCGCCTCGTTGATCAACCACACCCAACAGGAGAACATCATGCATTTTTGTATGACAGCACAATATACGCCTCAGGCTCTCAACAAAATCATGGAAAATCCCAAGACCAATCGCCATGAAGCGGCGAAAAAGCTGATCGAAGCAGCCGGTGGCAAATTACTCTCGATGTACAGCACCGCTGCCGATGGACCCGGCGTTCTGGTAATCTTCGACGTACCCGACCCCAATGCAGCACCGGCCATTTCAGGCACTGTGGTGGCATCCGGTGCGATCCACAATGTACACCTCACTCGTTTGTGGACGCAGGATGAAATCATGCTGGTTCGCCAAAAGGCAGTCCAGCTTCGTGCCTCGTACACGCCGCCCGGCGGCTAGTCCGTAGCAAGGCGGATTGAATCCAGCGGGCCCATGCAAAGCACGGCCCGTTGGTCGATCCACCACGACAATGCAATAACCCGCCGGCACATGCGGCCGGCGGGTTGGATCGCAACAATCATTTCGTCATCAAATGTGGATCGACCAGTAAAACCGTCAAGCCGACAGTGAGTCCGGCCGCCAGGAACCGCATCCTCCAAACAGATGAAGACAGTAAGATAAACGACGAACGTGTCAGTGCTTCGCCGCGCTGCGATCGAGCGTGACGCTGGCCAGCAGCGACACGACCTCGGCCTGGCGGGAGCATCCAGTCTTTTCCAGCACCTGGCGCAGCTGCGATCGCACGGTTGACATGGCCACGCCGCCGTTTGCGGCGATCTCTTCCAGAGTCTCGCCTGCGGCAAGCCCGCGCGCCACCCTTGCTTCCGACGCCGTCAGGTCGAACAGCGATCGCATCAACTCGATCGGCGGCGCGGCCGGGGCCGCTACCGGTGTCAGCACCAGCAGCGCGTAGCTGCCCGCGAATATATCGTGGGCCGAGCGCCGGATCGGAATCAGATGCACCACCATCGCCGCCCTGTCGTCGCCGTCGCGCAGCGGAAACGAGCGCACGGTGAATTCGGAATTGGTGTCGAGCGCCGCAAGCGCCGCCGACAACAGCTCGTTGGCGCGACTATCGGTCAGGCTGACGCGGCTTCGCGCACGCCATTGCAGATGATCGCCGAGATTCTCGATCAGGGAATTGGCTTCGACGACCGTGCCGCCTTCATCGAGCAGCAGCGCCGGCAATCCCATCGAGGTGAGCGCTTCGTTGGCGCCCTTGGCGCGCTGCAGGCCGAGCCGGGCCGTTACAAAGGCGCTGCGCGCCAGATGGGGACGAAGCTCGTTGAGGCGATCGATCCGATCCTTCTCGATCGGACCGCGGCGATGTTCCCGCTCGACGCTGAAGACGATGCGATCGCCGGTCGGCATTTGCAGGCCGGTCCCCGCCGACCAGCCGAGCCCGTGCGGGCGGAAGAAATCTCGATAGATCGGATTGTTGTCGATCTGATCGGAGGTCCAGAAATCATGCTCCGCGAAAAACCCGGGCTGTGATTGACCGAACAGGCAAACCCGCCGCGTGCAGCGGGGAAACCAGCCGTCCTCGACATAGGATCGAAAGATCTCGTTCAGATTCGCGGACGCGGTCCATTTCAGGACCCGGTCGCGGGCCGAGAACAGAAGGCCGCCTCTCGCATCGGTCAGCTCCGCCAGTTCATCCAGCACAGCGGGCCAGAGTTCGGGCACGACGGAGCATTCGTAAATGCGGTCGATCAAATCGGTCTTCACGGAAATCCATTCAAGAAATTTGCAATTAATGCCCCCGTCGTCGGGCCGGCTCCGTCGAAGCCTCGTCAAAGCGGAAGCGCCAGCGAGCCGAAGCCCAATCCAGCCTCACGGACAGGATCAACCTCAGCAGTGCTGAGGCCTTCGTCAACTACGGTTCGCTGACTTCGAGTGAATCTACACACCCGTCGCCACCAGCGCAAATCCTCGTGCCAGGTCCGGCCTGTCCAATGTGAATTTTGCATTGGATCTGTCAGATCGCGCCAACTAGCATCCCGCCAGACATCACGATCAATTCCCAAGACTTGGCGGCAACGACGATGACGCTCCTCGCCGCGCTGTTCCAGGACGCCGTCCGCCTGCGGAGATTGCCAATGAAATGCACGCCTGCCCTGCTTGCCGCCGTGTGTGCCGGATTCATCGCGAACGCCGGCGCAGCCGTCGCACAGACTGCCGATCTCGCCATCCGGGGTGGCACCATCTACACCGGTGGCGACGAAGCCCCGCTTGTCGGCGACATCGCGGTCACCGCGGACAAGATCGTCTATGTCGGCCCTTCCGCCGGCGCACCTGCCGCAACAGCGAACATCGCCGGGCAGGGCATGATCGTGGCGCCCGGATTCATTGACGTTCATACCCACCCGGAGAGCTTCATCCGCTCGCCCGATGCGGCCAAGCGCCTGAACGCGCCGTGGCAGATGCAGGGTGTCTCGACCATCTTCATCGGCGTCGACGGCAGGGGCGATCCGGCGGTGGCCGCCGATCACGCCCGGCTGGAAGCGGAGAAGATCGGCACCAACATCGCCAGCTATGTCGGGTTCGGCGCGGTGCGCGAGGCGGTGCTCGGCCATAATGCCCGCGCGCCCACCCCACCGGAACTGGAGCGCATGAAGGAACTCGTCGCCAAGGGCATGTGCGAGGGGGCGATCGGCCTTTCCGCCGGGCTGTTCTACGCCCCGCAGAGTTTCGCCAAGACTGACGAGGTGGTGGCCCTGGCCAGGGAGGCCGCCCGGCGCGGCGGCATCTATGACACCCATCAGCGCGACGAGAGCTCCTACTCCATCGGCCTGATGAACTCGGCCAGGGAGGTTTTGCAGATCGGCCGCGAAGCCGAGATCCCAGTCCATTTCGCGCATCTGAAAGCGCTCGGCGTCGATCTGCAGGGACAGGTGCCGGATGTGATCCGGTTGATCGAGGCGGCGAGAGCGACCGGCCAGCGGGTGACGGCCGACCAGTATCCATGGCTGGCGTCGAGCACCAGCCTCGACGCTGCGCTCGTGCCGCGCTGGGCGGTCGACGGTGGCTATCCGGCCATGATCCAGCGCTTCGATGATCCGGCGGCGATGGTCAGGATACGCGTTGAGATGATCGAGAACCTGCGACGCCGCGGCGGCGCCGAATCGATCCTGCTGACCAGCGTCGAGCGGCCATGGACCGGCAAGCGGCTTTCGGAGATGGCGGAAACATGGAAGGTCGAACCGGTCGACGCCGCGGTGCGGATTCTCCGCGCCAATGTCAGGGACTCGATCGCCTCGTTCAACATGATCGACAGCGACGTCGACCTCGTCATGAAGCAGCCGTGGGTGGTCACCGGTTCTGACGGCACCGATGGCCATCCCCGCCAATATGCGACCTTTCCGCAAAAATATGCGGTCTATGTCCAGGAGAGGCACGTCATCGACCTGAAGACGTTCATCCGCCAGTCCACCGGCCTGTCGGCCGACATTTTCAAGCTCGACCGGCGCGGTTATTTGCGGCCCGGCTATTTTGCCGACGTCGTGGTGTTCGACCCTGCCCGCTACGCCCCCAGGGCGGACTATGTGCGCCCTCGCGAACTGAGCGTCGGCGTGCAGACACTATTGGTCAACGGGGCGGCCTCCGTTCTGGACGGCAAACTGACCGCCGTAGCTGCCGGCCGCGCGCTCAAGCACACGCCGCCAGCTGGAACCTGCCCTTGAGAACCGACGGTGCCGCGGGCTGGCCGAACAGCAACGGGCTCGCCAGGCGCCGGCGTTAACGCATCCGACGACCGGCCTGATCCCGCTCTGGCGCCGCCCGCCCCGTCCCTGTAAAACTCCCGCCGGAGCCGGTCGGGCTCCAGCCTTGTTTTTGACGCGTTTTCTTCGCGCGAAGCGGTCCGAAAATGCCAGGGCTCAATCGGTCCGGGGGGACGATGCGTCTGCCGCTGCATTCCAAAACGATCCTGATCGGGGCCGCGGTGATCGCGGTCTCGTTTCTGATCAGCCTGAAAGCGATGGATTGGCTGGCGCCGCGCGGCACGGTCAAGCCGCCCGCGCTTGTCGAATTGCCGCCGCTCGCTCCCGCCCCGCGCAGCTCCACCGTGATGGCGCCGATCGCGGTGGCGCTGACGGCGATCCGCGATGCCGCCGATCGCAGTTCGCCGCGCGCCTTCAACGGCAAGGCCGAGAATCCCATTTCGCAGGTCCTGCAGAACGCCGATATCGGCTGGACCGCCTCGCGCGGACCGATCACCGCCACCGGCGCGCAGGACGCCCTGACGCTGACGACGCCGCTGACCGGGACGCTCAACGTCACCGGTTCGCTGTCGGCCAAGGCAACGGGCGCGGTCGGCGACGCGCTCGGCGGCCTGCTCGGCGGCAACGTCGCCAAACAGATCGGCAGCGTGAACATCAAGAACCTCAACGCGTCAGCCGAGATCAAGGGCAACGTCGTCATCACCGCGCGGCCCAAGATAGCCGCCGCCTGGCGCATCGAGCCCAATCTCGGCGCGCAGGTGAATCTGGGTGACACCAGCGTGACGATGGCCGGTGCCCGCATCAACGTGCCGGCCCAGGTCAAGCCGCTGATCGACAAGACGGTCGCCGATCAGATCAATCTGGTGCAGGCGCGGATGCGCAACGATCCCGCGTTTGAAAACAACGCGAAGCTGCAATGGGCCAAGGCCTGCCGCTCGATCCCGCTGCAGGGCACCGGCGCCAACTCATCGCTGCCGGCGCTGTGGCTGGAGATGCGGCCGACAAGGGCGATCGCCGCCCAACCGCGCGTCGACGCGCAGGCGCTGATATTGACGCTCGGCATCGAGGCGGAGACCCGCATCACCCCGGTGGAGACCAAGCCCAATTGCCCGTTCCCCGCCACCATCTCGATCGTGCCGCCGACACCGGGCCGGGTCGCGATCGGCGTCCCCGTCGACATGCCCTTCACCGACATCAACAAGATCGTCGAGGCGCAGTTCGCCGGAAAGACCTTTCCCGAGGACGGCTCGGGTTCAGTCGACGTCACCGTGAAGCGCGCCACGGTGGCGGCATCCGGCAATCGCCTGCTGATTTCGCTGTTGGTGAACGCCAAGGAGAAGAAGAGTTTCTTCGGCTTCGGCGGCGAGGCCAATGTGCATATTTGGGGCAAGCCGGTGCTCGATCAGGCGCAGCAGACCCTGCGGCTGACCGATGTCGAGCTCGCGGTCGAGTCGGAAGCGGCGTTCGGCCTGCTCGGCGCCGCGGCGCGCGCGGCGATGCCGCATCTGCAGAAGGCGCTGGCGGACAAGGCCACCGTCGACCTCAAGCCCTTCGCCAGCAATGCGCAGAAAAAGATCGCCGCCGTGATCGCGGACTTCCAGAAGAACGAGGACGGCATTCGCGTCGCCGCCGAGATCACCAAGCTGCGGCTGGCCGACATCGCCTTCGATTCAAAAACGCTGCGCGTGATCGCGGAAGCCGAAGGCGCCATCAATGTGTTCGTGACCGCGCTGCCGGGATTGTGAGCGCCGTCCTTGCTGACGGATCGTAGGGTGGGCAAAGGCGTCCTTACGCCGTGCCCACCAGATCTTTGCCGAGAAGAAATGGTGGGGCACGACGCGAAGCGCGTCTTTGCCCACCCTACATTCTAGCCTTCGAATTTGAACGAGACTTTCACCTTGGCGCGGTAGGCTTCGACCTTGCCCTTGGCGTCCAGTTGCAGATCGAGCTGCACGATTTCGGCGACGCGAAGATTGCGCAAGGATTTGCCGGCCCTCGCGACGGCCGCGGACGCGGCCTTTTCCCAGGAGTCCTTGCTGGTACCGATCAGCTCAATCACCTTGTAGACGCTCTCAGCCATGTCGTCCTCCCGTTGATGTTACAGGCAGGACTTAAGTTGCTCCTGCCGCGCCTCAGCCTAACATCGGGATTTCAGGCCTGATAGGATGCGGTGCAGCAATTGCACGCAGAGCGAGCTTCAGCAAAACAAAAGGCCGGGCGGCAATGATGCCGTCCGGCCTTTCAGATCAGTCGCGGCTTAAACTCGCGAGCTTAGTTGGTCGAGTATTTGAACTGGCTCATCGCCTTCAGCTCATCCTTGGTCGCGCTGAGCACGGCGTGATCCGGATACCAGGGATTCGGCTTTGCCGCAGGCGCCGTGGCCGCACCCGTGGTCGTGGTCGATCCCGGCCGTGCGCCGCCGCTGGCGGGCGTATTTGCGGCGCCGGTATAGGCGACAGGCTCCATCACGAACTTGACCTTGTCGAGCGGCACCGCAACCAGATGCTCGCCGACGCCGAGGAAGCCGCCAACGCCGATCACGACGGCCTTGATGTCACCGCTCTTGTCGGTGAGCAGGTCGTTGATCGAGCCAAGGCTTTCATTCTTGTCGTTGTACACGCTCAGGCCGACCATCTTCGAGGCGCGCCAGGTGCCCTGGAACGACGACGACATGTCCGACGCTGTCGCTGGCGCTGGCGCCTTACTTATTTCAGCGGCAGGCGCAGGCGCCTTGCTCGTGTCAGCGGGAGCCGTCGGCGCCTGTGCGAACGCGACAGATGCAAGCAACGCAGAACCGGCCAGGCCGGCGATGGTATATTTGGCTAACATATCGGTTCTCCTCAGTTTCGAAATCGTGCTGAGAAAACCCGCCACCTGAACAAGTGTTCCAATGGAACATGCGATCAAAAGCCGCCCCAGTATGGCGGCATGCCGTAGTAGCGATGCAGTTCCGCTTCCTGCGCGCGATCGCCCCAATCGAAATCCTTGTCGGCGCGGAACGACGGCGCGCGCTTCAACTCTTCATCGTCGATGTCGAGTTCGTAAGCTTCGAATTTAGTGTTGTAGCTAAGCCGGCCCCAGGGCAGCGGAAGCAGGTTGGTGCCCATGCCCAGGAAGCCGCCGAAACTCAACACGGCGTAAGATACTTTGCCGGAGATCTTGTCGATCATCAGCCGTTCGATATGGCCGATCATGTCGCCGTTCGGTCGTCGCACCGCGGTGCCTTCGACACGATCGCTCGCGATCAACTGATGCGGCTTGGTCATGACGTCGATTGCCATCGGACCCTCCACACATGAATCAAGGATCTAACGCTCCAGCCGGTGGCCGGTTCCCGCACCGCAAAATGAGACAGCCACCCTTCCCTTTCGGAACGGATGGCTGCATCGCACGCTGCGCAGAAAAGACGTCAGCTCTGGTAGTCGATCAGCAGCGCCGAGAACGAGGCACTGGTGCTCGATGTGCTCGAACTGCCGGTCGCGCTGTAGCTCGTGGATGACGACGCCGACAGTGATTCCTGCAGCGTCTGCAAAAACTGCTTGAGGATGTCGTCGATCGATGTGGTGCTCGAAGAAGTGTCGTCACTCGAGGACGTACCGTCAGCGGGCGGCGGGCCGCCGGGAGGCGGACCACCGGCGCCGCCGGGGCCACCCGGACCACCAGCCCCGCCGCCGGGGCCATTGGCGAAGGCGGCCTTGAAGACGCCCTGCAGTTCGGTGGCCTGCTCGCTGGTCAGCTTGCCGCTGGAAACCTGGCTGCTGATCAGATCGTCGATCTTCGACTTCATCTCCTCGGGCGAGGGCCTCGTGCCGCTGGCCAGGTCGCTGGCCCGGCTGGACTGCATCGCCGAGTCGATATCGGTCAGCGCCGCCGACAGCGCATCCTTGTCCGACGATCTGATGACGCCGGAATTGACTTCCGACAGCAACTCGTTCTGCAACTTCTGAAGGGGCGACTGGTAGGACTGGGCCGAGGCCGCCGAGATCGAGGTCATGATGGCTCCAAAGTTTCGTAGCAAGCGGTGGTAAGAGACGTCACGACCGTAGGGTTAACGGTCTTAACGAGGTCTTTGCAGCCGCGCCCTGACCTGTTGCCCCGTATTGCCCGACTCCACCTGGAAACATTGGGAAACAAAAATCCTTCGCCCGCATCCCCGAATCACCGACAAAAGGTCGACATGGCCCAGGCACAACCCAACATCCTCGTCGTCGAGGACGATCGCGAGACGCGCACGCTGATCGCGAAATATCTGCGCAACAATTCCTGCAACGTCACGACGGCGAGCGACGGCCGGGAGATGGCCCGCGCCATGACCGACCATCGCGTCGACCTCTTGATCCTCGACGTCATGCTGCCCGGCGAGGACGGTCTCAGCCTGTGCCGCAAGGTGCGCGCGACATCGCAGACCCCGATCATCATGCTGACGGCGCGCGGCGAGGACGTCGACCGCATCCTCGGCCTGGAGATGGGCGCCGACGATTATCTGCCGAAGCCGTTCAACCCGCGCGAATTGCTGGCGCGGATCAACGCGGTGCTGCGCCGGCAGGCTGCCGCGCAAACCGCCAGCGCGGTCGAAGGTGCCAGCGTGCTGACATTTCTGGGTTGGCGGATCGACTGCCGGCTGCGCGAGCTGCGCAATCCCGAAGGCGCGCGCGTCGCCATGACCAGCGCCGAATTCGACCTGCTGCGGACCTTCTGCGAGCGGCCCGGCCGCGTGCTGTCGCGCGACAGCCTGCTCGACCTCACCCAGGGCCGCAACGCCGGCTCGTTCGAGCGCTCGATCGACGTGCTGGTCAGCCGCATCCGCCGCAAGATCGAGCCCGATCCGCTGGAAGCCACCATGATCAAGACGGTGCGCTCGGGGGGCTACATGTTCACGCCGAGAGTTGAAGCGACAGGAGTCGAGGCAGTGACCGCCGGCGGCAAGTGATCATGAAGCTTTTTGGCTTTTTGAATCTTCGCGGCATCAGCGGCCAGATCGCGGCCCTCGTCATCGTCTCGATCGCAGCGCTGCATCTGATCATCACCGCGGGTTTCTGGCTGCACCGGCCGGACCAGCCCGACCCGTCATTCGATCGCGGGCACGGCCAGCTTGCCAGCGCCGTCCAACTGCTCGGCGCGGCACCCGCCTCCGAACGGCCGCGGCTGTCAGGCGACGTCGCGCGCGCCTTTCCGCAACTCGGCCTCCAGATCCTGCCGCCGGGCTTGACGCCGGAGGCGCGCGAACCCGAGGGCAATCTGCGCGGCCTGCAGCGGCGGCTCGGCCGCGATTATCGCATCTTCCCGCTGCCGCCTGACGGAGACGTCCGCAAGATCGGCGTGGCCTTGCCGGACGGCGCGATGGTTTCGGCGAATGTGATGCCGGACCAGCACCGGCCACCCTTCCTGGGCGGGCCGTGGATGATGACGCTGCTGTTTGCGGTCATCAGCGTCACCCTGCTCGGCCTTTGGGCGGCCCGCGCGCTGACGGCGCCGTTGTCGTCGTTCGCAAAGGCCGCCGAAAGTTTCAGCCTCAATGGCGCTGCGGCGCCGCTGCCCGAGCGCGGACCGGAGGAAATCCGCTCGGTCGCACGGGCGCTGAACCGGATGCGCGCGCGCATCACCGGCCTGATCGACGACCGCACCAAAATGCTCGCCGCCATCAGCCACGATCTGCGCACGCCGATCACAAGAATGCGGCTTCGTTCCGAATTCATCGAGGACGAAACCCATCGCAGCCGCATGCTCGACGATCTCGACCAGATGCGCGCGATGCTGGAATCGGTGCTGTCGTTCCTGCGCAACGACCGCAGGCTTGAATCGATGACGCTGGCCGACGTCGCCAGCACGCTGCAACTCATCACCGACCAATTCGGCGACATGGGACGCAAGGTCGCTTATGACGGCCCCGCGCATGCGATGGCGACGGTGCGGCCAGACGATCTGCACCGCAGCGTCACCAACCTCGTGGAAAATGCCGTGCGGTTCGGCGCCGAGGCCGTCATCCGTCTTCGCGTATCGGGCGACCAGATCACCATCGACGTCGAAGACGACGGCCCCGGCATTTCGGACGCGCAGAAGCAGATCATGCTGGAGCCGTTCGTGCGCGGCGACGACGCCCGCAACATGGATGAAGCCGCGGGCTTCGGCCTCGGCCTTTCCATCGCCAACGCCATTGTGCTCGCGCATGGCGGCACGCTGTCACTGCACGACCGGCAGCCGCGTGGGCTGGTGGTGCGCATCCAGCTGCCGGTTCATCAGCAGAGCGTTGCGGCGTAGATTCCAATTTTTGACGCGTTTTCTACCGCAGATAAGTCTACGCAATCTGCGTAAACTTGATTGCTCTGCGAACCGGAATCCACTTCGCTCGAAAACGCTATTGCTGGTCAGGCCGCCAGTGAATCCGGATGCGATTCCTCGTAGATCGCGACCGCCTCGAACTGATAGTCGCAGGCGCGGCAATACCACAGGAAGGACGTACGGCCCGCGTTGCTTTCGATCCAGTCGGGTCTCGAGATCGGCGTTCCGCATTGGGCACAGGGATTCTCACGGGGCAAATAGCTGGAATCCAGTCGAGCCATGGCGCATCTCCCCTCGCTGATATTTTTGTTTTGTATTTGAAATAGACAGCTTTGCTGTCGAAACTGAACACGCTGTCGCGAAGTCGTCTTTTAGACCTTCCTCGAATCATTTGCACGACAATCATGCACGGACGAATCGCCGCAATCCTGTTCGACCAATCGCCGCAATGGCGTCGAATTTTTCCTCTATTGCCGGTCGCTCCTCCGCAATAATCGTGTTACGCAAATCGTTAACGCGCAGGTTGCGCTCCCGAGATTTTTTGATGAAAGCTTTGCTGAACCTAGCCTCGTTCGCCGTCGTGGCACTTTTGGTTGCGCCACCAGCTGCGGCGCAACAGCGCGCGCAATATGAAAGCCTGGTTGCCGCCCATGCCCGCGCCAACAATGTGCCGGAAGCGCTGGTGCACCGCGTGATCGTTCGCGAAAGCAAATATCATCCGGATCTGGTCGGACGCGGCGGCACCATCGGGCTGATGCAGATCAAGCTTCCGACCGCACGCGGCCTTGGCTACACCGGCGACGCGGCAGGCCTGCGCGATCCCGACACCAATCTCACCTATGGCGTGAAATACCTCGCCGGCGCCTGGCGCGCCGCCAACAGCGACCATGCCCGCGCCATGCGTTTATACGCCAGCGGCTATTATTACGTCGCAAAGCGCCAGCGGCTGGAACGGCTCAACCAACCCGGACCAATGCTGGCGAGCGCCCCGCCAAACGACATCGCGGCAGCCAGCGACGCCCCGCTGGAGGCGAACGAAGCGGCTATTGAGCCGAATGAAGCTTTGAAACCGGCCGAAGCGGTCGAAAAGCCGAAAGCGGCGGCGACGCTCGTCCCGATCCCGAAGAAGCGTCCGAAGAAACTCGCCGAGGCGAAGCCGCAGGTTCCGCACCCGCCAGACGCCTTATCAGGTGCAAACGGCGCCAAGCCGCGTTGACACGCCCCCACATCGGCCTACATTAGATCTGTTCCGAGGGGGGCTCCGACGAGGAGCTGAGATACCGCAAGCTTGGACCTGCCAAATGGCACGGTTTGGGACCGCGGTGACCCTTTGAACCTGATCCGGGTCATGCCGGCGAAGGGACAGGGATGTTTCAGGGTTTCAAGCCGCGGGGGGATTCCCCTGTATCTATCATCGGCGCCGGCATTGCCGGCGCGTGGCAGGCGTTGCTGTTCGCGCAGGCTGGCCATGCCGTCACCTTGTACGAGCGCAGTGACGCCGCGATGACGCTGTCCACCAGCCATTGGGCCGGCGGCATGCTGGCGCCCTGGTGCGAGGCCGAAGCGTCCGAGCCCGTGATCGGGCGGCTCGGCATCCGCTCGCTCGACCTCTGGCGCGAGCATTTCCCGGACACCCCGTTCAACGGGTCACTGGTCGTGGCGCATCCGCGCGACCGCGCCGATTTCGAGCGTTTTGCCAAGCTCACGTCAGGCCATGTCAGGCTCGACGCGCAGGGCTTGCGCGAACTCGAACCGTCGCTGGAGGGCCGTTTCCGCGACGGGCTGTTTTACGCCGATGAGGGCCATGTCGAGCCGCGGCGCGTGCTGCCGGAACTGCACGCGCGTATCGCTGCGGCCGGCGGAAAAATCAAATTCGAGAGCGACGCCAGCGCGAACAATCTCGACGGCATCGTGATCGATTGCCGCGGCCTGGCCGCGCGCGATGCCCAGCCCGAGCTGCGCGGCGTCAAGGGTGAGATGATCATCGTCGAGACGTCGGAGGTCGAACTGGCGCGCCCGATCCGGCTGATCCATCCGCGCTGGCCGCTCTATGTGATCCCGCGCGGCGACGGCAGGTTCATGCTGGGCGCGACCTCGATCGAAGCCGAAGACACCGGCGTCAGCGTGCGCTCGGCGCTGGAGCTGTTGGGCGCCGCCTACGCGGTCCATCCGGCATTCGCCGAAGCGCGCATCGTCGAATTCGGCTCGGGGCTGCGACCGGCCTTTCCCGACAATCTGCCGCGGATCGCCATCAACGACGACAAGATCGCCGTCAACGGGCTCTATCGCCACGGTTTCCTGCTGGCGCCGGCGCTGGCGGAGCTGACGCTCTCTTACGTGCAGCGCCGCGTGATCGACAATGAGGTGATGCAATGCGTGTGACCATCAATGGCGAGGCGCGGGAGATCAACGCGTCAAGCGTCGATGCGCTGCTCCGCGAGCTCGAATACGAAGGCACGCATTTCGCAATCGCGCTGAACTACGACGTGCTGCCGAAGAGCCGCTGGGCGGAGACGCCGATCAAGAACGGCGACGAGATCGAGATCATCACGCCGAGGCAGGGAGGGTGAGGATGGGTGCACGCAAACTCTCTCCCCACGTCGTCCCGGCGAAGGCCGGGACCCATAACCACAGGCCGATGTGGTTACGGAAGGTCTCTGCCATTGTGCCACCAAGAGAGATCACGCGGTATGGGTCCCGGCGTTCGCCGGGACGACAGGAACTAACGCCATGCTGAACTTCTACGGCAAAACCTTTTCCTCCCGCCTGCTGATCGGCAGCGCGCTCTACCCCTCGCCGGCGATCATGCAAGGCGCTATCCGCGCCTCCGGCGCCAATATCGTGACTGTGTCGCTGCGGCGGGAAGCCGCCGGCGGCAAGACCGGCGATGCGTTCTGGTCGCTGATCCGCGAGCTCGACGTGTCAGTGCTGCCGAACACCGCGGGCTGCCGCAGCGTCAAGGAAGCGGTGACCACCGCCAAGCTGGCGCGCGAATTGTTCGGCACGCCCTGGATCAAGCTGGAAGTGATCGCCGACAACGACACGCTGCAGCCCGACGTGGTTGGCCTCGTCGAGGCCGCCGGCATCCTGATCAAGGACGGCTTTGAAGTATTTCCGTACTGCACCGAAGACCTCGGCGTTGCGATGCGGCTGGTCGACGCCGGCTGCAAGGTCGTGATGCCGTGGGCCGCGCCGATCGGCAGCGCCAAGGGCATCACCAACCGCGACGCGCTAAAACTGCTGCGCGACCGGTTGCCTGACATCACGCTGGTGGTGGATGCAGGCCTGGGCGCGCCCTCGCATGCGGCCCACGCCCTCGAACTCGGCTACGACGCGGTGCTGCTCAACACCGCCATTGCAAAAGCCGCCGACCCCGTCGCGATGGCGAACGCGTTTCGCCTCGGCGTCGAGTCCGGCCGCACCGCTTATAAGGCCGGGCTGATGGAAGCCCGCGATTTCGCCTCCCCTTCAACCCCTGTCATCGGGACACCGTTCTGGCATGCCGTATCCTGATAAATTCTATCCTGTCGTCGACAGCGTCAAATGGGTGACGCGGCTGACCGCGCTCGGCGTCGGCACCATCCAGCTGCGCGCCAAGGAGCTGAACGACTCCGAGGCGCTGCAGATCGTCAGCGACGCGCTCGCGGTGACCAAAGGCACCGCGACAAAGCTCGTGGTCAATGATTACTGGCGCGCGGCGATCGTCGCCGGCGCGGAGCATCTGCATCTCGGCCAGGAAGATCTTGCCGACGCCGATCTCGACGAAATCCGCAAAGCAAAGCTGACGCTTGGCATCTCCACCCATGACGACGAGGAACTGGCGACCGCGCTGCGTGCAGCGCCGGATTACATCGCGCTCGGACCGATCTTCCCGACCACGCTGAAATCGATGCGCTTCGCGCCGCAGGGCATTCCCAAAATCACCGAATGGAAAAAACGCATCGGCGACATCCCGCTGGTCGCGATCGGCGGCATCAAGTTCGAACAATCGGCCGAGATCTTCGCGGCCGGCGCCGACTCGATCGCGGTGGTCTCTGACGTCACCCAGAACACCGACCCCGACGCGCGGGTGAGGCAATGGCTCGGCGAAGAGCCGAAGGCCACGTGATGGATTATCGCCCGCGGATACACCCCCACCCCAGCCCTCCCCCGCAAGCGGGAGAGGGAGCGGACCTCGCTCTTCCCTCTCCCGCTTGCGGGGGAGGGTGGCGCGCGCGTCAGCGCGCGACGGGTGGGGGCTCGCGCCACGAACTCTATTCCCGGATCGGCCCGCGTAGCGTGCCGGACAAACTGACAACAAATTCAACGGAGGATAACATGAACATCCGCTCCAACCCCGACACCACCCTGCCCGCCGTCACCACCGGCCCGCTGCCCGCCTCGCGCAAAATCTGGGTCACGCCCGACGAAGCGCCGGATGTCCGCGTTCCCCTGCGCGAGATCATTTTGAGCGAAGGCGCCGGCGAGCCGAACCTGCCGGTGTACGACACCTCCGGCCCCTACACCGATCCTGACGTCACCATCGACGTCAATGCCGGCCTGAAGCGTGCGCGTATCGAGTGGGTGAAGGAGCGCGGCGGCGTCGAGGAGTATGAAGGCCGCGACATCAAGCCGGAAGACAACGGCAATGTCGGCGCTTCGCATGCCGCAAAAGCCTTCACCGCGCACCACAAGCCGCTGCGCGGGACAGGTGACCACATGATCACGCAGCTCGAATTCGCCCGCGCCGGCATCATCACCAAGGAGATGATCTACGTCGCGACCCGCGAAAACCTTGGCCGCAAGGTACAGCTCGAACGCGCGGAAGCCGCATTGGCCGACGGCGAAAGCTTTGGCGCCTCGGTGCCCGCGTTCGTGACGCCGGAATTCGTGCGCTCTGAGATCGCGCGCGGCCGCGCCATCATCCCCTGCAACATCAACCATGGCGAACTCGAGCCGATGATCATCGGCCGCAATTTCCTGACCAAGATCAACGCCAATATCGGCAATTCGGCCGTGACCTCGTCGGTCGAGGAAGAAGTCGACAAGATGGTGTGGGCGATCCGCTGGGGCGCCGACACCGTGATGGACCTCTCGACGGGCCGCAACATCCACACCACGCGGGAATGGATTCTCCGCAACGCGCCGATCCCGATCGGCACCGTGCCGATCTATCAGGCGCTGGAGAAGTGCGACGGCGATCCCGTCAAGCTGACCTGGGAGCTCTACAAGGACACGCTGATCGAGCAGTGCGAACAGGGCGTCGACTATTTCACCATCCACGCCGGCGTGCGCCTGCCCTACATCCACCTCACCGCCAACCGCGTCACCGGCATCGTCTCGCGCGGCGGCTCGATCATGGCGAAGTGGTGCCTGGCGCATCACAAGGAAAGCTTCCTCTACACCCACTTCGAAGAGATCTGCGATCTCATGCGCAAGTATGACGTCTCGTTCTCGCTCGGCGACGGCCTCCGGCCCGGCTCGATCGCCGACGCCAACGACCGCGCGCAATTCGCCGAACTGGAGACGCTTGGCGAGCTGACGCAGATCGCCTGGAAGAAGGGCTGCCAGGTCATGATCGAAGGCCCCGGCCACGTGCCGCTGCACAAGATCAAGATCAACATGGACAAGCAGCTCAAGGAATGCGGCGAGGCGCCGTTCTATACGCTTGGACCGCTGACCACCGACATCGCGCCGGGCTACGACCACATCACGTCAGGCATCGGCGCCGCCATGATCGGCTGGTTCGGCTGCGCGATGCTCTGCTACGTGACGCCGAAGGAGCATCTCGGCCTGCCCAACCGCGACGACGTCAAGGTCGGCGTCATCACCTACAAGATCGCGGCCCACGCCTCCGATCTCGGCAAGGGCCACCCGGCTGCCCAACTGCGCGACGACGCCCTCTCCCGCGCCCGCTTCGACTTCCGCTGGGAGGACCAGTTCAACCTCGGCCTCGACCCGGAAACCGCCCGCGCCTATCACGACGAAACGCTGCCCAAGGAAGCCCACAAGGTCGCGCATTTCTGCTCGATGTGCGGCCCAAAATTCTGCTCGATGAAGATCACGCAGGACGTGCGCGACTACGCCGCCACGCTGAACGACCCCGACAAGCGCGCGGTGGCGGGCAGCGTCGGCATGTCGATGTCAGGCGTGATCGAGGATGGCATGGCGACGATGTCGCAAAAGTTCAAGGATATGGGCGGCCAGGTTTATCTCGATGCGGAGAAGGTGAAGGAGAGTAATCGGGTGTTGTGAGGGCTGCGCACTCACCTGGACCGCAATGACGAACGATCTGACCGGCGTCTGGGACGGCACTTATATTCAGCCGTCAGTTGGAATGGTCACGTTTCTGACGACGCTCATCGATTCCGGTGGCGCGCTCGGAGGAAGCGTGACCGAACCCTGCATGACATCAGGCTGCCCAGTGAGCACCCACAACGCTTCGATCGCGGGTCAGCGCTCCGGCAGCGCTGTGTCGTTCATCAAACGCTACGAGCCGCCGGGCTACGGCTACAACAAGGTCTTCTATGAAGGCGCGGTCAATGCCGACGCCACGGAAATCAGCGGCCGTTGGCGATTGCCGGGCGCCACGCTCTCGGGGACATTTCTGATGGTCCGCTCGACCAAGACCGCACAATCGATCGCAACGGAAGAACGGACCAAGGAGCCGGTGCGCTAGCACGTGAGCGCGCGGCCCGTAGCCTGCAGGGCGGATTAGCGAAGCGTAATCCGCCGTCTTTCGGTGCAACGTTCTGCAACGGGCTATCGCCTCCTACTTCTTGAACATCTCCTCAAACAGCGCCTTGGCCCGTTCCAATCCTTCCTGTGTGAAAACCACCGATTTCACCTTCCCCACGGGATCGCGGATCATGCCCTTGTCGTGCAGACGTCCGAGCACATCCCAATCCATCCCCTTCCAGGCCCTATTGTCGTCGTGGAGCGTGAGATAGAGCAGCGCCAGCGCTGTGTCGTCGATTTTGTCGGTGTTGAGGACCATCGCGAACCTCCCTGCTGCAGGCTGGTTGCGGCTATCGTATTCGAGATCGCACAGCGAGCGTAGCCCGGATGAGCGCCAGCGACATCCGGGAACGGTGGGAATCCCGCATATCGCTGCGCTCATGCGGGCTACACATTACGAACGCCAGGACCCTGTGCTCCAACCAGAGAAGCGCAGGCCCCCTTCCCCCGTTAGTATTTCATTAACCATTTCCGCCCACCTTCCCCTCAGCGGCTTGGGGGCCGTTGATTCCTGATGCTTCTGCTCCGTGTTTGGGGGCTAGCGTTGATCGGGAGGTGTTGATGACCCAAGAGTCCCTTGAGCGCTTTTCCGGCGCGCCGGAGTTTTCATCGCCGGATCCGCAAAGCCTTGCGCCCCACGAACTTGCGCCCCATGAAATTGTGCCGATGCTGATCGGTTCCACCGTCGAGGCGGTCGAGCGCGAGCTCGTGGTGCAGACGCTGGTCCGGTGCGACGGCAATCGCACCCGCGCCGCGCGCGTGCTCGGCTTTTCCGTGCGCACGCTGCGCAACAAGATCCGCCAGTACACCACCGACGGGCTCGACGTTCCCGGGCCGGAGTAGACGGCAAATGTAGGGTGGATTGGAGCGAAGCGTAATCCGCCGCCTTCGGAGTCAGCCAAGGCGGCGGATTACGCCTTTGGCTCCAATCCGCCCTACCCGACTGCGTCGCCTCATGCGCAAGCGCAACCTTCAATCAGGCGCGCGACAAATCAACCCGACGGCCGCGCCCGGCGTAGCCTTGGCGAAGCCGGGGCAAATCAATTCTGATTTACGTAAATCGCGTCAAGCCCCGAAATAAAAAATATTTCTCTTTTCCAGAAACGAAAATCAGGGCATATATCTGCCCATCCCGCCCTACTCAGAAGGGCGTCGGCCGTCGTCACGGACGTTGGGCGGGTTGCGGTGGACGCTGATGTGCTGGCGACGAACGGCACTGAAGCGTACGGCGAAGTCGTGTGGTCCTGGCGCCCCGTTGCTGGCGTCAAGTTCCTGAGAAGCCAAAAGCTGATCAGGAGCGATGGTGGCAAGAAAGCCCGTTCACCAGGGAGAGCACGATATAAGCCGTAAAGCCACTGCGCAGGGAAAGTCGGGATGCCTCCGCTGCCCTGTATGCTCGTGTGCATTTTGTTCTGTGCAAACCGCACGCGAGACCGCGGGTGCAGCGCGCACCCGGCTTTCCCTGCGCCCTCCATGTTCGAGGGCGGGAAGTGACGCATAGCTCGGGCGCATCGCGCCGCGAGGATGTGAAACCATATCCACGTCGTCCCGGCGAAGGCCGGGACCGATACGCCGCGGCCCATCGGTGAGAACGCTGGCGTCAAATACCTTCTGCCGCAATGAACGTCACGGAGTATGGGTCCCCCGATGCGCAATTGCGCATCTGAGCCTTCGCCGGGACGACGTAGCGTAGCCCGGATGCACCGAGCGATATCCGGGACTGGCAGAAATCCCGCATGTCGCTATGCTCATGCGGGCTACAATTCACATATCGAGGCGCCCCATGCCCATCCAGCACTTCCTCCCTCCCGCCGGCATCAAGCCCCCGCCGCTGTCGTTTGCCGCCCGCGTCGGCGATCTGCTGTTCATCTCAGGCATTCCCGGCTTCGACGAAAAAGGCGCGCTGCCCGACGGCTTCGAGGCGCAGTTCGGCAACGTCGTGATCAACATCAAGCGCATCCTCGTTGAGGCCGGCGCGACGTTCCGCGACCTGGTCAAGGTCAACGTGCTGCTGACGCGCGCGTCCGATGTCGCCACCATGAACAAGCTCTATGCGGAAGCGTTCGGGCCGGCGCCCTATCCGGCGCGGACCACCTGCGTGGTGGTGGCGCTGCCTAACCCGCAGATGCTGATCGAGATCGAGGGCGTGGCGTCGTTGAAAGCGCGGTGACGCGATGCTGACGCTTTATTCCTATCCGGAACTGTTCGGCGTCGCCGACAATAACGGCTATGGGCTGAAAGTATTCGCCTTCCTAAAGCTCGCGGGCGTGCCGTTCGTCCATGAGCATCTGTTCGACGCCTCGGCGGCGCCGCGCGGGCAGCTGCCTTACATCGTCGATGACGGCGAGACGATCGGCGACAGCGAGACCATCATTGCGCATCTGGTGCGAAAATATCGCCTCACCATCGACGCCGCACTCACACCTGCGCAGCGCATGACCGATCATCTGGTCACGCGCATGCTCGACGATCTCTATTGGGTGATGTCGTATTCGCGCTGGAAGGACGATCGGTACTTCCCCGCGTTCCGCGACGGCTTCATGGCGCAGCATGCGCAGATCGACGCGGCCGGGCTGAACAAGGCGCGGGACTACAACGCGCAGCGCTATTATTTTCAGGGCATCGGCCGCTACACGCCCGACCAGGCCTACGCGCGCGGGCTGGCGGATCTACAGGTGCTGGCTGATCTGATTCCGGCGGATGGATATGTGCATGGGGTGACGCCGACCAGCGTCGATGCCGGCATCTACGGCTTCATCGCCAATATCCACTTCTTCCCGATCCCGACGCCGCTGAAAGCGTTCGTGTCGGATCATCCCGATCTCGTTCGCCATTGCGAGGCTGTTCACGCGATGGTGAGCAAGAAATCGTAGGGTGGGTTAGCCGAAGGCGTAACCCACCGATGTCTCAATGCGCACGAAGATGGTGGGTTACGGCTTCGCCTAACCCACCCTACGCACCTACTACCTCAGCGTAATCGCCAAGCCGCTCAAATCCGCATTCGCCATCAGTCCGGTCTGCTGGCCGGCGAGTTCGAGCACCGCGCCCTTCTGGTTGGTCAGCACGATCGCGCGCGCGCCGCGGCCGATCGCAAGGCCCGCGCCCGCCGCGCCATAGACGCCGGCGACGTCGGACGGGCGATAGATGTTGCTGACGCGGCCGCGCAGCACCGTCTTCGAGCCGCCGAACACCAGGCCGTAATCCAGCCCGCCGGTGGAGAGCGCGTAGCGCCTGCCGCGGAAGTTCAGCGTGCCGCTGCCGCCCGAACCGCCGATGATCCATCCGGCCTTGTAGATCGTCATCGCGATGGTGCCCTCATCGGCACGGGCGACGGAGGACAGCGCGGCGCCGGCGAAAGCCGTCAGCACTACGAGCGCGACACGAATGGCGGATGACTTCTTCATGCAGTGTTTCCTTGAGCGTGGAGAGCGAGCGCCGCGACGGTGAATCAGGTCGCGCTTCGCCGATTGTAACCGATTGACGGGATCGACAAAGCCTATTCACGCCGCGTGATTTGCAGGGTTCCACCGCGCTGCCGGCTCGGCCATTTCCGGGCGCGCGGCTTTGAACCAATCGGGCACTTGCGGGACATAATTCATGACCGGGGCATGACGCCTCGGGCGCCTCCCCGATGCACGCGGGAGAGCTGCAAACCCCTTGATATTCAGGAGATCCATCCATGCGCCGTCTTTGCCTCTTCGCCGCCACCGTCGCTGTTGCGGTCACCGCGCTTGCCGCCATGAGCCCCGCCGAGGCCTCCTTCCACCTGATCCGCTGGCAGGATTCCGGCTTCTGCCAGATCTGGGACCAGAGCGTGCCGACCGTGCCGTATCCGGGCAACTACACCGTCGTCGTCGGCAGCGAAGTGCCGACCTTCGGCGACGCGCTGGTGCTGAAAGACGGCCTGCTGCACAACGGCACCTGCTCGTTCTGAGCGCGCGTTAACGCTTCGATCGAGGCCGGCCCCGCCGGCCTTTTTCGTGGCGGAAAAATTGAACCAATCACGCTTTCGCCACACTCAATGAATGCCCGGATCCCCATCGGGCGCCGTCCCCGCCAGCACGCATTGCGGGGGCCGGCCAGACATTTCCCAACAGGAGACCTTTGCCCATGCTTCGAGTTACCGCTCTCAGTGCCGCCGCCGCTATCGCGCTGTCCGCTTTTGCCGCGACCGCGCCTGCCGAAGCCGCGTTTCATCTGATCCGCTGGGAAGGCACCGGCGCCTGCCAGATCTGGGACGAGAGCATTCCGACCAAGCCGATCCCCTCGAATTACAAGACCGTCAGCAAGCCGGTCCCGACCTTCGCCGCCGCGCTCGCAATGAAGGACGGCATGATGAAGAAGGGCGCCTGCAAGCTGTAAGCCTGCGCGCTCAACCATCATCAATTCGTCGATCAAGGCCGGTGGCGATGCCCCGGCCTTTTTCATGTCGTTGCTCCGGCTCCATGCTCCGCACACACCTGCCCCGCGCATGACGGCAGCCTTCGGGGGCTGACGGCCCGCGATCCGCATCCTAGTATGGCCCTCACACAAAAACAGAACCGTTGAGGAAACACCTATGCCCCTGCTCCAAAATCACATCGCTGTCATCACCGGCGCAGGCTCCGGCATCGGGCGCGCGATCGCGAAAGGCTACGCCAGCGAGGGCGCGCGCGTGGTGCTGCTCGACATGAACGAGCAGGCCGCGGCCAGCGTGGCCGGCGAAATCCGCGACGCCGGCGGCAAGGCGGAGAGCTTCCTGCTCGACGTCACCAGGCGCGAGGACTGCGCCGCGATCGCCAGGCTCGTCGCCGAAAAAATTGGCCAGATCTCGATCCTGGTCAACAATGCCGGCATCGCCCGCCGCAACGGCATGCTGGGCGCGGCGGAAGCCGTGATCAACGATTGGGAAGACATCATCGCGATCAACCTCACCGGTGTTTTCAATGTGACGCATGCGTTTCTCGAACCGCTGCGCGCCGCCAAGGGGCGCATCGTCAATATCGGCTCGATCCAGTCGTTCGTGCATCTGAAGACGCCGAGTTCGCCAGCCTACACCGCCTCCAAGCACGGCGTGCTCGGCTTCACCAAGGCGCTCGCCGCCGAACTCGGCAAGGACGGCGTCCGAGTCAACGCGATCGGCCCGGGCTTCATCGAGACGCCGCTGAACGAAAAGGTCCGCGCCAGCAATCCGGCGCTGGTGAAAGTGTTCGTCGACCACACCCCGCTCGGCCGCGCCGGCACCGCCGAAGACATTGTCGGCCCCGCGGTCTTCCTGGCGTCCGATCTGTCCGCTTATGTGTCGGGATCGATCGTGATGGTGGATGGCGGCTACCGGACGGTCTGAGCCCGACGGGACCCACGATTTGGTGCGGGAACCCAACAAAAACGGATTGCCGGGTCGGGCCCGGCAATGACATACTTGCCTAGGCAACTAGTTAGCCCTCCCACCCACGGCAACCGATCATGTCCAACGCCCCGCATTTCGACATCGACGTACCAACGTTCTGGGCCGATCCCTATCCGGCCCTGGCGCGGATGCGGAAGGAGGCGCCGATCGCGTTCGTGCCGCAGCTGGGCTCGACCGTGTTCACCCGGCGCGACGACATCTTCACCCAGGAAAAACGCATAGACGTGTTCTCCTCGCATCAGCCGGCGGGGCTGATGAACGTGCTGATGGGCCACAACATGATGCGCAAGGATGGCGATGCGCATATGTCGGAGCGCGCGGCGATGTTTCCGGCGGTATCGCCGCGCACCGTGCGCGACACCTGGGTGCGCCAGTTCCAGGCCCATGCCGACCGCATCCTCGACGAGCTCGTGCCGCAGGGCAAAGCCGATCTGTGCAAGGCGCTGGCGCTGCCGCTGTCGGCCGAATGCCTGAAGGATATCACCGGGCTGACCAACATGCGCTACCAGGACATGGACGCCTGGTCGCAGGCGATGATCGACGGCATCGCCAATTACACCGGCAACAAGGAGGTCGAGGCGCGCTGCCACGCCGCGACATCAGGCATCGATGCCGCGATCGACGACATGATCCCGGTGGTGGCCAAACATCCCAACACCTCGATCCTCAGCGTGCTCTTGGCCTCGGGCCAGAACATGGAAAGCATCCGCGCCAACATCAAGCTGGCGATCTCGGGCGGCCAGAACGAGCCGCGCGACGCCATCGCGGGCGCGACCTGGGCGCTGCTGACCCATCCCGAACAGCTCGCGCTGGTCCGCGAGGGCAAGGCGAAGTGGCTCGACGTGTTCGAGGAATATGCGCGCTGGATCGCCCCGATCGGCATGTCGCCGCGCCGCGTTGCGAAACCGTGGTCCTATGGCGGCGTCGATTTCGAGCCGGAGGATCGCGTGTTCTTCATGTTCGGCTCCGCCAACCGTGACGAATCCTGTTTCGGCGACCCCGACCGTTTCGACATCACCCGCAACACGTCGAAGAGCATCGCCTTCGGCGCCGGCCCGCATTATTGCGCCGGCGCCTTTGCCTCGCGCGCGATGGTCGCGGATGTCGCGCTGCCCGGCATTTTCACACGGCTGAAGGGTCTACAACTCGACGAGAGCGAGCCGGTACGGATCGGCGGCTGGGCGTTTCGCGGGCTGCTCAATCTGCCCGTGACCTGGATCACGTAAGCACAGCGAGACTTCCCCATTCGGGCCGAAAAATCGAACTGATATCAGCAAGCTGACGACCAATCTCCACACACCAAAACAATGGAGAACGACAATGCTTGCGGAAATCTTTTTGCTGCGCCTGGAAGCCAAGTTGCGATCGAACCAACAAACCACGCCATTGAGGAATCCACGCTTCGTGCCGATTGTACTGCGTTCGTAGCAGAACCGTCATCGGGGGCCCGCCGACGGCGACGCCTCCATGACGATTCCGTTGATGTTGATCAAAATCGACAACTCAATTGAAGCCGTCATCAAACGTCTGATAAGAAGCGCTTCGGAATCATATTCGGAGCGCGCACGTGGCGGACGAAGCAGGTACCCGGCAGGGACGACAGGGACCACAGGGCCCGCGCGGTGAGCCCGGACGTCCCGGACCGCAGGGGCATCCCGGACCGCCAGGCCTGGAAGGCCCGCGCGGCAAGCCTGGAGCGGACGGCAAGGCCGGCGCGCAAGGTAAAGCCGGACCGCAAGGCAAGCGCGGCGAGGCTGGCCCGCAGGGCAAGCCCGGTCCGCAAGGCGCAGCCGGTCCGCGCGGCGAACCTGGACCGCCCGGCCAGTTGCCCTCGATCGAGCAGATAATGCCGTGGCTGCATCTGATTTTCGATGCCTGGGAAGATCACCGGAAAATGCGCGAGCGCGAGGCGGCGGAGCGTGAAGCCGCGGCACTCGAGGCCGCCGAACGTGAAGCCGCCGAGCGAGAGGCGCTCGAGACGGCCCTGCACGGTGATGATGGCGACGCTGATGATGACGACGATCGCCACAAGGAAAAGAAGAAGCACAAGCGCAAACACAAGGACAAGAAGTAAGCGCGCCGCTCAGCGCCGCGGACGCCGCAACGACAGGTCAGCGATGGCCCGACTGTCATGACAAACAGGCCCTCGAGCGTCGCCTACCATTCGCCCGCCGGGATCATGGGATCGACCTGGCCACGCAGCCTGGCCACGCCAGTCAGGTGAACAACATCAGCAACGCCCGGCCCAACAAACGCGCGATTCAATGAGCGGCGCTGGGCCCGGCGCCAATATCCGGCAGCAGGCGCATCAGCCGGAAGCACCAGCGCATGACGCGATACCAGAGAAAACCCGCAATGGAGCCCGAAATCGCGAGAATGGTGATGATGGCGGGCTCGTAGCTTCCACCCACCCACAGCATCCAGCCGGACCACAGCACGGTGAAAGCGATGGCGCTCAGTTTCAGGGGAATCGTCGGCTTCATGACACCCTCCATGGCAATCGGATGGTGCCAACCTATGCCCGGGCGACCGGCCGCACTGTGAGCTACGTCACGTGGGCTACGGACCCCTGGAAAATGCGATGGGGATCGCCTCCAATTCAATTGCCGGGCGGCGAACGCAGCCCGTCTTATCCGAATCTCGCCCGCGAACGCTCCCGTGCCTTCTCGGCCTCGACCTCGCGATCGCGGGCCGGCGCGTTGGTCTCCAGCGACGCCAGCAGGCGGCGGGCGCTGTCGGAAACCTCGGAGACCGCGCGGTTGAAGGCCTCCGCATTGGCCTGCGACGGCGAGTTGAACCCGGAAAGCTTGCGCACGAATTGCAGCGCCGAAGCATGGATTTCCGCGTGCGTCGCCGGCGGCTCGAAATTGAACAAGGTCTTGATGTTGCGGCACATGGTTCTCTCCTCGGGATGCAGGCTGGCCATTCCAAGGACGAACGGCCGATGCAAAATCCGACAGTTTCGACTATTCTGTCATAGATTGACCGGCGCGTTCACCCTCTCGGCAATGGCAATAGCGAGTTCCCGATGAGCCACGTGACCTACAAGATCATCGAGCATGACGGCGGCTGGGCCTATACCGCCAATGGCGTTTTTTCCGAACCGTATCCGACCCATGCCGCGGCGCTCGCGGCCGCGCGGCGAGCGGCGGCCGAGCAGCGGGTGCCCGGGCGCACCGAGGTGATCGAATACGAAACCGCAGACGGCAAGTGGCAGACCGAGACCGCGGCCGGCAACGACCGGCCGGAGACCGATGTCGAGGACACCGCCTAGCCGCACAGGGCGCACGCCTCAAGTCTGGTGAACGCAAGCGACGAAAGCCGCGACCAACGGTGGCGCGACAGCGAAAGGCATCCGATGCTCGCCCCGATCCGCCGCGGCCTCGGCCTTGCGCTCGCCATTTATCTTCTGGGTCAGACTTCGCCAGCTTTCGCTTGTGCCTGCTGCACCAATGAAGGTCAGCGCAACGTCGCCACCGTGGCGCTGGATTCCGGCAAGCAGCATGAGATTGAAAGCCTGCGTTTCGGCAGCAAGGCGACCTTGTTCACGGGCGAAGGCGAAGTCGAGGGCATCCAAGGCATCGCCACGCCCGCCGGCACCTACAAGCTTTCGGCGCAATGGCGCGAGGACAGGCTCGTGCTTTCGTTCCGCGACGCCGCCGACCACACCGGCACGTTATCGTTGGCGCGTCCCCCAACGATCTCGGTGTTCGAGGTCGACCCGCGCGACCGGCCCGACAGGGGCCAGGGACCGACGCTCTACAAGGAATGGAAACTGTCAGCGCCGGCCTCAGGCAGCGGCGTGTTTCAGCCTGGTATCGCAAGGCAGCAGATCCTGACGCTGATCCTGCAGGGCGGCGGCAATTCCTGCACCTCCGGGGTCGACTTTACGCACTGGACGCTGGTGATGCAGGGCCCGAAAGCCAATTACACGCTGTACGGCAATCTGGTGCGGTGAAACGGTCGTTGTGATAGGCTCCCTGACAAGTGGCCCTAAAAAAGAGCGCCGCATCAGGGGAGATCAGCATGAATTTTTCGCAAATCACATTAACGGCTGCTATCGCCTTGACCTCCTTCGCCGCATCTGCCGCAGATTATCAGGCGCCCAAACAGGGCGACTGGATCGCCAAGGACTTCAAATTCCACTCCGGCGAAACCATGGAGCTGCGGCTGCACTACACCACGATCGGCGAGCCGACCGGCCAGCCGGTGCTGGTGCTGCATGGATCGGGTGGCTCGGCCACCAACATGCTGACGCCGACCTTTGCCGGTGAATTGTTCGGCCCCGGCCAGCCGCTGGACGCGGCGAAATACTACATCATCATCCCGGACGGGCTCGGCCACGGCAAGTCGTCAAAGCCCTCCGACGGCATGAAGACGGCATTCCCGAAATACAATTACGAGGACATGGTCGACGCGCATTACCGCCTGGTCAAGGAAGGCCTCGGCGTGAAGCACCTGCGGCTGGTGATCGGCAATTCGATGGGCGGCATGCACACCTGGATCTGGGGCGGAAAATATCCGCAGTACATGGACGCGCTGGTGCCGATGGCCGCGCAGCCGACCGAGATGGCGGCGCGCAACTGGATGCTGCGGCGGATGATGTTGGAGACCATCCGTAACGATCCCGACTACAACCGCGGCAATTACATTACCCAGCCGCGCATGATGAAATACGCCATCGCCGCCTACGGCATCGCCACCGGCGGCGGCACGCTGGCCTATCAGATGCTGGCGCCGACGGGCGCGAAGGCGGACAAGATGGTGGATGACCGGCTGGCGCTGCCGATTACAGCCGATGCCAACGACTTCATCTATCAGTGGGAAGCCTCGCGCGATTACAATCCGTCCGCAGGCCTCGACAAGATCGAAGCGACGCTGCTTGCGATCAACGCCGCCGACGATGAGCGCAATCCGCCGGAAACCGGCGTCACCGATGCTGCGATGAAACGCGTCAAGAACGGCCGCCTGTTCCTGATCCCGGCCTCGACCGAGACGCGCGGACACCTCACGACAGGCAATGCGGCATTCTACAAGAAGCAATTGCAGGAATTGCTGCAGACCGCGCCGCAACGGACGATGTGAGCCGGAGCGAAGCGTGCGATGTCGGGCCGTTTTCGCAAAGCCGCACTCGCGCTCCCCGGCGCAGTCGAAGGCGCGCATCAGGGCCAAGCCGATTTCCGGATCGGCAAACGCATCTTCGCGACGCTCGGTTACCCCGATGATGATTGGGGCATGGTGAAGCTCACCCCCGAACAGCAGTCGGTGCTGGTCGAGGCCGAGCCTGACATCTTCCGCCCCGTGCCCGGCGGCTGGGGCAAGCAGGGCTACACCAACGTGCTTCTGGAAACGGCTGACGCGACAACGCTGAAGAGCGCGCTCACCATGGCGTGGAAGAACGTCGCGCCGAAGGCTTCCGCCAAACGGCGCGTGACAAGGCAGCCTTGATTTCGCGCCGTATCAACCTGCGGCCCCGCAGTTTGCGTCGCTGTCCATTGCTCAATCCAATCGTCAATTGTGAAAGGATCATCGAAACTCAGGGCAGCTACCCCATGGGACGTTGCGCGCCCTGTTCTTGTCAGGGGTACCTTTCAGGCCGGCGTGCAGAACGTTCACTTCCTGCAATTCGTATCGGTGGGTTGCGAATTCATGGGAAAAGATCACGTCAATTGTCGTGTACGACCATATCAGGCAAAGAACGCACACAGGCGCGAAACGCAGTTGAGGCAAGTAGTATTGGAAATGGACGCGCGAACTGGCGCGGTCCCCGCGCATGTCCGGCACTTCCTGAGTTTGGACGTATTCCGCACCCATGCTGCGCATCACGGCATGGGCCGAAGCCAGTTGGCGATTGATGGACGGATCGGATCCAGCAAGCTCTCTGATGTGTGAGAGAAGCTGATCATTGAGATTGCTGTTGAAAGACACTGTCGGGCCCCGAAAGCCATTGTCCGACGGCCAAAACACCCCATTCGACAGACCGGGCCATACTGTCCAGCGTTGCGCGCCGGCCCGAGACAGGATGCGCTCGTATTCAGCAACGCTAATCGAACCGACGCTGCATTTCTCCAACCCTACGAGTTCCGTAAAGCTGAAAGCCCAAAGCAATATGGGGAGCGCAAACAGCAATCCCACGGGTGAGAGCAGGCCTATTGCAATCTTCGGGTTCGTGCTCAACGCGTTTCCATTCGTGAAGATGACCCGTGGAGCGGTTCCTTGCATCAACCGCGGGACGTTAGACCGCATCTTGGGCAACTTGCTGCGCCCGGTAGCTCACCACGAATCTGCACGCATGGTCGATAGCACGTTCGTGCTGCCCCTATTTCAAGATAGCAATCAGGTCGGTGCGACGAATGAGCCAGCCTGCCCCGCATCAAACCGTACAGGACGACCGGCCAGAAGTTCCGATTTCGCACCGCATCAATGCCACTTCTCATATCGCTCATTATTTGAGCGTGCATCGGCTCGCCTGCTCCGCTTGAATTGTGATGGATACGATTCGACCAATCAACACGGCGGAGGATTGGATGCGACTAGCGCAGCTCGTTCTGCTCGTGTGTCTCTGTGCGCTCGCAGGCGCCGCGCTCGCCGTCGATAACGGGCAATTCGAAAATGTCCCACCCGATATCCGCAACTGGTTCAAAAGTGTGATCGCGCCGAACGGCGTGCCCTGCTGCGATATCTCCGACGGCCATCGCACCTCCTACGACGTGCGCGACGGCGCCTATTGGGTGCCGATCGAAGGCCAGTGGATGGCGGTACCCGACCGCGCCGTCATTCGCGATCACGGCAATCCGATCGGAGAGGCCGTGGTGTGGTACGTGCATCACCGCGGCAGCATTATCATCAGCTGTTTCGTGCCTGCGGACGCGGTGTAGGATTCCGGCAGCATCCGGGATCGCAGGATGTAGAGATAAAAGGTGGTCGCCGGAATACCGCGATGGTATCTTCACGTCATCGCGCCGCATTCATTCAGGAGATGTGCCTTGACCGACTTTGCCGCCAGCGACCTCGCCGCGATCTATCCTGCCCCCTCGCCGCGCGTGATCGCGAAGGCGCGCCCCGAGATCGACGTCCATGCGAAGAAATTCATCGGCATGTCGCCGTTCTCCGTGCTGGCCACGTCGGGCTCGGACGGCAGCGTCGACGCCTCGCCGCGCGGCGGCAATCCCGGCTTCATCCATGTCGCCGGACCGAAGGCGCTGCTGATGCCGGACCGCTCCGGCAACAACCGGATCGACAGCTTTCGCAACATTGTCGAGGGAAGCGGCTTCGTGCAGCTGATCTTCTTCGTGCCGGGGATCGACGAGACGCTACGCGTCGGCGGCAAGGGCAAGGTATCGGTGGATCCGGAGGTGATGGCGTCGATGGTGGAGTTCGGCAAGCCACCGCGTGCGGTGCTGCACATCGACGTGCACGAGGCCTATTTCCATTGCGGCAAGGCGCTGATGCGATCAAAGCTGTGGGCGGGCGATACGCGGGTGGAACGCGCTGTGATGCCGAGCATCGGCGAAGTCATTCACGACCAGACAGGCCTTGGCGAACGGGAAAGCCAGGAAGTGATTTACGAGCGGTACAAGACTCAGCTGTGAGGAAAGCCGGGGATCAGCGATCGGCCCCGGGATTGCCTGAGCTGTCGGCCAAGCGAAGTTCGGCCAGCCGCGCTTCCCTGTCGGCAATCCATTGCTCTACTTTTTGGGCCTGACTTGGGCCGAACTCAAGTTCCCCCATCGGCGTGCCCGCATCGATCCATCGCCGGTTGCTGGCAGGCAAGAACCAGACAAGCACAGCTATGGCCGTCGACACGACCACAGCGAGCGCACCCATCACGAAATCGGCCCACAGGAGATAGCCAAGGAAAGCGGCGAGCGCGGCAAGCATGAATACACTGCCGCGCTTCGCTACGCGCCCGTTGCGTTCGAGAAGCGCATACTGCGATCTGAGCGCCGCTAGTTCATGCTCAAGCCGGGCAATCTCCTCGGAGTGAGCCATCGCGCCCTAGGGTTAGTGCTCGCTCTCGAGTCCGCCGACATGCTTCTGGGTGTAGAGCTCAAGCCCGATGCGCTTGATCAGGTCGAGCTGGGTCTCGAGGAAATCGATGTGATGCTCCTCGTCCTTCATCAGCTGCTCGAACAGGTCGCGTGAGACGTAATCCTTGACGCCGTGGCAGTGGGTAGCGGCTTCCTGGTAGAGCGCGCGCGCGGATATCTCGGAGGCCAGATCGCATTCGATGATTTCCAGGACGTTCTGGCCGATCCGCAGGGGATCGAGCACCTGCAAGTTGGGAAAGCCGTCGAGGAACAGGATCCGGTCGGTGAATTTGTCGGCGTGTTCCATCTCCTCGATGGATTCCTTGCGCCAGACCTTGGCCATGTCCAGAAGGCCCCAATTGTTCAGGAGCCGATAATGCAGCCAGTACTGGCTGATCGCGGTAAGCTCGCTGCGCAGGCCCTTGTTGAGATAATCGATGACTTTTGGGTCGCCCTGCATGGTGCACTCCGGGGTTATTGAGGCCAAATCGGCCCGAAACTGTATTTAGAACGTTTCTAAATCAGTTTGGAGGCAAGAGCAATGGTTCCCGCAAAAAAGCGGTGGGGAACCGAACTATCCCGCGGATTTGAGAGGCTTTCAGGAGGCGGCGAGCGCGAACTCGTGGGCCTGCTCTTCGGTCATTGCGTGGCTATGCGGGCAGCCCGAGCAGCAGGCCTTGGCGCAGGGGCCCAGCGCCTCGTCGATGATGGCCTTGATGGTGCGCGCGCAGCGGCCACACTCGGCGCTGCAGCCGAGGCATCCATAGACCTGCTTGGGATTGCGCGCCACGCCTGAAGCTGCACTGACGGCATTGCGGACATCATGGTCGCTGATGACGTTACAGGAACAAACAATCATGAAGTCGGCAGGCCCTTCGGTGAAGCTTGGCCTCATCGATATTGAAGGCCAGGTCTTGATGCAAAAGGAAAAACAACACTTTCAAGCAATTCCAAACTGAAGCCTAAGTCAGTTTGGAATGAGTCTAAAAAGCCTTGTCTCACAGGCACAATCGCAGGTTTCCCGCGCAGGCACTGTGACCTTAGTCACCACCACCACCACCGCTATCAATCATCGCTACTACCGCCGCTATCGCTATCGCTGTCGCTATCACTACCGCTGTCGCTGTCGCTTCCCCCGCTATCATCGCTGCTGGAATCACTCGACGAGCTGGAGTCGTCGGACGAGCTGAAATTGTCGGACGAACAGTTGGAGCTGGAATTATCGGACGGGCTGGAATTGTCGGACGAGCAGTTCGAACTGGAATTGTCGCTGCTGAACAGGTTGGCGATGCTCGAGCCACTGCCGCCGCCGCTACTGGAACCATAGCTGTCATCATTGCGGTTGCGGTCGCGGTCGCGGTCGCGCGACGAGCCGCTGGGCCATGCGCTGATATTGTACGTCCGGGTTATCACCCAATAGAACATAGCCGACATGCCGCCGAGCGCGATTAGATATGCTGTCATCCCGCTCATCCCGGAATCCTCTTCAAAATCGGTTGGGAAGCGGGCCTTTTGCACCGCAATGAAGCCCAACCGCATGCCCCTTCGTCGCAAAAAGAGGCGGTCCCGTTCATTGATCATTTCAGCGAAATATGGAACTTTCGCTGCGACGGACCGCTTTCCCGCCGTCCTTTGCTCCATCAGAAAGGTGAGGCCCATGAAGAAGACATTGATGGCGCTGGTTGCCGTCTCCGCTTTGGCTGTTTCCGCGGCAGCCCCCGCCCATGCGCAGCGTGGCGTAGCGGCAGGCGTCGCAGCCGGATTGATCGGCGGCGCCATTGTCGGCGGCGCGATCGCCTCGCAGCACGGCTATTACGGTGGTCCGGGCTATTATGCGCCGGCCCCGGGCTATTACGGCGGCCCGGCCTATGTTGCCGAACCCGGCTACGGTCCGGATTGCATCTGGCAGAAGCAGCGATTCTGGGACGGCTATGGCTGGCGGGTCCGCAGCGTGCGGGTTTGCGACTAGAGCCTTGTCGGTTCTGATTGGTCAGAACCGAAGCTCGAAAACGCTCTGAATACCCGTTCACCTTCATTAAATCGCACGCAAAGTCCCGGAAACCCGATGGGTTCTCCGGGACTTTGCCATTCCATGGCCAGAAAAAACCGCTTTTTTCGGCCATCAAGCCCGCACGTTTACTTTCGGTTGACCGTTGTGCGCTCTTTTCGAAGCGGCCAATTCGAGTACGGCGTGTGTGCCTAACCCTAAACCCGGCGTCGGCTGATCAGGCGCCATCTCCAGGAGAGCTTTCAACATGAAGAAGACATTTGCTGCCTTCGTCGCGGCCGCAACGATTGCCGGTTCGCTCGCAGCGACACCCGCAAACGCCCAGCGTGGCGTGGCAGCTGGCGTGGTCGGCGGCCTGATCGGCGGCGCGATCATCGGTGGTGCGATCGCCTCCAGCCGCCCGGCTTACGGCGGACCGGTGTATGTGGAAGACGCCCCCCCGGCCTGCCGCCTGGTTCGCGAGCGCTTCTGGGATGGCTACGGCTGGGCCTACCGCCGCGTCGAAGTCTGCTACTGATCCGATCGACCGGCGCGCCTAACGCGCCTTGCGAGTTCAAGCCCGGCCGAAACTCTCGGCCGGGTTTTTTCTTGGCCGATCTCGCTTGGTGCCGATCTCTCTTGCGTCAACGCGACGAGCTGATCGAACGCAGCACCGCTTCGCTCGGCCAGCAATCGACCTTCAATCCGGCGGACTTCTGATACGCCCCCAGCGCCGCGCGGGTCTGCATGCCTGCCTTGCCGTCGAGCTTGTCCTTGTAGAGGCCGATCCGCGTCAGATGACGCTGCATGGCTTCGACGTCCTTGCTGCGCAACTGCGTCGAGGCCGACCATGGCGTCGCGAATGGCAACGGGTTCGCCATGCGGTCTGCGAGATGGCCGACGAACAGCACGTACAAATCAGAGAAGTTATATTCCTTGATCACGAAGTAGTTCTTGGTGGTCAGGAACGCCGGACCATAAATGCCTTCGGGCTGCAGCAGCGAGGCTGGCTGGGCCTGCTCGGCCGCACTCAACTTCGCGCCGCGCACCGGCACGAAGCCGGCGCGCAGCCATTCGCCGATCGGCTTGCTCACCTCGGGCACGCCCATGGTGCAGTCGGCATTATCAGGCGCGCGCACTTCATAGGCCCAGCGCAAGCCCGGCTGCCAGCCCTTGTTGACGAGCTGCTGGGCGGCGGAGGCGAGCGCATCCGGTACCGAATTCCAGATGTCGATGCGGCCATCGCCATCGAAATCGACACCATGCTTGTAATATTCGCCCGGCAGGAATTGCGTCAGGCCAGTGGCGCCGGCCCAGGATGAGCGCATGTCCTTGCGCGTCACCGCGCCCTCCCCGAGGATCTTCAGCGCCAGAATGAATTCGCCGCGGTACTGATCCTTGCGCCGGCCGACATAGGCCTGCGTCGCCACCACGCGCACGGTGTCGTAAGGCAATCGATAGCGGCCGTAATCGGTTTCGCGGCCCCAGATCGCGAGCACGACCGTGGCGGGCACGCCGAAGCGGCTCTCGATCTGACTGAGCGCTGCGCGATGCCTCGCCATCAGCTTCTGCGCCTCCGCCGCCAGCCGCGCGATCGAGGCCTCCTTCACATAATCGGCCGGCACCTGCACGAACTCGGCCTGCGACGGCGCGCCGGTGGCGGGCCGTCCCGGCAGGATCAGGTCGGGCAATTTGTAATCCGGCTCGAGGCCGCGGGTCTCGGCGTCAAACGTCGCCCGCGACACGCCGGCGGCCTGCGCCTCCGGCCACAGCGAGGCGATGAACTGCGTGAAGCCGGCATCGGCGGCGAACGCCGGGCGCACCACGCCCAGCGTCATCGCTGCCAATATCAGAACCGCGGTGATCGCCCTCATTTGCACGATCGAAATCCCGTGATCGACGCACCGGCTATCGATGCGAGACGGCGGCGTGTTTGGCATTTTCTGCGGAATCATTCGACAGCTTGTCGACATAGGCAATGCCGATCGCCGACAGAATGAAAACCGTGTGGATGATGGTCTGCCACATCACGCCGGTTTCGGTATAGGAGCTCTTGCCCGAGGCCAATGCACCGGCCTCGATGAACGTGCGCAACAGATGGATCGACGAGATGCCGATGATGGCCATCGCGAGCTTGATCTTGAGCACGCTGGCGTTGACGTGGCTGAGCCATTCCGGCTGGTCGGGATGTCCTTGCAGATTGAGACGGGAGACGAACGTCTCATAGCCGCCGACGATGACCATCACCAGGAGGTTCGAAATCATTACCACGTCGATGAGGCCGAGGACCGCCAGCATGATCTGCTGCTCGCTGAAATCGAAGGCGTGGGCGAACAGGTGCCACAACTCCTTCAGAAACAGCACCACATAGACGCCCTGCGCGACGATCAGGCCGATATAAAGCGGCAATTGCAGCCAGCGGGAGCTGAAGATCAGGAACGGGATCGGACGCAATGCCTTCCTCTCAGCTTTGGGCGGCAACGGCGTTTCCGGCGTCATGGACATGGTCGGGGATCTCTCTGTGCGGGACTCAGGTGGGGCAATCGCGGCCAATCTAATAGCCGGATATGGCACATTCCGGACGAGCGGCATTGAGCGGCCATTTGGCGCAGGCGGAGTAGCGTCTGCGACACGGCTTCGTCATCTCAGCGCGAACCACAACTCAGCGCGTCAGCTTCTTGTACTTCACGCGATGCGGGATGATGGAATCCTGGCCGAGCCGGCGCATCTTGTCCTTCTCGTAATCCTGGAAATTGCCTTCGAACCATTCGACATGGCTGTCGCCTTCGAAGGCCAGAATGTGGGTGGCTATGCGGTCGAGAAACCAGCGGTCATGGCTGATAATGACGGCGCAACCGGCGAAGTTCTCCAGCGCCTCTTCCAGCGCGCGCAGCGTGTCGACGTCGAGATCGTTGGTCGGTTCGTCGAGCAGCAGCAGGTTGGCGCCGGACTTGAGCATCTTGGCCAGATGCACGCGGTTGCGCTCGCCGCCCGACAGCGCGCCGACCTTCTTCTGCTGGTCGGCGCCCTTGAAGTTGAACGACGAACAATAGCCGCGCGAGTTGACTTCGCGCTTGCCGAGCAGGATCAACTCGTTGCCGCCGGAGATCTCCTCCCACACGTTCTTCTTGCCGTCGAGATCGTCGCGCGACTGGTCGACGTAACCGAGATGCACGCTTTCACCGACGGTGATCGTGCCCTTGTCCGGCGTCTCCTGCTGGGTGATCATCCGGAACAACGTGGTCTTGCCGGCGCCGTTGGCGCCGATCACGCCGACGATGCCGCCCGGCGGCAGCTTGAAGGTGAGGTCGTCGATCAGCATGCGGTCGCCAAAGCCCTTGCTGAGGCCTTCGAAGTCGACGACGTTCTGGCCGAGCCGCTCGGCCACGGGAATCGTGATCTGCGCGGTCTGGGTCTGCTTCTCGCTGGCCTGCTTCAACAGGTCCTCGTAGCGCTGGTAGCGCGCCTTGGACTTGGCCTGGCGCGCCTTGGGCGACGACGCAATCCACTCCTGCTCGCGCTCAAGCGTCTTCTGGTGCGCGGCGTCCTCGCGGCCTTCCTGCAAGAGGCGCTTCTGCTTCTGCACCAGCCAGGACGAATAATTGCCCTCGTAGGGAATGCCCTTGCCGCGATCGAGCTCGAGGATCCAGCTCGTGACGTTGTCGAGGAAGTAGCGGTCATGGGTCACGATCAGGATCGCGCCGGGATAGTTGCGTAAGTGGCCTTCCAGCCACGACACCGACTCGGCGTCGAGATGGTTGGTCGGCTCGTCCAGCAGCAGCAGGTCCGGCTGGTCGAGCAGCAGCTTGCACAGTGCGACGCGGCGGCGCTCACCGCCCGACAGCTTGGTGACGTCGGCATCGTCGGGCGGGCAGCGCAGCGCGTCCATCGCCTGGTCGACCTTGCTGTCGAGATCCCAGAGGCCGGCAGCCTCGATCTCGTCCTGCAGCTTGGTCATCTCGTCGGCGGTCTCTTCCGAGTAGTTCATCGCCAGTTCGTTATAGCGATCGAGGATCGCCTTCTGCTTGGCGACGCCCAGCATGACGTTCTCGCGGACCGTCTTGGTCTCATCGAGATGCGGCTCCTGCTCGAGGTAGCCGACCCGGGCGCCCTCGGCGACCCAGGCCTCGCCGTTATATTCCTTGTCGAGGCCGGCCATGATCCGCAGCAAGGTCGATTTGCCGGAGCCGTTGACGCCGAGCACGCCGATCTTGGCGTCCGGGTAGAACGACAAATGGACGTTATCGAGCACCTTGCGGGTCGGGTAGCTCTTGGTCAGACCCTGCATGAAATAGACGAACTGGCGAGCCATCGCGATCCCTTGAAACCAGAGGATTTATGGAAATTTGCTGCCGCTGATGTAGCGGCGCGGCCCCCAAAGGGCAACCGCAGGGACGCGTTTTCCATCCGTTCACCACGGATGAATACGGGATGGTCACCATGTGTGCTCGGACACACCCTTGTGTGCCCTAGATCACGACAATTGAAACCTTCTTTTAATAAATCAGGCCAAAAGTCGTTCCCGGCGCTGAAAAAAGGCGTCTCCGCGGCGAAACCGCGAATGGAAACCAGAGACCGCGTCATGGCGACGACCAGTTCGGCATCCCTTTCCACCCCGGCGCACGGCCACGGCCTTGCAAAGCCGCTGGCCGAACTTCGCAACTTCTGGCGCCAGTTCGTGGCCAAGGCTTTCAACCCCTACCGTCCGGAACTGCACTATATGCGCGGCCCCGGCCCCGCCTGGCGCGCCAAGCACCTCTCCCGCTCGAACTGAGCTTCCCGGAATTTTGACCTGGCCCCGCTTTTTGGCCGCTTGCGCGCCTTTCGATTGCGCGCGACCATGGCGATCTCCCCTGACGGCCCAATTCCGCCGTCACCCACGCCATGATCGGACTTTCCAATGACGCGGCTGCGCTGTGCAATCCTCGACGACTATCTCGATGTGGCCTTGAAGGTCGCCGACTGGTCCCAAATCGCCGACCGGGTCGACGTCACCGTCTTCAACCAGCCGTTTGCGAACGCGGAAACCGCCGCCAGTGCGCTGAAGGATTTCGAGATCATCTGCGCGATGCGCGAGCGCACGCCGTTTCCGCGCACGATGTTTGCGGCGCTGCCGAAACTGAAACTGCTGATCACCTCGGGCATGCGCAATGCCGCGATCGACATGGAAGCCGCCAAGGACCACGGCGTGGTGCTGTGCGGCACCCAATGGGGCCGCGATCCCACCGCCCCCCTGACCATGGGCCTGATCCTGGAATTGACCCGCAATATCGGCCGCGAGAACGCGCGCATGCATGCCGGCGAACCGCTGCAGAAATTCGTCGGCATGGAAATCGAGGGCCGCACCCTGGGCGTGATCGGCCTCGGCAAGCTCGGCACCAAGGTCTCAAAGCTGGCGCAGGCCTTCGGCATGAACGTGATCGCCTGGAGCCCGAACCTGACGCCCGAGAAGTGCGCGGAAGCCGGCGTCGGCTACGCCTCCAAGGAGGAATTGTTCGCCACCGCCGACATCATCACCGTGCATGTCGTGCTGGGCCCGCGCTCACGCGGGCTGGTCGGACGTGAGGACCTCGCCCGCATGAAACCGACCGCCTACCTCGTCAACACGGCGCGAGGGCCGATCGTCGACGAAGGCGCCTTGCTGGAAGCACTGACGCAGAACAAGATCGCGGGCGCCGGCATCGACGTGTTTTCGGTCGAGCCGCTGCCGGTCGACCATCCCTTCCGCAAGCTCGACAACCTCGTGCTGACGCCGCATCTGGGCTACGTCACCGAGGACAGCTTTCGCAACCACTACCGCCAGATGGTCGAAGGCATCGACGCCTGGTTCAAGGGCGAGGCGACGCGGAAGCTGGCTTAAAGAAAGCTGGCCTGAAGAAAGCTGGTCTGGGGTCGCCGATCCCGCTCCCAAACAAAAATATGGAAAACAACCCCATGCAAAGAAAGGAACCCTAAGAAAACAAAGGGGTTCGCTGGCATGGATTCTTAACCCGCAAAAACGTTTTGACACGTCGGGCAAATCAGGGGCACATCTTCATCATCCCGCAAATTAGTAGCCGCCCGGCGTTCCCCGGATACTGCGCAGCGCGTTTACGCGCTTCTGTGACGCGCAGACATCCTGTAACCTGGAACCCGGACATTCAGCCTCATTCCGGAAACCGGGCAATACGCAATCCTTCGGCGACTCGATCGGCATCGGCCTGCTTCACAAACTGATGCAACTGCAGCCATTTTTGGATCGTGAAGGCTGGGTCACGCCGCAGCACGACCGCCGCCGCCTCCTGGGCTTCCCCATCATAACCGAGCTGGGCGGCGGTTGCGGCAAGCCAAACGAAGGTTGGACGAAAAGACGGCACGCGACGGGCCGCGATCCTGAGATTTCCAATCGCGTCGGTGTATTGGCCGGTCAGGTAATAGGCGTTTCCCAGGAAAGTCAGACAGTCGGGTGCATGGAAGGGATCGAACCGGATGATCCGTTTCAGGTGATCCATTGCTTCTTCGGTGCGGCCCCAATGGATGAGCGCGAGCGCGAACCGAGGGTCCGCAAGATTCGGGTTGAGTTCGAAGGCGCGCTCGAATTCTGCGTGGCTTTCGGCGGGCCTGTTCAACCAACGCAATATTCCGGCAAGCGTCAGACGGGCGTCGGGCAAATGGGGATCCAGTTCAACGGCTCTCTGCGCAAGTAACAGGCCTTGCTCGAGTGTTGCCGGCTGCTGATACTCAAGGGCGAGCGCTTCATGCGACCACGGCTCGATCCAGGCAGTATTATAGGTCCGGGCGAGACCGTAAACTGGCGGTGCGTAGGCAGAATCGGCGGCCATCGCCTGCCGGAAGAGTGTCCGGGCAGCGAATATCTGCTCGCCGGTGGGGTCGCTTTGCCACCTCTTCATGATGGCATTTCCGCGCAGCCAATAATCATAAGCGGAAAACGCTTCGGGCGGCTTGGCCAGCGCGCGCTCGATCTCGGACCTGGAAATATGGGCAATCAGGGTGTCGATGATCTTCCGGGTCACCTCGTCCTGGAGTGCAAAGATTCCGGTAAGCTCGCGATCGTAATGCTCGGTCCATAGCTGCTCGGTGGTTCCTGCGTCGACGAGTTGGGCCGTGATACGGATGCGCCGGGCGTCATGCCGCACGCTGCCAAACAGCAGATAGCGGACGCCGAGTTCGCACCCGATCGACCGCACGTCGCGGTCCGTTCCGCGGTAGCGGAAGGCCGAGTGGCGCGCGATCACGAACAGGCCTGCGAATTTCGACAGGCTGGTAGTGAGATCCTCCGAAATGCCATCGGTGAAATAATCTTGCTGGGGATCCCCGCCGCGGTTGGCGAACGGGAGAACGGCGATCGAGGGTTTATCGGGGAGCGACGGTCCCGGGCTTGCTTCGGTTTGTGAAACCGGCGCGACAAACATGTACCCGCGACGCAGGACCGTCTTGATGATGCGGTGCTCCGCATCGCCGAGCGCAAGCCGGACGTCGCTCATGCAGCGTGTCAACGAATCGTCGCCGACCTGAACCTTGGGCCAAATCGCGTTGACGATCTCATCCTTCGACACCAGACGATCGGCGTTCTCGACGAGATAGCGCAGCACATCGAAACTTTTTGGTCGCAGTTCGATATCCCGGTCCCCAGCCCGCAGGCGGCCGCGCGCCAGGTCGAGCGTGAACCGGTCAAACCGAATGACTGTCACCGCAAAACTCTCCATCGCCGCTTCGAGCGGCCCACCGGCGGGATGAGGGTAACGCATCCTCAGCCCATTTTCAGCCAAATTGCAGCGCGCTTTCACGACGATCGCTGGGGATGACTCTATGACAGGGCTCTCGGGTGCTGCTGCGTTTCGAGCGAGTGACTAACGCCCCGAAAGCCGGATTGAGGGAGCCAGTCATGAGGAAATTGTCTCTTGGACCAATGATCTGCTGCATTCTAGCCAACGCGATCGCATGGACCGGAGCAGCCTACAGCGGCGATGATGCCATCAAGATCGGCGTGATGGCCGATATGAACGGTCCGCTGGCGAGCGCCTCGGGGCAAGGTTCGTTCGAGGCCGCCCGGATAGCGGCGGAGGAGTTCGGCTGGTCGATCAAAGGCAAACGCATCGAGATCATCTCGGCCGACCATCAAAACAAGCCCGATCTCGGGGCTGCGATCGCCCGCCGATGGTTCGACATCGAGCATGTCGATGTCGTCGCCGACCTGTCCAACTCGGCCGTCGGCTTCGCGGTCGTTGAGATTGCGAGACCGCTCAACAAGATCATTCTGGTGTCCGGACCGGGATCGTCGGACTTCACCGGCAAGGCTTGCGCGCCGACCAGCATTCACTGGACATGGGATACCTATGCGGCCGCGACCAGCGCCGTTAAGGCAGTATTCGGACCGGGCGCGGACACATGGTTCTTCATCGCCTCGGATTTTGCCTTCGGCCATGCGCTTGAACGCGACGGCGCCAGGGCGGTCGAGAAGCTTGGGGGCAAAGTGGTGGGCCGCGTGCGGCCGCCGTTCAATTCCTCCGACTTCAGCTCGTTCCTGCTTCAAGCCCAGCAAAGCAAGGCATCCGTGATCGCGTTCGCCACCGGCGGACAGGACACCGTCAATCTGGTCAAGCAGGCTGCCGAGTTCGGCTTGGCAAAGCCTGGCACGCGGGTGATCCCGATGCAGATGATGATCGACGAAATGAAGGCCATCGGGCCTCAACTCGGCCAAGGCAGTTTTGTAACGATGGCCTTCCACCACGACATATCCCCCGAAGCCCGGGCGTGGTCGCAACGTTTCTTCCAGCGCATGAAGGCGATGCCGACGCAGATTCAGGCCGGCACCTACTCCGCGGTGCGGCACTATCTGCAGGCCGTGAAGGATGGCGACAACGACGAGCCGCTGGCGGTTGTGGCGAAGATGCGGCAAACGCCGGTGAACGACATTTTCGCGATGGGTGGCCGCATCCGGCAAGACGGGCGAATGGTCCACGACATGTACCTCGTGCAGATCAAAACGCCCGCCGAATCGACTGATCCGTGGGATCTCGTGAAGATCATCAAGACCATTCCCGGCGACGAGGCATTCCGGCCGCTCTCGGAAAGCGAATGTCCCCTTGTGCAGAAGGCAGGCTGAACGATAATTGGCGGTCGGTATTGTGAACATGAAGCAGGTTCCGGTCCTCATCGTGGGCGGCGGTCCAGTCGGCATGACGCTCGCGCGCGACCTGGCTCGCCGCGAGATCAACTGCATGTTGGTGGAACGCAATCCCACCACCACGCGCCATCCAAAAATGGACATCACTAACGTCCGAAGCATGGAGCTATTTCGCCGACTGGCTTTGGCGGACGAACTTCGGGCAGTTGCGGTGCCGGAGGATCACAATTTTGACGTCTCGTGGATTACGTCCCTTTCGGGGGACGAACTGTATCGCTTCCGCTACCCGAGTGTGACGCAGTGGAGACGCCTGATCCGCGAGAAGAATGACGGCAGCATGCCAGGTGAACCACCGATGCGCGTCTCTCAGGTGGAGATCGAGCCGGTGCTGCAGCGAAGCGTCCAAACTGAGCCCCGCGTCGAGGCGCGTTGGGGCGTTGCCTTCGACAATTTGGCGCATGACCGGGACGGGGTAACTGCGACTCTGCGCACGGCAGAAGGACAAACCGAGCAGGTACGGTGTTCCTTTCTGGTCGGTTGTGATGGCGGCACCAGCCGGGTCCGCGGCTGTCTTGGAATCGGCCTTGACGGTCAATCCCGCGTGATGGATCGCTTCATGACACACTTCCGTTCCAGAGCGACCAGCGTGTTGCAGCGCTTCGGCATGGCTTGGCACTATCAATCGGCGGCGGGCACGCTGATCGCGCAGAACGACAGCGACATCTGGACACTACATACCCGCTGGCCGAAGGCCATAGCGCCCGAGGGGGTCGATGCGCGCGAGTTACTGCGCGGATTTGCGGGCTGCGATTTTGACTATGAGATCTTGGTCGCCAATGCTTGGACCCCGCACTTGCTCGTGGCGGAGTCCTACGGGATCGACCGCGTCTTCCTGGCTGGTGACGCTGCTCACCAATACATCCCTACCGGCGGTTACGGCATGAACACCGGTATTGGTGACGCGTGTGACCTTGGCTGGAAGCTCGCGGCAGTGCTGCAGGGCTTTGGTGGGCCGGGTCTGTTGGCATCTTATAATGCAGAGCGCCGTCCCATCGGTCTGCGCAATCGTTCGGCTTCTGGCCGGCATGCCCAGGTGCGTGCCGAGATTGCTGCGCTCTACAATCCTGCCCTGACTGCCCCCGGGGCGCAGGGAGACGTCGCGCGCGCTGAGGCAGGGCTGCGCATTGGGGCCATCGGCAACGCCGAGAACGAGAGCTATGGCATTGAACTCGGCTACGCCTACACCGATTCACCGATCGTTTGCACGGAGCCGGGCACGGAAATCCCGAGCGACCCGCTGCGCTATGTGCCGACGACCGTACCCGGAGTGCGGATGCCGAACGTCGTCATGAGCGACGGCGCACCGATCTTTGATCTTCTTGGATCATGGTTCACGCTGGCCTGCTTCGGAGTGCAGCCTAGCGAGGCACTGGTGGCTGCAGCCGCGAGGCGCTGCTTGCCGCTGCACGTGCTACAAGGCGACGCACCTGAACTCATCAGGGTCTACGGCCGCCAGCTTCTGCTGGTGCGGCCGGACCAGCACGTTGCCTGGCGTGGCTCCGCATGCGACGACCCTGGCGTTGCCAACGCCACTATCGCCCGCACCCTGGGTTGGGAGAACTAACAGCGTAGCGTCGTTACGCCGGGGACCTGACCACTCACAACGTCATTGCGAGCTACCGGGTCGCGCGAATGCGCGCCCGATGACAGGCTCCGCCGAAGCAATCCAGAGTCGTGGGCGGGACTCTGGATTGCTTCGGCGCTACGCTCCTCGCAATGACGAAAAAAGGCCCGCGCTGCGGGCCTTTTCAATAGAGGTCATGTAAATCTCTGCTGTTACTCTAGTAGTCGGCATTCTCGTCGGGAGAAAATGGAAGGTGACGCTGCAGGTCCATTCTGTCGTGCAGTGTCCGCACGATTTCGATCGTTGTTTTAGGGGCCACCCGGTACATCAGGAAGTGACTTCCGCGCCGGCCCCGTCGCGCAACGTGGACCGTACGAAGACCTGGCATGATCTCATCTCGGGCCGTGAAGCCCGAAACATCGGGACCATCGGCAAGTTCGCCGATCGTCTGAACGAGCGTGCTCTGATAGACACGCGATTGTCGCGCGCCAAAATTCTCAGTGGTCCATTTCAAGATGTTCGCCAAGTCGGGTTCCGCGGCGGCGCCGAGGCGAACGTGCCATCTCCGCTCGGCCATCGGAGTCTATCCGGATGCCTTGGAAATGACCTTCTCCGACAGCTCGTTCAAATAGGCTTCCAGGTCTCCGATATTTCGAAATTCTTTGTACTCACCTCGATCCAGTGCACCAACGCCGACGCGGGCCGCTGCCCGCAGGGCCTTCAGCTTGCTCGCATCCTCCGCCTCGCGTTGCTCCACCAGCCGCAACCCGTCACGCAGCACTTCGCTGGCGTTCTGGTAGCGGCCGGACTCGACGAGCGTTTCGATCAGCTCTGCCTGGCGTTCCGTCAGCACAACATTCCTGGTTCGCATGGGCTTCTTCTCAAGATCCGGGCGATGGCATAATATGCCATCGTCGCTCGATTGCCTCAAGCCGAAACGCTACCCGAGCAGCGCTTCAGGCCGCCGTCTTCTCGGCCGTCTGCCTCGCCACCATTGCGAATCCCTCGCGCCAGGATGAATAGGCCGGCCGCCAGCCCAGTTCCTGCCTCGCCTTGGCGTTCGATCCTCCGCGCACCTCGGTCATCATCGAGACCAGGTGTTGCCCCGCCAGCAGCCGGCCGAGCCAGGCCGGCACGTGAAATGGCGGTTTGGCGCCGAGAATGCCTGATAGCACGGGCAGCCAATCCCTGACTTGCGCCGGTTCATCATCGACGATGTTGTAGATGCTGCCGGGCCTGCCATGCTCAATCGCAGCAACGGTCGCGGAAGCCGCGTCTTCGACATGCACGAACGACCACCAGCCGCCGCCGTCGCCGATCAGCGGCACACGGCGATGGCGCAGCTGGCCGATCATGGCCGGTGACAGCATGCCGGTATCGGGTCCGTAGAACGATCCGTAGCGCAGCACGATGCCTTCGGGCGCGGCCGACGCGGTCACGGCGTGCTCCAGATGCTGGATCGCTTCCAGCGTACCGCGTAGTTCCTGCGGCGGATCAGGATCGAGTTCGTCGGCTTCGGTTTTGACCGGTCCGCCACCGCTGCCATAGGTCCAGCCGCAAAAACTCTGGGCGATGAAACGCTTCGCGCCGGCATCGCGCGCGGCAACCAGCAGAAAATCGGTGCCGCGCGTCCGCAGCTGATTGGTGGTGGTGAAGGCGCGATCGAAACGGCGCAGATCCGTCACCGCGGCAAGATCGGTCATCTCGTCGATGACGACATCAGGCTTCGCCGACATCACGGCGGCATGAACGGCCGGTGCGTCGAGGCCGTCGGCAACGACCGGTTCGGCCCCGAGCCGTTTGACGGCGTCGGCCTTCGCCGCCGTCCGCGTCATGCCGGTGACGGAATGACCGGCCGCAACCAATGCAGGAACGAGTTCGCGGCCCACGGCGCCGGTGGCGCCCGCAACGAAAATTCGCATGCTGAGATCCTTCTGCTTGCCGCCCCAGCTTGTCGGCGGCAAATAGTCGGAAGAAATGAGAATTCAAGCACGCAAATGTGGCAAGCGAGGAAGGCGTGGCACCGAAAGCTTGCGTACGACGCCGAACGACGCACAGCCGTCATTGCGAGCCACCGGGTCGCGCGAATGCGCGCCCGATGACAGGCTCCGCCGAAGCAATCCATGGTCCGGCAAAGCAAGTGTGGATTGCTTCGTCGCTTCGCTCCTCGCAATGACGAAAAAAAGGCCCGCGCTGCGGGCCTTTTTCAATAGTGGTCGTGCAAACCTCTGACCCTACCGCACCGTCACCGGCGCGGGCAGCGGGGGCACCACGGTCGGCTGCATGCCGGGAACCGGGGCGAGCTGCGCCTGAGCCGGCGCGCCCTGAGCACTTGCCGGCGGCAAGCCTTGAGCAGGAGCCAAGCCTTGAGCAGGCGCGGCCGAAGCGGTCGCAGTTCCAGGCGGCGGACCACCGGGCATGACGACGACGCGGGTGCCGACTTTGACGCGTTCGAACAGGTCGGACACGTCCTCGTTCAGCATACCGATGCAACCCGACGAGACGAACTTGCCGATCGTCGACGGCTGGTTGGTGCCGTGGATGCGGTAGACGGTCGAACCCAGATACATCGCGCGGGCACCCATTGGGTTGCCGGGGCCGCCGGCCATGAAGCGCGGCAGATAGGGCTGGCGCTCGATCATCTCGGACGGCGGATGCCAATCCGGCCACTCGGCCTTGCGGCTGACCTTCTGCACGCCGGTCCAGGTGAAGCCGTCGCGACCGACGCGGACGCCGTAGCGGATCGCGCGGCCACCGCCGAGCACGTAATAGAGATAGGTGTTCGGCGTATCGACGACCAGCGTGCCGGCGGGCTCCTTGGTCGCGAACGAAACTTCCTGACGACGCAGATGCGGCGGGAGCTGCACGGGCGCTGCTTCCGGCTGTTCTTCAGGCGGCAACGCGGAAAGCACCAACGGCTTGCCGTCGGCGCCGACGGCGGGTTGCTGCTGCGGTTGCACGGCGCCGGTGACGGCGGGTCCGCCGCCGACGGCTTCCGGCGGACGCAAGCGGTCATCACCGGGAACGCGACGACCATCACCACGATCCGAATAGATCACGGGTGGCGGACCGGCGGGCCGACCGTAACGCGGATCATCTGGCGAAAGAATCGGGCCCGTAGGCATCGGCTGGCCGCGGTCCGAATAAACCGGCGCGCCAGCGGGACGGCCGTAACGCGGATCATCCGGCGAAAGGACGGGGCCGGTGGGCATCGGCGGGCCGCGGTCGCTATAAACCGGGCGGCCGTAGCGTGGGTCGTTCGGCGAAAGCACCGGGCCAGGCGGCGGCAGCGCGGTCGAACTCTGGGCGTTCGGCGCCTCGTCGTCATCGTCCAAGGCATCGAAATCGGGCGCGCCGGGTCCGCGGCGTTCATCGGTGCCATAACCACCGGGAACATACTGTCCCGGTGCAGCCGAATAGACCGAGCCAGGGGGCTGCATATAGCCCTGGGCCTGGGCAAGCGAGGTTCCTGCCATTGCAGCAGCGATGGCAGCGCTGATCGTCAGAATACGGTTAATCATCATCGCTCTTGTATAGTCCCCAAGCCACACCGGACCGTTAACGGCAGATGACGGAAGATAGCGGCGCATTCAAGACAAATCGGCAAATTCGGGCCAAATCGGTCATTTTGTGATGGGCCGTGAACGCTGCGGCAAAGATGCCGCACGGCGCGAAAAACAACGTTTACCGGCTCCTCGCCGCCATTGGCCGCCAATTTTGTAACAAACAGGTTGGAGACGTTGAGATACTCTCGAATCGGCCTGATTCGCGGTGCGAATCCAGCCGCTTCCCAGTGGTCACCGCGTTCCCTTGGCATCAACAGCCCTGCATGCTCCCGGCAAGGCGGAACTCGCGTCCATGCTCCCCGGTTTTCGCTTTCTGTTCGCCGCGATCGTGCTGTCGATGTCGGTTCTGGTCTTTGGGCTTGGTGCGGCGGCGCTGCTGCGTGCCGCGCATGAGCAATTTGCCAGCATCCCGTCGCGGCGGCCGCCGCCCGAACCCGTATTTGTCAGGCAGAACGAACCGCCCATGCCCACGCTGGCCCTGCTGCGCGTCGAGCCCGATGTCGCAGAGAAGGTGCCGGACAATGTCGCGGCGACGATCATCGAGACCGTGACCCCTGCGGCACAAGCTCCGGAAGCGCCGCCGGTTGAACCGGAAAAGACGGCTGCGCTGAAGCTGGACGAGCCCGTGAAGCTGAACGAGGTCGTGCCGGCCGAGACAGTGAAGGCGGAAATCCCGGCGGCAGAAACAATACCGGCTGTTCAGGCCGCGCAGCCAGAGATGCCGGCCGCCGAGATGCCTGCCGCCGAGGCGCCTGCTGCCGAGACGCCTGTGGCCAATGAGCAAGTGAAGCTCGCGGCGATCGCGGAAACGCCGCCGCCGACGATATCAGCCGCATCGACCGAGACAGCGCCGGTGGCGGAAGCGCCCTCCCTGGAAGGCAACCTCGCCGCGATGAAGATCGCCACGCTGGGCGGTCCTGCTGTCGCTATCCAGGAAACGGCCTCGGTGAAACCGGCGGCCGCGAAACCGGATCGCAGCGCCGACAGGAAGCGGGCACAGCGCGCCAAAGAGCGCCGGCGCATCGCCGCGGCGCGACGCGCGCAACTGGCGCGCCAAGCAGCGGCCCAGCAAGCGCTCGACCCGTTTGCTCAACTAACCTCGCGCGGCAAACAGTAAAACCCGCGCCGTTCAGGTGGGGCCGGTCGCAACCGGCGGCCCGCCCTGCATCCCCCATTCGGTCCATGAGCCGTCATACAGCGCACTGCCGCGCACGCCGAGGCGATAAAGCGCCAGCGTCAGCACCAGCGCGGAGACGCCGGAGCCGCAACTCGTCACGATCGGCGCGTCGAGCTTGACGCCGGCGCCGACGAACACGGCGCGCAGTTCCTCGAGCGACTTCATCGCACCGGTCGAGGCGTCGAACAGCTGGTTGTAGGGCACGCTAAAACTGCCGGGAATATGACCCGAACGCAGGCCCGGTCGCGGCTCGGGCACCTTGCCCTGATAGCGCTCGTTGGCGCGCGCATCGAGCACCTGCTCAGTGCGGCTGGTGAGGTTGTCGACCATCTGCTGGATGTTGCGCGTGTAACGCGGATCGAAGGTCGCCTTGAACGTCGCCGGCTTCGGCGTGACCTCACCGCTCTCGACCTTGCGCCCTTCGGCGCCCCACTTCTTCAGGCCGCCATTCAGGATGCGGACGTTCTGGTGTCCAAACGACAGGAACATCCACCACACGCGGGGTGCGGCGACCCATCCGCCGGAATCGTAGAGCACGACCGTATCGCCGTTGCTTATCCCGAGCCCGCCGACATCGCGGCCGAACTGCTCGGCGCTCGGAAACATGTGCGGCAGCGGATTGGAATGATCGGACACCGCGTCGACGTCGAAGAACACCGCGCCCGGAAGGTGGGAAGCGAGATAATCGTCCTTCGGCAGCGGCAGAATACCCGGCATCTTGAACGACGCGTCGATGATCTTGATCTTGGGATCGTCGAAATGCGCAGCGAGCCAGTCGGTGGAGACAAGCGGATCGTCGGTGGTGGTCATGTCCTATTTCCTTGTCATTCCGGGGCGCGCGTAGCGCGAGCTATGATGCGCAATCGCGCATCAGAGAATCTATCGCGCGACAGAGTTGGTGGATCAATGGATTCCGGGTTCGCGACTTCGTCGCGCCCCGGAACGACAGGCGGAGCGAGTGAGGACCGCTCGATCACCCCTTCTTCTTCGGCTCCCACTTCTCGACCGGGCCGCCGGCGTCGCGCCAGGCGGCGAAACCGCCGGCCATGTGCGCGACCGGCTTCAGGCCCATGTCTTTCGCGGTCTTGGCCGCCAGCGCCGAACGCATGCCGCCGGCGCAGTGGAAGATGAATTTCTTGTCCTGCTGGAACACCGGCTTGGCGTAGGGGCTTTCCGGATCGATCCAGAATTCCAGCATGCCGCGGGTGCAGGAGAACGCGCCGGGGATGCGGCCGTCGCGCTCGATCTCGCGGGGATCGCGGATATCGACGATCACGACATCGTCGCTGGCAGCCGCCTTGATCGAATCCACAGCGCTCAGGGTTTCGATCTCGGCATTGGCTTCGTCGATCAGGGATTTGATACCGCGGTGGATGGTCTGGGGCATTGATTGCACCTTTGTTGTCTGTTGTTGCTCCGGTCATTCCGGGGCGATGCTAAGCATCGAACCCGGAATCTCGAGATTCCGGGTTCGCGCTGCGCGCGCCCCGGAATGACGACGGGACAATTACCGCACCAGTTCCTTCATCGCGCCTTCGAGGCCTTCGATCGTGATCGGGTACATCCGCTCCGAGAACAGCCGGCGAATGATGGTGGTGGATTCCGAATAGTCCCAGTGCTTCTTCGCCACCGGATTGAGCCACACCGCGTGCGGATAGGTGCGCGTGATGCGATCGAGCCAGACCGAGCCGGCCTCCTCGTTGACGTGCTCGACCGAGCCGCCGGGAACCATGATCTCGTAGGGCGACATCGAGGCGTCGCCGACGAACACCACCTTGTAGTCGTGCGGGTATTTATGCAGCACGTCCCAGGTCGGCGTGCGGTCGGTGAAGCGCCGCTTGTTCTGCTTCCAGACGCCTTCATAAAGGCAGTTGTGGAAGTAGAAATATTCCATGTGCTTGAATTCGGTCTTCGCCGCCGAGAACAGCTCCTCGACCTGCTCGATATGCGAATCCATCGAGCCGCCGATGTCGAAGAACACCAGCACCTTGACCGCGTTGCGCCGCTCGGGGCGCATATGCACGTCGAGATAGCCGTGGTTGGCGGTCTCCTTGATCGTGGTGTCGAGGTCGAGCTCATCGGGCGCGCCGGTGCGGGCGAATTTGCGCAGGCGCCGCAGCGCGATCTTGATGTTGCGGATGCCGAGTTCGACGTTGCCGTCGAGATCCTTGAACTCGCGCTTGTCCCACACTTTGACGGCGCGGTTGTTGCGGTTCCTTTCCTGGCCGATCCGCACCCCCTCGGGATTGTAGCCGTGGGCGCCGAACGGCGAGGTGCCTGCCGTGCCGATCCACTTGCTGCCGCCCTGATGGCGGCCCTTCTGTTCCTCAAGCCGCTTGCGAAGCGTCTCCATGAGCTTGTCCCAGCCCATCGCCTCGATCTGCTTCTTCTCTTCCTCGGTGAGGTATTTCTCCGCGAGCTTCTTCAGCCATTCGGCGGGAATGTCCGCCTTCTCCATGGCGTCGAGCAGGTTCTCCAGCCCCTTGAACACGGAGCCGAACACGCGGTCGAACTTGTCGAGGTTGCGTTCGTCCTTCACCAAAGCGGCGCGGGAGAGGTAATAGAAATTCTCCACCGTCTGATCGGCGAGATCGGCGTCGAGCGCCTCCATCAGCGTCAAATATTCGCGCAAGGTCACCGGGACCTGTGCGTCGCGCAGCGATGTGAAGAATTGCAAGAACATGGAATACAGATTGCCCGCCGGGCCGCTGACGTCAAGGGCTAGCGGATTCCCGACAGGGAAGGCCAGCGCATACCAGACAGGCCTAGACCGGGAGGGTTTTTCCTCTAGAATTGAGCCATAAAGGGCTTATTCCGGCAGGGGAAATTCTATGGGGATCATAGCTGCGCTGATCATCGGCGCGATTGCGGGCTGGCTGGCCGGGAAGATCGTGCGGGGCGCAGGCTTCGGGCTGATCGGCAACATCGTGATCGGCATCATCGGCGCGCTTCTTGCGGGCTGGCTGTTGCCGCAACTGGGCGTCAACCTCGGCGGCGGCTGGATCCGCGAGATCATCAACGCCACCATCGGCGGCGTGATCATCCTGGTGATCCTCTCGCTGGTCAAACGCTGACAGGCGCGCATCACCTTCAATCGCGACCGCCGAACCGGCGGTCGTTTACTGTTCAGGCCGGAAACGGCGCAAGAACGAACAACAAGGCAAAGAGATAGATGAAATTTACCGGCACCAAGGACTACGTCGCCACCGAAGACCTCAAGGTCGCGGTCAACGCCTCGATCGTGCTCGAGCGCCCGCTGCTGATCAAGGGCGAGCCCGGTACCGGCAAGACCGTGCTGGCCGAGGAAGTCGCCAAGGCGCTCGGCGCGCCGCTGTTGACCTGGCACATCAAGTCCACCACCAAGGCGCAGCAGGGCCTTTACGAATACGACGCGGTGTCGCGGCTGCGCGACAGCCAGCTCGGCGACGCCAGGGTCTCCGACATCTCCAACTACATCAAGCGCGGCAAGCTGTGGGAAGCCTTCACCCACGACAAGCGCCCGGTGCTGCTGATCGACGAAATCGACAAGGCCGACATCGAATTCCCCAACGACCTCCTGCTCGAACTCGATCGCATGGAGTTCTTCGTCTACGAGACCGGCGAGAACATCAAGGCGAGCCTGCGCCCGATCGTGATGATCACCTCGAACAACGAGAAGGAATTGCCGGACGCGTTCCTGCGCCGCTGCTTCTTCCACTACATCAAGTTCCCCGACGCCGACACCATGGGCCGGATCGTCGACGTGCACTTCCCTAACATCAAGAAGCGCCTGGTCGAGGAAGCGCTGCGGATCTTCTTCGAGGTGCGCGAAGTGCCGGGCCTGAAGAAGAAGCCCTCGACGTCGGAGCTGCTCGACTGGCTCAAGCTGCTGCTCAACGAGGACATCACCCCGGAAATGCTGCGGGAGCGCGATCCGCGCAAGCTGATCCCGCCGCTGCACGGCGCGCTGCTGAAGAACGAGCAGGACGTGCATCTGTTCGAACGGCTGGCGTTCCTGAGCCGCCGCGAAGTGTAATCGCAAGACGACAACGCCAGAACCCGGGGTTCTGGCGTTTTGCTTTTGAAACGATAAAACCAACGACAAGAAGAACAGGGAAGATGAACGTTCAAACCCAGATTCACGCCGCCTCGCCCGGCCATACCGAGCATTTCGACGTCCTGATCGCGGGCACCGGGATCTCCGGCGTCGGTGCGGCCTATCATCTCACCACACAATGTCCGGGCACGAGTTTCGTCGCCCTCGAGACCCAGAAGACGTTCGGCGGCACCTGGAGCACGCACCGTTATCCGGGCATCCGCTCGGACAGCGACCTGCATACGTTCGGCTATCGCTTCAAGCCGTGGACCTCGGCGCCGATCGCAAGCGCGGCCGAGATCCTCAAATATATGGGTGATGTGATCGAGGAGAACGATCTCGCCCGCCACATCCGCTACCAGCACACCATCACTTCGGCGACCTGGTCGAGCGAACAGAACCTCTGGACTATCGAGGCCACGCGGAGCGACACCGGCGAAAAGCTGCGCTTCACCACCAATTTCTTCTGGATGTGCCAGGGCTATTACCGCCACACCGAAGGCTATACGCCGGAGTGGAAGGACATGGCCAAGTTCAAGGGCCAAATCGTCCATCCGCAGAAATGGCCTGAAGATCTCGACTACAAGAACAAGCGCGTCATCGTGATCGGCTCGGGCGCCACGGCCGCAACGCTGATCCCGGCGCTGGCCAATGACGTCGCGCACGTCACCATGCTGCAGCGTTCGCCGACCTATTTCCGCACCGGCCGCAACGCGATCGAGATCGCCGAGCAACTGCGGCAGTTGCAGGTCGACGAGAAGTGGATCCACGAAATCACGCGGCGGAAAATCCTGTTCGATCAGGACGCATTCACCCGCAGGACCTTTGAGGAGCCGGAAGCGGCGAAGAAGGATCTGCTGTCGGCGGTGGAAGCCTATCTCGGCAAGGACTACGACATCGCCACCCACTTCACGCCAAAGTACCGGCCGTGGCGACAGCGCATCGCCTTCATTCCCGATGGCGACCTGTTCCAGGGCATCAAGTCGGGCAAGGCTTCGGTCGTCACCGACGAGATCGAGTGCTTCACCGAAAAGGGCATCCTGCTGAAATCCGGCAAGGAACTGGAAGCCGACATCATCATCACCGCGACCGGCTTCAACCTCTCGGCCAATGGTGACATCGAATTCGCGGTCGATGGCAAGAAGCTCGATTTCGCCGATACCGTGACCTATCGCGGCATGATGTTCACCGGCGTGCCGAACCTGGTCTGGGTGTTCGGATATTTCCGCGCCAGCTGGACCTTGCGCGTCGACCTCGTCGCCGATTTCGTGTGCCGGCTGCTCAACCACATGAAGGACACCGGCGCGAAGAAAGTGGCGCCGCAGCTTCGGCCGGAAGACCACAACATGCCGCTGCTGCCCTGGATCGATCCGGAAAATTTCAATCCCGGCTACATGATGCGCGGCATGCACCTGTTGCCCAAGCGCGGCGACAAGCCGGAATGGCAGCATAACCAGGATTACTGGGCGGAGAAGGATGAATTTCCGGCCATCGACCTGAAGGACCACGTCTTCGTTTATGGCTCCTGACGATAGTCGCCGAGTGACGGAGACATCCGTCACTCGGGGAGCTGTCAGTTGAGATGAGCCTCAATCACGTTGAAGCGGCCGGCTGGATAGATCGCGGCGAGGCGGAAGCCGCTTTGGGCAAGCAGTTCGGCATATTGCCGCTCGGTGCGCTCGAGCCCGCCCGGCCCGCGAAGCATATTCAGATCGCTCAGTGCGTGCGCCCTGTCCTCTTCATTCGTCGTTGGCGATTCCGGCATCAGCCGTTCGACCAACAGCAATTTGCCATTGCCCGGCAGCGCCTGGCGGCAGTTCCGCAAGATTGAAGTGCTGCGGACGTCATCCCAATCGTGGATCACGCTCTTGAGGATGATCGCGTCAATAGCCGGCGGCACGCGCTGAAAGAAATCGCCGGCCGCGAAATCCACGCGGTCACTGACACCGATGTGTCGAAGATGGCTGGTTGCGGCCTCCGCGCACCTCGGAAGGTCGAAGACAGTTCCGCGCAACTGCCGGTTTTGCATCGCGATAGCGCCGAGCAATTCACCGGACCCGCCTCCCACATCCATCAAATGCGACAATCCGCTGAAGTCGTAGCATCGCAGAATTTCCGGTGTGACCAGCCGCGTAAGGTCCGTCATCGCCGCGTTGAATTTGGCGACGTTGCCTGGCGTTTGCCCCATCAAATCAAAGCTGTTCTCAAGCCCCATAAGTTGAGCGGCGGTCTTGCCGGTCATTATCGTTTCGAGCAGGCCGGCCCAGGACTTTGTGAGCATCTCCGCTTCCAGGAAGGCCCACGCCTTGAACGATTGCTCGGATGCGCCGTCGAGGCAGGCCCCCACGTCAGTCAATGCGTAGGAATTGTCGCTGGTCCGCGCGAACAGGCCGATGGTGGAAAGTGCGGTGAGCAGACGTCCGAGCGCCCGCTCGTCCGCGCCGGTCGCCGCTGCAAGCTTGGCCACCGTCTGCGGGCCGTCCCGCAGAAGCTCCGCCAGCCCCAGTCTCACCGCGACATGGATCACCGCAGTGATGCGGTGCGACTGTATCAAGTCGAGAAGTTTGAGGGCCGGGAGTTGTGACGACATCGCCTCTCTCCGATCGCGGGTTTATTGCGGGCTCCGGATATCAATCGATTTGGTGATTTCGCTCAACGCTGTTCGTTGCTTTTCGATCCCTTGTTTCAGCTCCTCGGTCGTTCCCTTGAGCACGTTATGCCCGCTTGCCTCCAGTTTGCGGCGAACATCGGCGTCCCGACAGATCGCGGCGACATCAGCGGCAATTCGGTTTCTCAGCGCTTCGGACAGGGCCTTGCCACCAAAAATTCCTGCCATTCCAGCGATTTCAAGCTCGGGGTAACCGAGTTCGCGCACGGTCTTGATGTCGGGCAGCGTGGCTGCACGGCCTGGATTGGCGACGGCAAGAAAGCGCGCCTTTCCGGCCTGAACGGGTGAGGACGAGGCCGTCAATGAGGTGAGAAGCGCCTGTATCCGGCCCTCACCGAGGTCAGCCTGCGGCTGGGAGGCGTCGCGATAACTGACGAAATTCATCCTTAGATCGTGTTGTCTCAGGAACGCCGAAAATACAAATCGCGGCAGGGTCGGTCCGGACGCCCAGGCATATTTCTCGGGGCTGGTCCGCAGCGCCGCGATCAACTCCGGAATGCTGTTGACCGACAGCTGATTGCTGACCGCGAGTGTCAAAACGATCTCTGTGGTCGCCGCAATCGGCACCAGATCGTGGTTGACGTCGTAGGGCAGCCGGTCGACCAGCAGTGGCGCCACCGTGATGGAGCCGGCCACCGTATACAACAACGTATGATCGTCCTGGTTTGCGACGAACGATCCGACGCCAATCGTACCTTCAGCGCCAGGCCGATCCTCAACCACGACTGGCTTGCCCCATTTCTTGCCCAGCGCATCGGCGAAGATTCGGGCAGCGGCATCATTGGCGCTTCCGGGCGGAAAGGTCACGATCAGCTTGACCTGCCGCTCGGGCCAATCCGCTCTTGCGGACATCGGCGCAACAAGCGCCGTGACACAAGCCGCAAGAACAGCGATCGCGCGCAGCCCTCGCGCCTTGCGCCATGTGGATTTTCCTTGAGCTGAGCGATGAGCCGACCATGTTGGAGTATGAGACACTTGCGAGAACATTGTCACGACTGCCTCCCATTCGTTACTGGCTTGGATTTGCTGGCTTGGATTTGCGTTGCGGCTTTCGGCGACCGTTTCCGGGACGGGCGTAAGAATCATTCGCTTCAATGACGCGCACGAGCATGTCCAGCAACGCGCGCCGTTCGTCTGGCGATAGCGGCGCCAGCAGGCGCTCCTGAGCGGCAAGCAAGTCGGGACTCAAGCGGCGACGCAAGGCCGCGCCTCGCTCGGTCACGTAGAGCTTGCGCGCGCGCCTGTCATCGGGATCGATCTTCCGCTCGACGAGGCCCTTGCCCTCCAGTACGTCGATCATCAGGCCAAAATTGACCACATCGACGCCCATGCCCTCGGCCACCTGTCTCTGGCCTCTCCCCGGCCGCTCCAGGACGGCGACGAGAACGCCAAAAAGCATCGGCGTCAGATCCTCGCCGCTCAGTATCTCGGCGGTGACACCAAGGCAGATTTGATTGAAGCGACGCGCCAAATGAGCCGGCACCCGGTGGGACGGCAATACTTCCGGAGAAGCGTGCGGCTCGGCCATGATCATCTCAAAAGATAAGAATTATTATTATAATAATTATTTACTGTATGTCAAAACCACAGCACTTATAGATATGTATACTATAAAGGTAACATATAACCTTTTCCATACATAGTTTGCCATATCCGGCGCATTAATGTATACATCATGAATTCATTATGCCATGGAGTGCAGCCATGCCGTCATCCTTCCCACTCAATGCCTGGTACGCCGCCGCGTGGGACGTCGATCTCAAGCACGCGCTGTTTCCCCGCACGATCTGCGGCAAGCACGTGGTGATGTACCGCCGGTCTGACGGCCAGGTGGCCGCGCTGGAGGACGCCTGCTGGCACCGGCTGGTGCCGCTGTCGAAGGGGCGGCTCGACGGCGACACCGTCGTCTGCGGCTATCACGGGCTGAAATACAATGCGCAGGGCCGCTGCACCTACATGCCCTCGCAGGAGACCATCAATCCGTCGGCCTGCGTGCGCTCCTATCCCGTGGTCGAGCGGCATCGCTTTGTCTGGCTGTGGATGGGCGACCCGGCGCTGGCCGATCCGGCGCTGGTGCCTGACATGCACTGGAACGACGATCCGGCCTGGGCCGGCGACGGCAAGACCATTCAGGTCAAATGCGACTACCGCCTCGTGGTCGACAATCTGATGGACCTCACCCACGAGACCTTCGTGCACGGCTCCAGCATCGGCAACGACCACGTCGCCGAGGCCCCGTTCGACGTCACCCATGGCGAGCGCACCGTGACGGTGACGCGCTGGATGCGCGGCATCGAGGCGCCGCCGTTCTGGGCCGCACAGCTCGGCAAGCCCGGCCCGGTCGACCGCTGGCAGATCATCCATTTTCAGGCGCCCGGCACCGTCAATATCGATGTCGGCGTGGCGCCCGCCGGCACCGGCGCGCCGGAAGGCGACCGCTCGCAAGGCGTCAACGGCTTCGTGCTCAACACCATGACGCCGGAGACCGACACCACCTGCCACTATTTCTGGGCCTTCGTGCGCAATCATCGCCTGACCGAACAGAAGCTGACCACCGAGATCCGCGAGGGCGTTTCCAATATTTTTCGCGAGGACGAGATCATCCTCGAGGCGCAACAGCGCGCCATGGACGAGAATCCCGACCGCACCTTCTACAATCTCAACATCGACGCCGGCGCGATGTGGGCGCGGCGGGTGATCGATCGGATGGTGGCCCACGAGACATCGCCGCCGACCGCGCAAGCCGCGGAGTGAGGCCATGAGCGAACGCGATTCCGAACGCTCGATCTCGCAGACGGTGCGGGCCCAGCTCGCGCTGCGCGACATGATCCTGTCCGGGCAATTGCGGCCGGGCGAGCGCATCTCCGAATTGCAGGCGGTCGAGATCACCAACGTGTCGCGGACGCCGGTGCGACTGGCGCTGGTCCGGCTCGAAGACGAAGGCCTGTTGCAGGCGATCCCCTCCGGCGGCTTCATGGTCAAGGCGTTCACCGAGCGCGACATTCTCGATTCGATCGAACTGCGCGGCACACTGGAAGGCCTCGCCGCCCGCTTCGCCGCCGAACGCGGCGCCAGCGCGCGCAGCCTCGAGCCGCTGAAGGAATGCCTCGCCGACCTCGATCAGCTGGTTCGCCAGGATCCGGTCTCGGTCGAAGCCTTTTCCGCCTATGTGACCATGAACGCGCGCTTTCACGCGCTGCTCACCGAACTCTCCGCCAGCCCGCCGCTGATCCGGCAGATCGACCGCGTCTCGGCATTGCCGTTTGCGTCCCCAAGCAGCTTCGTGATGGCGCAGTCGGCGCTGCCGGAAGCGCACCAGATCCTGCTGATCGGCCAGGACCATCACCGCATCGTGGTGGACGCGATCGAGAACCGCGAGGGCGGGCGCGCCGAAGCGATCATGCGCGAGCATTCGCGGCTCGCCGCACGCAATCTGCGGCTGGCGCTGCGCAATCGCACACATCTCGATCTGCTGCCGGCACTCGCTCTGCTTCAATCCCCGGCCTAGAACCTTTTCCGTTCCGATTGAATCGGAACGGGCCTCTAGATTTTTGTTTTGACGCGTTTTCTTGACGCGAACCGGTATCCACTTCTCTTGAAAACGCTCTAGGAGGGATCGTCATGCGCTTTGCCGAACAATGGAGCTGGTGCACGATCGATGCGATCCGTGACGTCACGCCTGGCATCCGCGAATTCCGCCTGCGCCCTGACGGCGGCGTGGCGCCCTACCCGGCCGGCAGCCATCTCAACGTCGCGGTGCTGATCGACGGGCAGCCCGCACGGCGGTCCTATTCGCTGGTCGGCGATCGCGACCCGCACAGCTATCGCATCGCGGTGCGGCTGGCGCCGGACAGTCGCGGCGGCTCGCGCGCGATGTGGAGCCTCAAGCCGGGCGCGCGGGTCGAAATCTCCAATCCCACATCGCTGCTCGATATCGACTGGAACAGGCAGAATTATTGCCTGATCGCTGGCGGCATCGGCATCACCCCGATCACCGGCATCGCCAGCGCCCTGCACCGGCGGAATATCGACCTGCGCCTGCACTACGCGGTGAAGTCGCGCAGCGACGCCGCCTATCTCGACGAATTGTCCTCGGTACTCGGTGACCGGCTGGTCGTCCACGCCAGCGACGAAGGCATGCGGCTCGATCTCGATGCCACCTTCCGCGCACTGCCATCGGATGCGATTGCCATCATGTGCGGGCCGATGCGGATGCTGGAGGCGGCACGGCGCGCCTGGAACGAGGCCGGGCGGTCTCCCGCCGATCTGCGCTACGAAACCTTCGGCTCCAGCGGCCTGCTGCCGACGGCGGAATTCCGTGTGCGCCTGAAGGACACCGGCGCGGAGCTTGTGGTCTCGCCCAACAGCTCGATGCTCGACGTGCTCAACGACGCCGGCTTCGAGGTGATCTCGGACTGCCAGCGCGGCGAATGCGGCGTCTGCGCGGTCGATGTCATCGCCGTCGACGGCGAGATCGACCACCGCGACGTGTTCTTCAGCGACCAGCAGAAGAAAGACAACCGCAAGATCTGCCCGTGCGTATCACGCGCCGTGGGCGTGGTCACGATCGACACGCTGTACCGGCCTGAGGCGGCTTAAAGCGTGATGAAGTTAGGTGGAGTCGGTAGGGCTGCAGATTCGCTGCACCTCTCCCGCTTGCGGGATCGAGACGAGCGAAGCTCGCTCTTAGGTCGACGCGCGAAGCGCGGCGGGTGGGGGTCTATCCACTTGGAGAGCGCGTCGTGCGGATAGACCCCCACCCCAGCCCTCCCCCGCAAACGCGGGAGAGGAGCGCAGTCCCTTCGCGGTTGGCACTAAACCCCCGCCGCTTCCGGCGCGGCCTTGCCGCGGATCATGTCGGAGGCCTTGTCGGCGATCATCATGGTCGAGGCGTTGAGATAGGCCGAGATTATCCGCGGCATGATCGAGGCGTCGGCCACGCGCAGGCCCTGCGGGCCATGGCGCGCTCCTCAAGATGAGCTCTCCGGTCGTGGCGAAGTTTGCTCAATCGTCCCAGCGACCACATTGAACAGCTCGACTAGGGCCCTGACGCCGAGAACATATTCGCGGTCATTGCTGCAACCCTCGTAAGTCGCGACACCCGGCACAAGCCGACCCAGCAAGCCGTCAGCTCCTTCGACGTCGAGCGCGAACTTCGGCTCGTCAACATGAAAGATTCGAAACTTCAATGGGGACCACATGCGAAACATATTGCCGCCGAGCCAGACGCCAATCTCGAAAACGAGGCCGCTATCAGTCTTTTTCCGCCAACGGTTGCGAGAGTAACCTTCGAAGCCAAGTGCGGAGCAGAACTGTTCGAGGAACGGAATCACATCCTTCTTCTTCTTCAACCCGTCCTTGGCGTCGATAGCCAACCGTTCGGCCTCCGCCGCCCGCGCACGGTGAAAGAGCGCGCTCCGGTTCTCCCTGAACTCCCGATCCGTCCAGACCCTCTTGTGATGTTCAAGCAGGCATTTGAGGAGCGGTGGAGACTGGTATGGCGGCTCAATGGGACCTCTCGCGGCGAAGAGTTCATCCAGAAACGCCGAGCGATATTGAGGTTGAATGGCGAAATACCTCATATCGGAATCGCACTTTCCTATCGACAGCATGGTCTCCAAAGCGACTTCGTCCCAGTATCGGTTGAGCATATCCGACTGCTGCTCGCCGCAGAACTCGATGATCTCGTTCTGCCACACGCTGTGGAGCGAGAAGCCAAGCGCCTCGAATGCGCGCTGCGTTGGACCTCGGCCGGGCCATTTCGACACCACCCGGAGAAGCGGATGGTCTTTCGTCAGTTGCGCTTCATCCTCCGGCACGCTGAACCACCCCGTTACGCGTAACCCGCCAGCTTCGCCGCCTCCGGTGCGGCCTTGCCGCGGATCATGTCGGAGGCCTTGTCGGCGATCATCATGGTCGAGGCATTGAGATTGGCCGAGATCATCCGCGGCATGATCGAGGCATCGACCACCCTCAGGCCCTGCAGCCCGTGCACGCGCAGCTGGTCGTCGACCACGGCCCATTTGGTATCCGCCAGTCCCATGCGGCAGGTGCAGCCGGGATGGAAGGTAGTGGTGCCGCGCTCGGTGGCCGCAGCGAGAAACTCGTCGTCGCTTTGCACCTTGGGCCCGGGGAAATCCTCATAGGCGTAATATTGCGACAGCGGCGCGGAGGCGAGTAGCCGGCGCGCCAGCTTCATGCCGGCGACGACGACGCGGCGATCGAGCTCCTCGACCAGGTAATTGGTCTGAATGATCGGCGGCGCAAACGGATCGGCCGAGCGGATGCGGACGTAGCCGCGGCTTTCCGGGCGCTGCTGCCAGGATGCGATGGTCATGCCGGGCTCGTCTTCGAGCTGGCCCTGCACGCCCTCCTTGTAGCTTGCGGGCGTGAACGTCAGCTGCAGGTCGGAGCTCTCGGTGGTCTCGCCGGAATGCCAGAAGCAATAGACCATGGTCGGCGACAGCGACAGCAGCCCGCGTCGCGTCGTCGCCCATTTCAGCGCCTCGACCCAGAGGCTCAGCCCGCGCCGGAGTTCGTTGATGGTCTTGATGTTCTTGACGCGCGCGACCGAACGCGGCGCGTAATGATCCTGCAGGCCCTCGCCGACGCCTGATAGCGCGTGACGCACCTCGATGCCGTGCGACTGCAACAGCTCCGGCGAGCCGACGCCGGACAATTGCAACACTTGAGGTGAATTGTAGGTACCGCCGGAGAGGATGACCTCCTTGTTGGCGCGCACTTCGGTGGGCGTGCCGCCCTTGCCGCCCTTCAGGTAGCGGACGCCGACGGCGCGCTTGCCTTCGAAGATGATGTTGGTGACATGTGCATGCGTCCGCACATCGACATTCCCGCGTTTTACCGCCGGATGCAGGAACGCGGTCGCCGCGCTGACGCGCAGGCCGTTTTGGATGGTGCGCTGGGCGTAGGAGACGCCCTCCTGGATCGCGCCGTTGTAATCGGGGTTGCGCGGAATGCCGAGGCTCATGGCGCCCGCCATGAACGCCTCGCACAGCGGATCCCGCCAATCCATGGTGGTGACGGTCAGGTTGCCGTCGCGCCCGCGATAGGTTTCATCGCCCTCGCCGACGCGCCGCTCCAGCCGCCTGAAATAGGGCAGTATGTCCGGATAGCCCCAGCTGCGATTGCCGAGCTGCGCCCAGGTGTCGAAATCCTGGCGCTGGCCGCGGTTGTAGATATGGCCGTTGATCGAGGACGAGCCGCCGAGGGTCTTGCCGCGCGGCGCGTAGATGCTGCGGCCACCGGTCCACGGCCCCGGCTCCTGCTGGTACGCCCAGTTGATGCTCTTCATGTGGAACGTCTTGATGAAGCCGGCCGGCAGATGGATGTAGGGATGCCAATCCCTGCCCCCTGCTTCCAGCACGCAGACGCTGGTGCCCGCATCTTCGCTCAGGCGGTTGGCGAGCACGCTGCCTGCGGAGCCCGCGCCAATGATCACATAATCGAACGTTTCCATCACACTTTTTTCTGCCGCGGGTTGAAAAACTACCGCAGTCTATCGTTGAGTTGATAATTGAGATGCGCCTTCACCGTCGGCCACTCGCTGGCGATAATGCTGAAGACCACGGTATCGCGCAACGTGCCATTCGGCGCGATCACGTGGTTGCGCAAGATGCCATCCTGCTTGGCGCCCAGGCGTTCGATGCCGCGGCGGCTTTGCTGGTTGAAGAAGTGCGTGCGGAACTCCACCGCAATGCAATCGAGCGTCTCGAAGGCATGCGTCAGCAACAGCAACTTGCACTGCGTATTGACGGCGCTGCGCTGCACACGCTTGGCGTACCAGGTGGAGCCGATCTCGACGCGCCGGTTGGCGGCATCGACATTCATGTAGGTCGTCATGCCTGCGATCTTGCCGTCGGCATCGAACACCGTGAACGGCAGCATCGAGCCCGCCGCCTGCAAGCCCAGCCGGCGATCGATCTCCTTGGTCATGTCTTCCGGCGCCGGCACAAAGGTGTACCAGAGATTCCACAGCTCCCCGTCCCGCACCGCTTCGGTCAGGCCGTCGCGTTGATCGTGCGACAGCGGTTCGAGCCGCGCGTTGGCGCCGCGAAGGGTAACCGGTTCAAGCCAGGGCATCTGTCACTCTCTTTCCGTCATTGCGAGGAGCGAAGCGACGAAGCAATCCATTCTTTCTTCGTCCGGCACAATGGATTGCTTCGCTTCGCTCGCAATGACGCACTATAGATTATTTATTCAAGAAATTCAGCGGCAGGCCGGGGCGCGGCCAGTCCATCGCGACCAGTTCGCCCTTGGTTGACAGCGTGATGTAGGCAGTCTTCAGCTCGGGCCCGCCGAAGGCGATATTGGTGGTCATGCGGTCGCCGGTCGGCACCTGCTCGACCAGCGTGCCATCGGGCGCGATCACGGAGATGCAGCCCGAGATCAGCGTCGCCACGCAGATATTGCCTGAGGCTTCGACCGCGAGCGAGTCGAACATCTGGTAGCCGCCGAGGCCCGTGATCGGCTTGCCGCGTTCACCGCGATAGATCGGCTCACGCGGCTTCAACATGCCGGGCGCGGAAAGTTCGTAGGCCCATAGCCGCGCGGTCGGCGTTTCGGCGATGTAGACAGTGTTTTCGTCTGGCGACAGCCCGATGCCGTTGGCCGGCAGAACGCCGTGCACGACCTCGACAATCTCCTTCATGCCGGGCTTGACGTAGTAGACGCCGCCAACATCCATGTCGCGGGCCCGGCGCTTGCCGAGTTCGGAGAACCACAGGCCACCATGCTTGTCGAAAACAAGGTCGTTGGGACCCCGCAGCGGATACTCGCCGCATTTGTCGACCACTGTCTCGACCCTGCCGTTCGAGAGGTCGACGCGCTGGATCGAGCCACCGAGATAGTCATCGGGCTGCGGACCCGGCATGATCACCTTGCCCGTCGGAATCCAGCTAAAGCCGCCATTGTTGCAGAAGTACATTTTTCCGTCGGGCCCAAGCGCTGCGCCATTGGGGCCACCGGGGACTTCCGCGACCACCTCCTTGCGCCCGTCCGGCCAGATCCGTGTCAGCCGCCGGCCGCGTATTTCGACCAGCACGACCGATCCGTCCGGCATGACCACCGGGCCTTCCGGAAACTCCAGATCGGTGGCAAGAACGCGGACATTTCCCATGAAATCCTCCCGGCTTTTTATGGCTGCAGGCGGACTCCAAGCTCATTTCCGCACGCGCAACACTGACGTTGCGTCATGTTATGGCAAAGCAGGTCACGCTTGCCAACCCGACGACCTGCGCAACAGGTATGCCGCGCTCCCCGGCCTCGCCACCAGCGAACGGATATCCGATAGCCGTACAGCAAAAAGGCGTATGCGCCTTTTCAGTTCACTCGTACAAATATCCGACCGGCTTGCCTTCGTTACGCAGCGGACGAACGTCCTTCCGCGTAATGATTTGACCAGCCAGGCCGTCAATTTCGTCGCGCTGCGTCGGCGTCCAGCTGCGAAGATTCTCCATGCCTTTCAGCAAGCCCAGCCGGAGGATTTGGGTATTTTCGCCCAGCCCCACCAGATCGATCGTGTTCTTTCCCGCCGTGACCGTATCGCCGGCCGCAAGTTCGAAATTCTCCCCCGCGCTATTCGTGAATTGGGCTGTGCCGCGAATGACGCGATAGATGACAACCTCACCCTTCCCAAGAAAGGCGGTTTCCGCTGCTGCGGAGGTGCTCTTCGGCAACAGCGACTGGCCACGCGGGTCGGTCGCGATGATATGTCCAGTTGTAAGGCGACCGCTCGGAATCTCTATACCGATATCGCGCACGTAAACAGGCCCGGCGGATTTGATCGGCGAGCCTGCCGGCAGCGGCTTGTAGAGTGCGTCCAGCTCCAGCGGATCCTGCAGCCAGAAACAGGCATCGGCAGGGCGGTCATGCAGCGGATGGCTCCAGGCTACACGCGGCGTTTCCTCTTCGTTGATGTGATCATGATCCACCACCGTCGGGTTGGGGAAGGTCGTGGGATCGGTGATGAAGGCTTCAAGAAATTTGCCGGAATAGCCCATCGACATCGGATCCGGCACCACCGTCTGTGGCGTCTTCAGGTTTTCTTCGGTGGACAATCCCGACCATGTGTAAAAGAGCTGGCGATGCACGATCGCGCTCTGCAGCATCACCGCACCGGGACCGACGTAGTAAAATCGGCCATCGTAATCGAAGGTGAACACGCCAGACGTGACCAGCACGAGTTGGTAACCGCCGGGTGGAAGGTGTAGATGGAAATCGGTGGGGCCTGTATCGGAGCGGTAGATCGGCAGATTTGTCGAAACCTCGTGGAGGAGGAAGGTTTCGTTGTTCGCATGAAAGCCTTCGTTCGCGCGATTGTAGAGGGCTTGCGGGCGATAGGTCGGCTCGTGTGAAGCATCCCGATCGCGATCGATAGCCACGAAGTTCGTTTTATTCAGGCGGAGGGCATCGCCGTCCGGGCGAGTAAGGCCAGGCCATTTGAGATCAACCGCGGCATGTATATTCATGGCATCCTCCAATCCCTGAATTTCAGCGAGACCCGGAGCCTGTTCAAATTTGCCCTGTTCAAAATTGCTGCTCAGCTTTGGCAGAGCGCTCGGAGTCGCCGGTCGATCCTGACGTACTTATGCTGCAATGCGAATTCTGGGCCAGTTCGAGCACGGAGCATCGCGCCTTCTCCCAAGGCGCGCTTTGGGGCGGGGCGTTTGAAGAAAATACAAGGCGTACAGGACGTTAGACAGCCCGCCGCTTGACGCTGCCTTGCCCCTCATCGCCAACTTCGCAACTCCAGGGAGAACTAGCGAGGCTTGCCTTGCGTAAATTGTCGGCAAGCCTTGCCAGGAAACGCGCAGCTGGATGCCGCGAGACTGATCTGCCGCCACGCGCTGCTTTGGTTGGTCATGCGGTCAAATCATCCCACAGAGAGCTCATGATCGGCGCGTCGGCTTCGCGCTCCGGCGCTCGCCCGAAGGTGATGGATTTCGCTTCCGCCAACTCATTCCACGAGCCGCCCTACTCCCTCACCGGTATCCATATCTCGAGCCCGCCATTGCCGGTCGCGGGATCGAACTTCTCGTCATAGCGCTCGAAGTTCGGCGCGTCGGCGGCCTTCATGCCGGACGCGGGCAGCCAGTGATTCCAGATCGTGTTGACGGTACGGCGAATGGTCGAGATGTGCTCCGCGTGGGTAAACACGGCGTATTTCTGTTCGGGAATCCGCACCCGCTGGAATTCGCGCGGCAGGTCCGAGAAGTCGGTCACTTCGACGGCGGCGACATAGTCGAAATTGCCGGCATCGTCGGCGTTGCAGCAGACTCCATAGGCGACCTTGCCGATCCGGCCCGGGACATGGTCGATGGTATGATTGAAACGCTGCCACAGGCTCGGAATGAAGGCGCCTTCGTTTTCGTGGGTGCAGCGTTCGCCGATGCCGGCAACCAGCAAGGCCTTGCCGGTCTCGAAACGCGGGGGCTTGAGATGATCGAGCGCGGTTGAAATCATGACGATGGGCTCCTGAAGCTTGAGACGATCGAGGCACGTTCCTGATCGAACCATCTCGGGCGTGATGCCGAAATGGTCGCGGAACGCGCGGGTGAAGGCTTCGTGAGAACTGTAGTCCGCCTCCAGCGCGAGGCTGAGAATGTCAGGCGCGCCGGCGCTAAGCGCACGCGCTGCGTTGCTGAGGCGTCGCGCGCGTACATAGCGCATGACCGAATATCCGGTCGCGGCCGCAAACGCCCGCACCAGATGAAAGCGCGAGACGCCGGCGACCGCGGATATCTCGTCGAGGGTCAACGGCCCGGCAAGATGACTTTCGATGTACCAGAGCGCCTTCTGGGCTGGATTCATCGGTGACGGCTTTCCTTCGAAGCGGCCGCATCATGAACGCTTGCTGCGCGCCGCATTTGATCGGCGTTGCTCTCGCGGTCGCCATAGCGTCGCGGGGAACCGCGGGTTTGCTGCGCATCACCCGGAATAACGGCGTTACTTCGCCGCGGCCGGCGCCGCATCCTTCGCCGGCGCATCGGCCTTCTTCTTCAATTCTTCCGCCGTCTTCTTTTGCAGATCGTCCACGAACTTCTGCAGCGCGATCACCGTTCCCTTCAGCGCCTCGATCTGCCGGTTGGCGGCGTCGAGCTTCTGCTGATTGTCCTGCGTCATTTTGTTGATGGTCTTTTGCAGGAAGTCGACATTGCTCTGCAGGCAAGAGGTGCGCCGTTCCATGGTTTTTTCGACGGTGCAGATTTCGATGCCGGGAACATCCTGCGCGTAGCTTGCGCAGGGCATCAGCAGCGCTGCAACGGCGGCAGCGGTTCTTGCAATCCGGGCGATCATCCAATCCTCACTCAATATTCATTCGGTCAATCACATCAAATTGCTGCGTATCAGGCAGCAGGCGTCAGCGATACCACACTGATACCGCATTCAGGCGTTGAGCTTCCGCTTTATTGGTGTGGATGGACTTTCACCGGGAACCCAAACGTAAGGTTTGCACGCCCGGCAGTGGAGATTGAACATATGGCAACGCGCGAGAAGCGGCTGGCACAGTTCGATGGCAACGGGGAACCGCCGCCGGACCGGCCGGTGGAGGTGCTTTGCGAGGATCACAGCGGCACATATCAGTTACCGTTCGCCTGCCGCTGGATCGAGGGCCAATGGCGCAATGAGCGGACCGGCGGCGCGGTCGAGGCGACCGTAGTCGGCTGGCGGCTGCCGCGGGTGAGCAGTCAGGTTTGACGGGCATTTTCCGGGGCTAGAGCATTAACGGTTCTGATTGGATCAGAACCGAAGCTCTAGGCTCTTGTTTTGACGCGTTTTCTTCACGCGAACCGGTATCCACTTCGCTCGAAAACGCTCTAAGCGGCTGCAGGCGCAGCCGGACGCGCGGCGCATTGTTCCAGAATGCGACGATATCGCGCGTCGTCCGGAGCGGTCTTTAAGTTTCAGAACGCGGACGGAACGAATCGCGCCCGAATCACTGCTTGGCGGCTGTACTCCCCTGTTCACGGCTAGATATCGGCTGGAACGTGATGCGGCGCACCACATGCAGCACCGCCACGATCGGCCGCAACCAGCGGCCGACGACAAAGGTTAATTCCTCGGGGGATGACATGGCGGTCACCTCCAGGGTGTCGGCGGCGCAATGCCGAGGTCGCGATAGAGGAAGTAGTTGCGCAGGATTGCGGTGTGATTCATCGAAGCCTCCACGGTTCTTCGCGAGATCGCGACCACGCAGGGCGTCCAGATTTTCGGCAGCGCCGCATCGTCGCGTTCACAGCTGCATGCTGCCATGCGAAATCCGCGCCAGTCGCGTTGCACTGCAGCGATCACGACGGTCACCGCTGAAAGCCCGTCAAACGGGCACAGCGCTTCGCGTGCTGCCTAATATTCCACCTCGAGCTCCTCGATGTCGGCGGGCTCGGCCTTGGCCGCTTCGATCCACTCGACCATCTCGGGCATCTCCATGATGGTTTTTGCGTAGGCTGCAAGCTTCGGGTCGAGCTTGACGTCATAGGTCATGAAGCGGGTCACGACCGGCGCGTACATCGCGTCCGCCATGGTGCGCTCGCCGAACAGGAACGGCCCGCCGGACTGGGCCAGGCACTCGCGCCAGATGGTGCAGACCCGGTCGATATCGGACTGTGCGCGCGACCAGATCTTGAAGTTCGGGAAATGGCCCTTGAGATTGACCGGCAGTGAGGCCCGCAGCGTGGTGAAGCCGGAATGGATTTCACCGCAGATCGAGCGGCAATGCGCCCGCTGCACGCGGTCCGCCGGCAACAGGCCGGCATCCGGCATCACCTCGTTGAGGTATTCGCCGATCGCCAGCGTGTCCCAGACTGTGGCGCCCTCGTGCCGCAGGCACGGCACCAGGATCGACGACGACAGCAGCAGGATTTCGGCCCGTGCCGACGCATCGTCGGGAGCGGTCACGACCTCTTCGAAGGGAAGACCTGAGAATTTCGCGAGCAGCCAGCCGCGCAGCGACCAGGACGAATAGTTCTTGCTGCTGATGGTCAGTGTCGTATTCGCCATAGGGCCTTCCCTCACGCCTGAACGTCTACCGCAAGGCTAAGTGGACGGCCGCGCCAGCGCGCCGCCGCCGATAGCTTACGCCGGTCTCGTTCCGCAGCAAGCCACGTGCCAGTTTTTCGGGCGGTTCGCTCCGCTTTGGCTTCGATATTGCATGGCATCATCGGGCAAGGGCGGATGCGTATGATGTCATTGATGTACCAAGCTTATCAGAACCATATGGACCTCACGGCGCCGTGGCGGACCGGGGCCGGAGCGGCGCTGAAATATCTCAACCTCGTGCCGCAAGGCGTGTCCGACAAGGCGTTCGGGCGGCTGGCCGCGGCGCTCGAACTGATCTCGCGCACCTCGCTGACCTACACCCGCCCGGCCTACGGCATCGACAAGGTCATGGTAGGCAATCAGGAATTGGAGGTGACCGAGGAAGTCGCCTTTGCCACGCCGTTCGGCTCGCTGCTGCGGTTCAAGAAGGAGCACGCGCCGGAGCAACCCAAACTGCTTTTGGTGGCGCCGATGTCCGGCCATTTCGCGACGCTGCTGCGCGGCACCGTGAAGACCTTGCTGCAGGACCACGACGTCTACATTACCGACTGGCATAATCCGCGCGAGATCCCGCTCAATGCCGGCCGCTTCGGCCTCGAGGATTACACCGACCATTTGATCACCTTCCTCGACAAGATGGGCCCGCGCTCGCACATGGTGGCGATCTGCCAGCCCTCGGTCTCGGCGCTGGCGGCGGCGGCCGTGATGTCGGAGCAAAATCACCCGGCGCGGCCTGCGACGCTGACGCTGATGGCGGGGCCGATCGACACCCGCATCCAGCCGACCAAGGTCAATGACTTCGCCAAGAGCAAGCCGATCAAATGGTTCGAGGAGAATTTGATCAACTACGTGCCCGTTCAATGCAAGGGCGCGTTCCGCCAGGTCTATCCGGGCTTCGTGCAGCTCACGGCGTTCGTCTCGATGAACCTCGAGCGGCACATCAAGCAGCACATCGACCTTGCCCAGCATCTGGCCAAGGGCGAGAAGGAGAAGGCTGAAGTCATCAAGACCTTCTACGACGAATATTTCGCCGTGATGGACCTGCCGGCGGAATTTTACATCGAGACGGTGCGCGACGTGTTTCAGGAGCATCTGCTGCCGCTCGGCAAACTGATGCATCGTGGCAAGCCGGTGAACCCGGCCGCGATCAAGCGCATGGGCCTGATGACGGTTGAAGGTGAAAAGGACGACATCTGTTCGATCGGCCAGACGCTGGCCGCCCAAGACCTCTGCAGCGGCGTACGCGCCTATCGCCGCGTCCACCACATGCAGGCCGGCGTCGGCCATTACGGCGTGTTTTCCGGAAAACGCTGGAACAACGAGATCTATCCGCTGCTGCGGGATTTTGTTCATGTGAATTCGTGAGGTTGTTTGTCGTCCCGGCGAACGCCGGGACCCATACCGCGTGATCTTTCGATAGAGGCTCGGTGACAGAGACCTTTCGCAAAACTTCCCCCTGTGGTTATGGGTCCCGGCTCAAGGCCGGGACGACGGCGGTGTTTGTTGTTGGCACCATCATCCAAACGCACCTTCGCGTTCTCGCGACGCATTGCGCCCGAGCTTTGCCAGAATTTCCTTGCCCCCGAAATGAGAGGGCGCAGGGAAGACCGGCTGCGCGCTGCACCCGCGGTCCCGTGTGCGGTTTGCACAAAACAAAATGCACACGAGTATACAGGTCCAGCGGAGAACACCCGGCCTTCCCTGCGCAATGGCTTTACGGCTTATATCGCGCTCTCCCTGGTGAACGGGCTTTCTTGCCACCATCGCCCGCACCCGCCGCGCTCAGAATGCTCTTGCGCACGAGGCAACGCAGTTCGCAAGGCATCGGTGGGCGGCAACGTTCAAGCGCGACAGCCGTCTTCCCGGCTCACGCCTCGCTTTCCGCCGCACCTTGTGCTTCGCGGCGCCACACGGACGGGCTGACGCCGACCAGGGCCGAAAATACCCGCGTAAAGTGGCTTTGATTGGCAAACCCGGCCGATATTGCGATCTCCGCAAGCGACAGGCCACGGACGGTCATCAACTGCTTGGCGGCGTCAATGCGTTGGCGAAGGAGCCACTGATGGGGCGGCAGGCCGACGGACGCCCGAAACGCCCGAGAAAAATGGCTAACTGACAGGCCCAATTCAGCCGCGATCTCCTGCAGCGTGAATTTGCCACTGAGATCAGACTGGAGCCTTTCGCAGGCACGCTTCATCTGCCACGGAGCAAGGCCGCGATACACGGGTTCGGCGTTGCGAAGCCCGCCATACGCCCGAGCGACGTGCGCTGTGAGCGCCAGCATCATGTGATCGACGAAAAGCTGGTTCGCTTCGGATGGCCGGCGCAATCCCTGCAGGAGCGCTGCGCCGATGTGATGCACGGCCGCGTCGTCAAAGCCGTTACCGAACTGACAGTCGAGCTGGCCGACACGCCGCGCGCCGAACCGCTCCGCGACGCCGTTGAGCGCCAAAGCCGGAACATAGAAATGAATGGAGTGGAACGGCTTTTCGATCACAAAGCGCGGATCGCACTTCATGTCGTACAGATATGTCGTGCCTGCCCGGATATCGGGCTTGGCCACGCACTTGCCACGCTCCCAGTATTCGCAGTCGGGATAATCGCGAAGTTTCAAGCTAACGAGATAGGCATCCTCGGGTGCGATGGCGCCGCAAAGGCCCGGGACGGGATTGTCATCCCGCGTTTCGGTGGCTGTGACCTCGACACCGCGCATAGACCGCGTGATCAGCGATGACGGTGTATCCTGAAGGTGCAGTAGGTCCTTGAACGCCTGACCGTGAAAACCGCTCTGTGTCATATGCGTCTACCCATGGGTAACGCGGGAGCAGCATCATTGCCGCGCCGTCACGCATTATCGTAGATCAGCGAGGGGCCGTCCAGCGCGGCCGATCACAGGACCGTTTACGCTGCGATTTCAAGGTATCGTGGATTCCACGGTCCGCTTCGAGTCAATTTCGGAAATTGGACTCAATGACGGGATGCTTATCCACCTCCGGACCGGACGTGGTCAGGCCGAATTTCAGCCGAGAGACTGTTGGCAATCCGCCCGTCCGGGTTGTTTTGTCGCACCGATGTATCCGGATCGTTACAATCCGAGCCGCGGGCCGCTCTTTCTCCCGCGCAGGCTGTCGTATAAAAGTGAATCGCCCCCGGAACGGGCCGAATTCGCGGCGTGGATGGTGGTGGCGATTGGTTGATCCAAAATTCATGAATCTGACATCTGATCGACGCACGCGTGGACAGACATTTGAACCGGGGCAAGGAATGGTAATTCGATTGGCGACGGCGCGACCCTCCGTGGCGCTGCGGCGTCGGGGTGTTCCTGCCATTGTGACAATCGCGGCGGTGGCCGCACTGACGGCCTTGACGGGACTGGCCGCCGACGCGGCGCCGAAACAGGCGCGCCCGAAGCCCGCCACCGAGGCGACGGCGCCACGCGATGCCGGCGAGCCGCTGATGGCGATCGTGTCGATCAAGAGCCAGCAAGTCACTTTCTACGACGCCGACGGCTGGATCCTGCGCGCGCCGGTGTCGACCGGCACCAAGGGACGCGAGACGCCCGCCGGCGTCTTCGCCATCCTCGAGAAGAACAGGGAACACCGCTCGAACATGTATGACGATGCCGAGATGCCGAACATGCAGCGCATCACCTGGAACGGCATCGCGCTTCATGGCGGGCCGCTGCCCGGCTATGCGGCCTCGCACGGCTGCGTGCGGATGCCGTTTGGCTTTGCCGACAAGATGTTCGACAAGACGCGGATCGGGATGCGGGTGATCATCTCGCCCAACGACGCCGAGCCAGTGGAACTCTCCCATCCGGCGCTGTTCTCGCCGAACCGCGAAGCCATCGCGGCCGCGCCGGCCAAGGCCGAAGCGCTGCCCCGCGAGGCGGCCGAGGCTGCCAGGGCGGCCGACGACGCGAAGAAAGCCATCACGACGGCGACGCGCGAGACCGCGTCGCTGACGGCGTCGCTGCGCAAGCTGCAGGGGCTGAAGGCCCGCGCCGACGGCGAGCTTGCCTCCGCCGAGAAGGCGGTCGCCGGTGCCAAGACGGACGAGGCCAAGGCGAAGGCCGAGGACCTCAAGCAAAAGGCCGCCGCCAAGGCCGCGGACCTCGGGACCCAGCTCGACACCGCCAAGGCCGACGCGAAATCGAAGCTCGACGCCGCCGCCGCCGCCAAGGAAGCGGCCAAGGCGGCCCAGACCAGGAAGGCCGACACCGCCAAGGCGGCGAGCGAGGCCAAGCTCGCGCTCGAGCCGGTCTCGATCTACATCAGCCGCGCGACGCAAAAGCTGTACGTGCGCCGCCCGACGCATAAGCCGGCACCTGATGGCGGCGGCATTGTGTTCGATGCGACGATCGAGGTTCCGGTCACGATCCGCAATTCCGACAGGCCGATCGGCACGCACGTCTTCACGGCGGTGGCGCAAAACAATTCGGGCCTGCGCTGGACCGCGGTCACCATCGACGGCGACGACGACGCCAAGGCCGCGCTCGACCGCATCACCATCCCGCAGGAGGTGCTCGATCGCATCGCGCCGACCGCCGTACCGCGATCCTCGATCGTCATCTCGGACGAGCCGTTGAGCGCCGAGACCAACTATCGTACCGAGTTCGTCGCGGTGCTGAGCACGCAGCCGCAAGGCGGCTTCATCACGCGCAAGCCGACGCCCCCGATCGATGTCTACGCTTCGAGCGACCCGGTCCAGGGCGACGGCTTCAACCCGTTTTTCCAGCGCAGTTGGGAACCCCAGCCTCCCCAACCCGCCAATACCCGCCGGCGCGGCGGCCAACAGTACTGGCAACCGGGCACCAACTGGTGGTAGGGCAAGGCACGCTGCGCGTGGAGCGCAGGGGCGCTCGGGGTCATTCGCGTCGATTTAATCTGCCTCTCGATGTCGGACTAGCTGCGCAACTCAATCCGCACCGCGAGGGCCTCGGTCTCAGCAAGTAGCCCGTATAAACGACGCGCCATACGGGATCACGTCACCGCGAAAAACCCGGATGTCACGGAGCCTGTCATCGGGCGCGCATTTGCACGACCCGTTGGCTCATCCGGGATACACTCGCTGAATTCAGTCGGCGTCCGTAATTCTTCCCTTGCCGGCACAGGCCTCGCACTTCGCCGGATAGATCTTGCGAGTTACCAGCACGGGCTGCTTCACCGCAGGGAATCCCGTTCCATTGCAGGCCGCGCAGGTGTGCTCTTTGATCTTTTGCGTCATGGCGTTCATTTGAACCCCTTCCACGCCGCCATGTTTGGCAGCCCTCGTACAGTATGTATGGCAATGAGACGCGGCCAGCGATTTTCGCCCGTGTGATTGCGGAGACCCCAACCACGCGCATGGGGGCGCACAGGCGTGAGCGCCTCAGCACGTAGCCCGTACAAGCGAAGTGCCACACGGGATCACGTCACAGCGAAAACCCTGAAATCGTGGAGCCTGTCATCGGGCGCGCATTCGCGCGACCCGTTGGCTCATCCGGGCTACACTCGCTCAACAAGATGCGCACGCGAGGCTGCAGGGTCAAAACGATCGGCGAAATATTGCGTTTCGTGGGCCACCAGTCCTTCGCGGAACTCCATGATGCTCACGGTGTAAGATGGTATGCCGTCATAGGTAAGCACGAATTCAGCGACCCAGAGATCGCCGCTGCCGATCATTCGCCGGACCGCAAAACGCTTCTGGTTCGGTTGGACGGTTCGGCTCTCCTGAATGTTGCGCCGGCCCCGGATCCGCTCGCCCGATTGCGGATAATCAAGCACCGCGTCCTCGCGGTAGATTTCGTGTTCGGCCTCGAAATCGCTGGTGTCCGAAGCATCCCAATGGCGCTGCAGCGCAGTCAGCACGGCTCGATCATCCATCGCAATCTCCTACCTGCGCTTCCGGCTATTATTTTCCGGAACATCGCATTCATTTTGCTGTAAAATCCAGAACACCTCGCTCGAATGTTTGAAGCAAGGACCGTAGGGTGGGTAGAGCCACCGGGTCGCGCGAATGCGCGCCCGATGGCTCTACCCATCCTACGAACTATCAATATGGTCAGATCATTCGAAAGGCTCGCCATGTCGCGTCCCCTCCGGTTCCAGCTGCGTTTCCCGCTGGCCTGTATCGCCGCCTGCACCCTGGCCTTGTCGGCCGTGCCCGCACGGGCCGCGCCGGTGGCCAGCATTCACGAGCTGGCGCAGCAGGAAAAGGCCCCGCTGCTCGACACGCTGCGCGACCTCGTCAACATCGAGTCCGGCAGCAAGGATGCGGAGGGCCTGGCGCAGCTGGCGGCGTTGATCGCCGAACGCCTGACCAGGCTCGGCGGCAAGGTCGAGATCATCGAGCCAACCGACATCTACCGGATGGACGACACGCCGCAGAAGCCGGGTTCCATGGTGCATGCGGTGTTCAAGGGGACGGGAACCAGGAAGATCATGCTGATCGCCCACATGGACACCGTCTATTTGAAAGGCATGCTGAAGGACCAACCCTTCCGCATCGACGGCGACCGCGCCTATGGCCTCGCCGTCGGCGACGACAAGCAGGGAATCGCGCTGATCCTGCACGCGGTGGCGATGCTGCAAAAACTGAAGTTTACGGATTACGGCACGCTGACCGTGCTGATCAACGGCGACGAGGAGATCAGCTCACCTGGCTCGCGCAGCACCATCACCCGCATGGCGGGCGAGCACGACGCGGTGTTCTCCTATGAGGGCGGCGGAATGGATGGCAATTTGCGCCTGGCCACCAGCGGCATCGGCGCGGCGTACCTGACGGTGGACGGCAAGGCCTCGCACGCCGGTGCGGCGCCGGAAAAGGGCATCAACGCGCTGTACGAGCTGTCGCACCAGATGCTGCAATTGAGTGACCTGTCGCGGCGCGAACAGGGCCTGTCCCTGAACTGGACCGTCTCGCAGTCCGGCACCAACCGCAACGTGATCCCGGCGCAGGCCACCGCGCAAGGCGACGCAAGGGCGCTGAAAGTGTCCGATTTCGCCGAGCTGGAGGCCACGCTGCAGCAACGCATCAAGACCCAGCGGATCCCCGACGCCAAGGTGCAGCTCCGGTTCGAGATGCGCCGACCGCCGCTGGAGGCCACGCCCGCCTCGCGCCGCCTGGCCGCCCACGGCACCGCGATCTACGAGGAACTCGGGCTGCCCTTGAAGGTGATCGACGTCGCCTCCGGCGGCGGCACCGACGCCGCGTTCGCGGCGCTGAAGACCAAGGCCCCCGTCATCGAGGGCTTTGGTCTCAGCGGCTTTGGCGCCCACTCCAACGACGCCGAATACGTCAAGCTGGAGACCATCGTGCCGCGGCTTTATCTGTCGGCGCGCATGATCATGGATGTGTCGCAGGACAAGGTGAAATAAGACGGTTCCAACGGTGGTTGCGCCGCTGGAACCGGCCTCGTTGCCACGAGTTCCAAAAATAAAAAGGCCGCTGAGTGATGTCAGCGGCCTCGCTAAAATTTTTAAGTATGAAATCCTGCTTGGCAATTTGATAGCGCAGAACCGTTCGATTGTGGATTCCGGGCAAATACGGTGTCCTGATCTGCGAAGGCTGTCGCGTCGCTAACAGCGCAAGTCCTAACCGCGCTTCCCGCCGATCGAGATGAAGGCCATCAGACAGGGCTCCGGCAACGGGTTGCGCCAGCGATGCCTTGTGCCGTTCTGCACGATGCAATCGCCCTGGCGCAGATGGACCTTCTGTCCGTCGTCCAGCTCCAGCGTCATCTCGCCGCGAACCACGACGCCGTAGTCGATGGTATCAGATGTATGCATGCCCGGCGCGCTGCGGTCGAAAGCGTCACCCATGCCGGGGAGATTGTCGGACAATTCCTTCAGCCCGCTTTCGAACGTGACGCCGGCCGGCGGCTTGTAGCCTTCGGGCCGCCTGGGCGGATACGAGATCAGGCGAAACATCGTGCCGCCCGGGCCGGGAAAGCCTATTGTGCCCTTGAGCATCGGGTCCGGCTCGAGGCCGGTGAGCTGCGGCACACCATCGGTCATGTAGAGTTCGTAGAATGTCAGCCCCGGATTGCTATCGATCTCCACGATCTTGGACGTGACGTCAAAGGACTTGAACACCGACTTGCCGGCCTCATCGCGGCCGGTCAGCGCCCGCTTGGGCGCTGGCAAGTCGCTTGAATCCTTGGCTTCGGCAGGTTGCGAGATCACGGCCAGAGCGCCACTGCCGGCGATCGCGGAAAGCGCCTGGAGTAACTGGCGCCGATCCCCGCCTACAAATTCTTCGGACGGGGGCGTCCTCTCGCTTACGGATTTGTCCTCGTTTCGTGTCCACCAGCGCACGAGAGCCTGCCCATCTGTCCTCCGCCTGTTTTGGTTTTCGTTGTCGTCAGTACTATTTGTGCCGAAGCAAGCAGGCCCGTGGAACTAGGCCTTAGGCGTAACGTGCAACCAGTGAGGGTGGGTGGTTTGAGCCTTCCAGCGTCATTGCGAGCGCAGCGAAGCAATCCATCGCTCGGCAAGACGAAGCATGGATTGCTTCGTCGCTTCGCTCCTCGCAATGACGGGACGGCCTTTTGTGGTAGCCGCTTGGCCTTATGCGCAGTAACATCCCTCGTAAGGACGTCCGCTCAAGAAGCGCCCCGGGAGGAATAACCATGCGGCTGAATTCAACTATTTTCCGCGCACTCGCACTCGGCTTCGTTGCCGCCTTCGCGTTTTCAGGTTCAGCCTCCGCCGCCGAGGTGCGCGTCATGATCTCCGGCGGATTGTCGGCCGCCTATAAGGCGCTGGTCCCTGAATTCGAACGTGCCACCGGCCACAAGGTGCTGACCGCCTACGGTCCGTCGATGGGCACGACGGCGAATGCTATTCCGGTGCGGCTGGAGCGCGGCGAGGCCGCCGACGTGCTGATCATGGTCGGCTATGCGATCGACGATCTCGCCAAGCAGGGCAAGGTGATTGCGGAAAGCAAGATCGACCTGGTCAAATCGCCGATCGGGGTTGCGGTGAAGTCAGGCGCCCCGAAGCCGGACATCAGCAACGCGGACGCGGTCAAGCGCGCGCTGCTGGCCGCGAAGACCATCGCCTATTCCGACAGCGCCAGCGGCCTCTATGTCTCGACCGAGATGTTCGACAAGCTCGGCATCAAGGACGCCATGAAGGACAAGGCGCGAAAAATTCCGGCGACCCCGGTCGGCGAAATCGTCGCACATGGCAACGCCGAGATCGGCTTCCAGCAGATCAGCGAGCTGCGGCCGGTCGAAGGCATCGACATCGTTGGTCCCCTGCCCGACGAATTGCAGAAGATCACGGTGTTCTCCGCCGCGATTGCCAGCGTCTCCAAGGAGCCCGACGCCGCCAAGGCGCTGATCAAATTCCTCGCCTCGCCCGCGGCGCGGCCGGAGATCGTCAAGAGCGGGATGGACCCGATCGTGGGGGCGGCGAATTAGGGGCGGGATGGCTTGGGCCGGCGCGTCCACAGACTCGCTTCACCTCTCCCGCTTGCAGGGGTCGAGACGAGCGAAGCTCGCTCTTAGGTCGCATCGCATCGACAGATGCGATCCGGGTGGGGGCTCTCTCCCCACGAAGATTCCGACTCGCGGCGACACCCCCACCCCAACGGCTCCGCCGCAAGCGGGAGAGGGAGCGCAGCTCCCTCGTGGATGCAATTCGATCTAATCTCCCGCAATCACCGGTGCATGCCGTGCTGCATCGCCAGCAGCACGATGATCGCCAGCGCCAGCACGACGGTGGTCGATTTCCAGAACAGCAGCGGGTTGCGCTCGATCAGCGGCGTCGATGAGGTGCTGAGATAATTGGCGTTGGGATGACGCAAATCCTGCAGGAATTCCGACAGGCTGTCGTATCGCTTGTAAGGGTTCGGATGCACCGCGCGCTCCAGCGTGCCGTCGACCCATACCGGCACTTCGCGGTCGCGGTGTGAGGCCGGACTGTAGATCAGCCTGTTGAACTGCGAGCGGGTTCGGGCTTTCGCCGCTGCGGCGCCATAGGGCAGCTTTCCCGTCAGCATGTGATAGGTGATGACCCCGAGCGAGAACAGGTCGGAGCGCGACGAGACCGGCTCGCCCAAAAAATATTCCGGCGCGGTGTACTGCGCGGTGCCGAGAATGTCGTTGCGGTTGCCTGACGGAGCGGCCTCGATGACGCCGGTGATCTTGGTCGAGCCGAAATCGATGATCTTCACCGTTCCAGTCTTGTCGATCATGATGTTGTCGGGCCGCAGGTCCTGATGCAGCATCTCCTTGCGATGAAAGGCGCGCAGGCCCTTGGCGATCTGCTCGACGATGCCGCGCACGGTTTCCAGCGTCGGCCGGGGATTGTCGATCATCCATTGCGTCAGCGTCTGGCCGTCGATGTACTCGGTCGCGACATAGAGGAAGTTGCGCTTGCGTGACGGCAAACACGGCTTCAGCACATGCGGGCTGTCGATCCGCCGCGCCACCCATTCTTCCATCATGAACCGCTTCAGATATTCCGGGTCGTCGCGCAGGTCGATCGACGGAATCTTGAGGGTGACGACGTCCTCGCTCTCGATGTCGACCGCGAGGTAGATGTGGCTGCGGCTGCTGCCATGCAATTCCCTGACGATCCGGTATCCGTCGAAAACCTGCCGCGCTTCCAATAGCGGCGGCAGCGGCAGTTCTCTCGGCTGCCCGAACACTTCGCTGGCGGCGCTTTCGGGCAGCTCATCGACGCGTACGATCTGGATGGTGAGATTGTCCTTGCTGCCGAGTTCAAAGGCGAGCTCGGCGACGGCTTTTGCCGCTTGGTCGAGATCGGCGGCGTTATCCCGGACCGTTCTGGCGATATGGCGATCGCTGACATGTTCGTAGATGCCGTCGGTCACCAGCACGAAGGTGTCGCCCTTCTCGACCCGGGACATCAAATAGTCGATTTCGATCTGCGGATTCACCCCGAGCGCGCGGCCGAGATAGGACTGTTCCGACGAAATGATGACGCGATGGTCGTTGGTCAGCTGCTCCAGCGAGTTGCCGGACACGCGATAGATCCGGCTGTCGCCGACGTGAAACAGATGCGCCGTGGTCGACTTGAGGACGATGGCGCTCAGCGTGCAGACGTAGCCGCGGTCCCTGTCGTAGGAATACTGGCTTCTTCGCGTTTGCGAGTGCAGCCAGGAATTGGTCGCCTCCAGCACGCGCTGGGCAGACGTCCGCACCGACCAAGAGTCCGAGGTGCAGTAATAGTCGGTCAGAAAGCCCTTGACGGCGGACTCGGCTGCGATCCGGCTGACATTGCTGCTCGAGATACCGTCCGCCAGCACGATGGCGATGCCCTTGAGGCTGAGCAGCGGCTCGGCCGGAATCAGGACGCCGTGAAAATCCTGATTGGTCTCCTTGCGACCTTTGTCAGAATATTGCCCGACCGATATTTTCAGCTCACGCGGCATCTGTCCCGTCAAAGGCAGGGGGCCTCAACTCACGAGGATAAGGAGTTGAGACCCCGGAGGTAGAGATGGTCAACCCACGGCGCGCTTCGGCGCCGTCTTGACGTGGGTGGCGTACAGCGTCAGGCCGGTGAAGGCGAGGCCGCCGACGAGGTTGCCGACCACGGTCGGAATCTCGTTCCAGATCAGGTAATCCCAGACGGTGAAGTGGCCGCCCATCAAGAGGCCCGACGGGAACAGGAACATGTTCACGATCGAATGCTCGAAGGTCATGTAGAAGAACAGCATGATCGGCATCCACATCGCGATCACCTTGCCGCTGACCGTGGTCGAGATCATCGCGCCGACGACGCCGGCCGAAACCATCCAGTTGCAGAGCATGCCGCGGATGAACAGCGTCAGCATGCCGGACGCGCCATGCGAGGCGTAACCGACGGTACGGCTTTCACCGATGGTGCCGATCACCTGGCCCACCTTGTCCGGCGGCGTCGAGAAGCCGAAGGTGAAGACGATCGACATCATCACGGCGACCGTGAACGCGCCGCCAAAATTGCCGACGAACACCAGGCCCCAGTTGCGCAACACGCCGGCCAGCGTCACGCCCGGACGCTTGTCGATCAGCGCCAGCGGACACAGCACGAAAACGCCGGTCAGGAGGTCGAAGCCGAACAGATAGAGCATGCAGAAGCCGACCGGAAACAGCGCCGCACCGACGATCGGCACGCCGGTCTGCACGTTGATGCTGACCGCAAAGGCCGCCGCGAGCGCGAGAATCGCGCCGGCCATATAGGCGCGGATGATGGTGTCGCGCGTCGACATGAAGATCTTGGATTCTCCGGCATCGACCATCTTGGTCACGAATTCCGAAGGCACGAGATAGGCCATTGCAGTTCCCCCTGTTTCGCAAAAATCTAGTGAGCGCCGCCAGCCATATGGCCCGCGCCGATGTGAGGTGTGGCGAGCCGTCCTCGCGCGCGCATGCCGCAACCAACACCATCAGCAGAAGCAAAACGCTTCTGCTCGGCGCCGCGGGTCACACGCTCACGCTTGATCTGAGACAGAGATGTTTGTGGAGTGGTCCCGATGACTGCTCCAAGCGCCTCGTGGAGGTCGCCTGATCCCTGCGCCTTGGCCAACACTGGCTTTGGCAATCCGTAGGACGGCAGTCGTCATTGACTGAGATTTAATTAAGCAATCGATGTGCCAACAGGGCGCGGGCACCGAAGTGGCAAAAACCCCGTGATTTTACAGGATTATTCGCCCCGGATCGCATCCGCAGGCACCGATCTCATGCCTTGTATTTGTGCAGTTGCACAGATGTAACGCAGGGCTCGGAAGCGGACGCAACAGGTGTCAACGCAGGGCTCGCTTCACCTCTCCCGCTTGCGGGGGTCGAGACGAGCGAAGCTCGCTCTTAGGTCGGATCGCATCGACAGATGCGATCCGGGTGGGGGAAGCTCTCTCCACACGAACAGTCTGACTCGAGGAGACACCCCCACCCCAACCCTCCCCCGCAAGTGCGGGAGAGGGAGCACAGCTCCGTCGTGGAAACAGTGTGCGGACTAACGCTCTAACCGCTCACTTCGTCTGGGTTCGGATCGGCGAGTCCTTCAGGCCGTTATTGTCATAGGCCTTGCGCAGCGTGCCGTTCGAGATCGACTCGGTCAGGAATTTCACCGCAAACGCGTGCGACAACGGATGATTGAGCGGCACCGCGACCGCGGTCACCGTCTGCTTGAAGGTTTCGTCGAGCACGCGCGTGCCCGGAATCTTCCTGGCCATGGCATTGAGCGTTTCGCGCGACAATGCGAAGGCATCGATTTCTCCCTTCGCAAGCAGGCCGGCGATTTCGTCAAAGGTCTGATAGCCGGTGACCTTGGCATTCTTCAGGTGCACGATCGCGCCGCGCATGGTCGTGGTGTTGTTGACGGCGGCGATCTTGACGCCGGGTTGATCGAGGGTCGCAAAGTCAGTCACCGTCGAGCCTGGCTTGACGATGTAGGTGGCGTCCGCGACCTCATAGATCGGCCCGAACGACATCTTGCCCTCACGCTCCGGATCCTTCGGCAGGAAGGTGACGTCCCAGGTGCCCTTCGACGCGGCGTCAACGATCTGGCCGGAATTCTGGTGCACAACATATTCGACGGGAACGCCGAGCTGCGCCGCCATCGCCTTGCCGAGATCGACCGGGACGCCGGCATAGCCGGATTCGGTTTTGGTCGACCAGAACGCGCCGCCCGCCGGGCTGATCGCAATCGCCACCCGCAGCTTGCCGGTCGGCGCGATTTCATCTTTCAGGGCATCGGCATTTGCCGGCATGGCTATCATCATGGCTCCAAGGACGAGGCCGGCAAGTCGCGGCAATTGATGGGACATAGCTTTCCTCCACGCCGGGTCTTCGCCCGGTCAGTTCTGGAAGTTTGCTTTTAGCTCAGCGACGATCGGGCGTACAGCGATCCGCCACGCACGCCGCATATGACGCAAAGCCCTATCCAGACCATCTGCAGGCCACTATCGTCTGCCGCAAAAGCAGATCGGGAGCGAAACGTCTTGACGGGTAAATCCGGTTTTGATGCGGAATTCGATGTCGTCGTGGTTGGCGGCGGCTCCGCCGGCTGCGTGCTGTCGGCGCGGCTGACGGAAAATCCAAAAGTGTCGCTTTGCGTCATCGAGGCCGGCGGACGCGATCGCAATCCCTGGATTCACATTCCGGTGGGTTTCGGCAAACTGGTCCCGAACCCGAAAATGAACTGGGGTTACGAAACCGAACCCGAACCGGGCCTGGGCGGCCGAACCGTGATCTGGCCGCGCGGCAAGGTGCTGGGCGGCTCCGGCTCCATCAACGGCCTGGTCTTCCTGCGCGGCGCGCCCAGCGACTATGACGAATGGCAACGCCTCGGCGCGCGCGGCTGGGGCTACAATGACGTGCTGCCCTATTTCAAGCGGATGGAGCACAGCGTCGATGGCGCCAACGAATGGCGCGGCACCGGCGGTCCGATGACGGTGTCGAACATCAGACGCCCCTCGACGGCGGCGAAGGCATTCGTCGAGGCCTGCGAGCGCCTGCAATACCAGCGCAACCCTGATTTCAACGGCGAGCGTATCGACGGCGTCGGCTTCGCGCCGCTCAACGTCCACAATGGCTGGCGCCGCTCGACGGCGGTCGGATATCTCAAGCCGAATCTTGCCCGCAAAAATCTCGAACTGATGACCAAGACCCGCGTCCGCCGCATCCTGTTCGATGGAAGCCGCGCCATCGGCGTCGAGGTCGAACGCGACGGCCAGATCCAGCGCATCGGCGCGCGGCGCGAGCTCATCGTCTCAAGCGGCGCGATCAATTCTCCGGTGCTGTTGCTCGCCTCCGGCATTGGCCCGGCCGCAGAACTGGCAAAGCTGGGCATCGACGTGAAATGCGACCTGCCCGGCGTCGGCAAGAATCTGCAGGACCATTATCAGTCGAACTTCACATTCAAGACCAATGCGACCGATACCTTGAACGAAGCCGTGATGAGTCCGGCCAAGTCGGTGAAACTCGCGCTCGAATGGCTGCTCAGGGGATCGGGACAGCTTTCGGTCGGCGCGACCGAAGCGACGCTGTTTGCGAAATCGAACCCCGCCGAGCCGGTGCCTGACATCCAGTACCAGTGCCTCAATTTTTCGACCGACGGGTTCAAGAACGGCCTGCATCGCTGGCCGGGATTTACCTTTATCTTCAGCGTCTGCCGGCCGAAGAGCCGCGGCGAAATCACGCTGCGCGATGCGGAGGGCCGCACGCCGCCGCGCATCCGCGCCAACTATATGACCGACCCTGATGATATGCGGATCATGCTGGCAGGCTTTCGCATTGCCCGGCAAATCGTCGCGACCGAGCCTTTCCGATCGCTGGTGGTCGAACAGATCAGGCCCGGTCCTGATGTCACCAACGACGAGCAGGCCGCCGATTATATCAGGAACGTCGGCTCGACCGTCTATCACCCCTGCGGCACCTGCCGGATGGGCGAGGATGACGGGGCCGTCGTCGACAGCCAACTGCGCGTTCGCGGCATCGATGGCCTGCGGGTCGTCGACGCGTCCGTCATGCCGGCGATGCCCTCGCCGAACATTCACCCGGCGACGATCATGGTCGCAGAGAAGAGCTCCGATATCATCGGCAAGGCGCTGGCCAACTGACGCTGGCGAGCTGACCGAAGCGAAAACTCGACTGCGATCAATTCGCCTGCGCCGCCGGCACCTTGATTTCCTGCGGCAGGATGATGGCGGCGACGATCACCAAAAGGCACAGTGCGCCGAACGTCTGCAGCATGGTGACAAAGCCGCCCTTTTCATACAGCCACGCCACCAGGCCAACAGAGGCGCCCGCCGCCGTAAAGCCGATGAAGTAGCGCACCGAATAGGCGCGCGAGCGCCATTCATCGGTGGTGTATTTGCCGACCATGGCGTCATTCACCGTGACCTGGCCGAACGCGCCCATCACGATGCCGATCGAGGCGATGATCAGCGGCAGGTTCGACAGCGTCGCCGCAAAATACAGGAACGGCGCCAGCAGGAACGACAGCGGCAGCATCACGGTCTTCAGTGAGTAGTGATCAATCAGCTTGCCGATGGTGTATTGCGTCATCGCGCCGAACACATAGACGCCGGCTGCGATGACGCCGAGCAGCGCCGGGCTCGCGGTCAAGTCGGCCAGCCGCTCCGCGAACAGCTTTGGCAGCGCCACGGTAACGGCGTTGAAGGTGGTCGAGATCGCGATCACGACGATCAGCAGCGCCAGGATCACCCGCCACATATCCTCTTTGGCGATGCGCGCCTGCGCTGCCGCCTGCCTGGAGCCGGTTCGATCCTCGTGCACGACCAGCATGGCGAAGGCCACGCCGATCAGCATGGTGACGACTCCCGGCACGATGAAGGCCCAGCGCCAGCCGAGATATTGCCCGATCACGCCGGTGACCAGCGCCGACGACGCCACGCCGAGATTGCCCCAGACGCCGTTCAGGCCCATCTCGCGGCCGAGCTTGTCGGCATAGGACACGATCATGGCGGTGCCGACGGGGTGATAGATCGAGGCGAACAGGCCGATTGCGAGCAGCACCGCCCCGAGCTCCAGCGGGGTCCGCACGAAGCCGACCGCGATCATCGAAGCGCCGATGCCGGCAAAGAAGATCACCATCATATGGCGGCGGCTCCAGCGGTCGCCGAGCCAGCCTGTTATCAGCGAGCCCGCGCCGAAGGCGACGAAGCCCGGGGTGGCGTAAGGCAATAGCTCCGAATAGGCCATGCCGAATGCCGGCCCCATGATGATGACCGCGGCGGCGAAGATCAGCATCGCGTAATGGTCGATGAAATGGGCGGCGTTGACGAAGCTGATCACCCGGCTGGGGCTGTTCATGGTCTGGTCCAGTCCTTGGCGCTTGTTGTGCGTTTCTTGGCGGGCGGGTCCCGGTCAGAGGCCTGGGCCCGAATCCCGCAACTTTCCAAAATAGGTTATAGGGAGTTGTCCTGACGGGATGTCGCCAATGAATATCGCCGAAAAGCCAATCGCCGCCATTATCGGGCGCCGCATCTCGACCGGCGACGGCATCCATTTGATCGCCAACAACTACAAAAAGGGCTTCCGGATCGACACCCATATGCACCGCGAGGCGCAGCTGGTTTACGCCGCCCGGGGCACCATGCAGGTCACCACCCCGAAGGGCCGCTGGCTGGTGCCGCCCGACCGCGCGGTCTGGGTGCCGGCGCGGCTGGCGCATGCCATCGACGTGCTCGCCGACATCGAAATGCGCACCCTGTATTTCGACCTCGACTGGCTGGCTCGCGAGGAGCGCAGCGAGAGCCTCAGGTCAGAATTCGTGGTGCGGGTGTCGCCGCTGTTGCATCAGGCAATTCTGGCGCTGTTCGACGAGCACACCACGGCCGAGCGCACCGGCCTGCTGGTCAAACTCGCAATGCTGGAGCTGCACCAGGCGGAAGATTCCGCGACCTTCATCCCGCTGCCGCACGAGCCGCGCTGCCGGCGCGCCGCCGACATCGTGCTGTCGGATCCGACCGGCGCCCACGAGATCGAAACGCTGGCGCGCGAGGTCGGCACCTCGGCGCGGACGCTGTCGCGGCTGTTCTCGGCCGAGACGCAACTCAGCTTCAAGAGCTGGTGCCAGCGCGCCCGCGTCGCAGCCGCGATCGAAAAGCTCTCCACCGACGCCAACGTCTCGGTCAAGCAGCTGGCTTCCGACCTCGGCTATGCCAGCGTACCGGCGTTTTCCCACGCCTTCCGGCAGGTCACCGGCAAGACGCCGACCGAATTTGCGGAAAAGGGTTAAACGGGACTTGTCATACGCGGGCTTGACCCGCGTATCCATCATTCTTGAAGAAAGCCTCCTTCCAGGGAGATGGATGGCCGGGTCATAGGCGAGCGGAAGCGACGCCGTCCTTCGGACGGCTATGCCCGGCCATGACATACTGGGAGACATGACATATTTCCGTACGATCCATGCGCTTGAATAAGATCGGCCGCGCCCTAGATTCGATATAAGGTTCGGCATCACCTCCGGAATCGACTTAGCCCATGGCCAACGCCTTCTTCTCCGACCTGCTTTCGACGATTTCCGAACGCGGCCGCACGCTGCTTCGGCGCGGCGCGTCTTCAGATACCAAGGAAGACGCCTCCGAACTGCTTGAACTGTGCGAGGCGCTATTGTCGGGCCGCGGCGAGGCTTCGGGCACCGCGATGGCCCGCGAAGTGCTCGATCGCTACCATGACCTCGACACGGCCGGCCGGCTTTCGTTCTTTGCCGCCCTCGCCCGCGACTACGGTCCCGACCGCGAACGGCTGTCGCGCGCGATCGAGAGCTGGCGCGCGCAGCCGAGCGACGCCGACGCCAGCGATCTTCATTTTGCATCCGAGCCGCGGCGCCAGGAATTGGTGCGCCGGCTCAACCGCGCGCCGGGCGGCACCAGCGATCTGGTGGCGATGCGCGCCGATCTGCTTTCGCTCATGAAGGGCAACAAGGATCTGGCAGCGCTGGACCGCGACGTGGTGCATCTGCTGTCTTCTTGGTTCAACAGGGGATTTCTCGTGCTGCGCAGGATTGACTGGTCGACGCCAGCGAACATTCTGGAACAGATCATCCGCTATGAAGCAGTGCATGAAATCCACGACTGGAACGATCTGCGCCGCCGCATCGACCCGGTCGACCGCCGCTGCTACGCCTTCTTCCATCCGCAGCTGACCGACGAGCCACTGATCTTCGTCGAAGTCGCGCTGACCGAGACGATCCCGACTGCGATCGCGCCGCTGCTCGCCGCGGAACGCCAGCCGGTGGCGATCGACCGTGCCCGCACCGCCGTGTTCTATTCGATTTCGAACACCCAGAAGGGGCTTGGCGGCATCTCGTTCGGCAGCTTCCTGATCAAGCAGGTGGTCGAAGAATTGCGGCGCGAATTGCCGAAGCTCGACACTTTCGTGACGCTATCGCCGGTGCCGGGCTTCATGCAATGGCTGAAGGAAGCCGACGACGTTCCCTTGTCCGACGAGGAACGAACGCTGCTGGAAAAGCTCAACCAGCCCGACTGGTTCGAGAACGCGGAGACCACCTCGCAACTGCGCGCGGTGCTGGAGCCGCTGGCGGCGCATTATTTCCTCAAAGCCCGCACCTCAAAAGGCCGGCTGATCGATTCGGTGGCGCGCTTCCATATCGGCAACGGCGCGCGGCTGGAGCGGATCGACTGGCTCGGCGATCTCTCGCCGAAGGGCGTTCGCGAGTCCGCCGGCATCATGGTCAATTACCTCTACCGGCTCGACGACATCGAAAAGAACCACGAGGCCTACGCCAACCAGGGCGAGATCGCCGCCTCCAGCGCGGTGAAGAAACTGCTCAAGACTGAAGGCCGGCGGCTGCTGGACATGCGGCTGTCGTAAGACCGGCGAGCCATCACCCTTCCGTCATTGCGAGCGAAGCGACTTGTCCGCCGTAGCTCGACGAACGAAGGCGGAAGCAATCGATCGCCGCCACAAAGCAAGAATGGATTGCTTCGTCGCTATCGCTCCCTTGCGCAAACGCTTCGCGTTTGTCGCAGGCAATGACGTTGAGGCAGGCGGGCGCTCACCCAAAGATTTGCTTCTGCCCCGCTCAGATCTTGTATTCGTAGAGCAATCGGGCGCGGATGGTGCCTTCCAGAGCCCGGATGTCCGCCAGCACGCGCTGGCCATCGGCCGCGGAGGCGTCGGCGTCGAGCACCACATAGCCGACGTCATGATCGGTCTCGTAATATTGCGCGGCGATGTTGACGGCGTGGCGCGCGAGCACTTCGTTCAGGCGGCCGAGCATGCCCGGCAGATTGCGCTGCACCTGAATGAACCTTGTGCCCGAAGGCCGCGGCGGCAGTTGGACCTGCGGGAAATTGACGGCGCCCATGGTCGAGCCGGAATCGCTGTAATCGACCAGCTTGCGCGCCACTTCGGCACCGATGCGCTCCTGCGCCTCTTCGGTCGAACCGCCGATGTGCGGCGTCAGGATGACATTCTCCAGCCCCTGCAGCGGCGAGACGAAACGGTCCGCATTCGAGCGCGGCTCGACCGGGAAAACGTCCACCGCGGCGCCACGGAGCCTGCCTTCGCGCAGCGCGTCGGCGAGCGCGTCGAGGTCGACGACGGTGCCGCGGCTGTTGTTGATGAAATACGCGCCAGGCTTGATCGCCGCAATCTCCTCGCGCCCGATCATGCCATGCGTGGCTGACGTTTCCGGCACATGCAATGACACAACGTCGCTCTGCGTCAGGAGCTCATGCAGGCTCGCGACCGGCTCGGTGTTGCCGTGGCGAAGCCGGTCCGTGTGATCGTAGAAGATGACCTTCATGCCGAGCGCTTCGGCGAGATTGGAGAGCTGCGAGCCGATATTGCCGTAGCCGATGATGCCGAGCGTCTTGCCCCTCACCTCATAGCTGTCGTTGGCGGACTTGTCCCAGCGTCCCTGATGGGCCGCGTTGGAGCGCGCCACGATCCGGCGCAGCAGGATGACGATCTCGCCGATCACCAGTTCCGCCACGCTTCGCGTGTTGGAAAACGGGGCATTGAACACGGGAATCCCGACCCGGCGCGCGGCGTCGACATCCACCTGGTTGGTGCCGACGCTGAAGCACCCGATCGCGATCAGCCGGTCCGCGGCCTCCAGAACATCCGGGGTGATCTGCGTGCGGGAGCGGATGCCGAGCAGATGTACGCCCTTGATGGCTTCCTTGAGCGCATCGCCCTCCAGCGCCTTGGACAGGCGGGTCATGCTGGAATAGCCGGCAGACTCGATCAGCTGCACGGCGCTGTCGTTGACGCCTTCAAGCAGCAAGACCCGGATCTTGTCTTTTGCGAGCGAGAGTTGGGGGAGTTTGCTGGTCAAGATCGCGGCGTCCTTCAGCGATAGAGATGGATGATTGACCTATGCCATCATTGCGAGCGAAGCGAAGCAATCCATTCTTTCTTTTTGTGGCGCGATGGATTGCTTCGCTTCGCTCGCAATGACGAATGAGACAGGATCGCGTCAGGACGACGCCTTATCCCGAAAATACGGCTCGACCGGGCCATGAACCTTGATCGTCAAGGGATTACCGAAGCGGTCCTTGGCATTCCCCGCGGTAACGCGGATCCAGCCTTCGCTGATGCAATATTCCTCGACATTGGTCTTCTCGGCGCCTTTGAAGCGGATGCCGACGTCGCGCGACAGCAGTTCTTCGTTGTAATAAGGGCTGCTCGGATTGGTCGACAGGCGGTCGGGGAACGCGTCGGTTTCGGTTTTCTCGTTCATAGCAGTGCCTCGATTTCTCTTCTCAGTGCTTCGGGTGTCACGGTCGGGGCATGGCGTCCCACCACCTTGCCCGAACGGTCGACCACGAATTTGGTGAAATTCCATTTGATCGACGAGCCCAGCAGGCCCGATCGTTCGTTCTTCAGGTATTCATACAGCGGGTGCGCCTTGCTGCCGTTGACGTCGATCTTGGCGAACATCGGAAACGTCACCTGAAATCTGGTTTCGCAGAACGCCTCGATTTGTTTGGCGTCGCCCGGCTCCTGCGCGCCGAACTGGTTGCAGGGAAAACCGAGCACCGCAAAGCCGCGCGGCGAAAGCTCGCGATGCAAAGCTTCCAGCCCCTTGTATTGCGGCGTGAATCCGCAGGCGCTGGCGGTGTTGACGATCAGCAGCACCTGCCCCTCGAACCGCTTGAGCGGAACCTCTTCGCCGGCCAGCGACTGCGCCGTGAAATCAAAAATGCCTGACATCGAATTCCTTCGCTTTATCTCGCGGGATCGATCGCCGCCGACGGCGTTCCGCCGGCCTCGATCGCCTCGCCCGCGGCAAGGCAGAGATCCTCCCGGTAACGGCCGGAGACCAGCTGAACGCCGACCGGAATCCGTCCCACCAGTCCCGTCGAGACCGTTAGCCCGGGCAGGCCCATGAAGGGAATGGCAATCTGCGGCAATTGGGCGTGCCACACCCTCGCAAAAGACGCCTCGTCCTTGCGGTCGAGATGGTCGGGGAACGGCAATTCGCCGGATACCGGCATCAGCAGCACCGGGTATTGCTCGAAGAACTCCAGCCATTCACGGGTCAGCGTCGCACGCCGGGTCAGCGCCTTCGAGAACGCCGCGGCATCGAACGGAAACACTTTTGTCCGGTTGCCGCGCAGACAGGCCAGCGCGCCGGGATCGCCCTCACGCTCGGCGGTCTCCAGCTGCGCCTCATAGCTGTCGCCGAGCCAGAGCTTGGTCTGCAGATTGGCGGGCTCGCGCAGCGGCGGCGTATTGGCGATTTCCTCGACGATCCAGCCCGCGCGCTCCAGCCGCTTGCCGGCGTCAGCGACCGCGGCTCTCACCTCCGGTACGGGATCGAGGCCATCAGGATTGAGGCACATCGCGACGCGCTTTTGCACCGGCGGGCCTTCCAGCGGCGCCGGCACCCACCAGGGATCGCGATAATCCCGGGCCGACATCGCCGCCAGGGCAATCCGGATATCGCCGATGGTCCGCGCCAAGGGTCCGGATACCGCGCTGATCTGGGGACCGATGGTGCGCTCCGGGAGTGCGGCATTGAACGCCGGAATCCGGCCCATCGTCGGCCGCAGGCCATGGACGCCGCAGGCATAGGCCGGGTAGCGGATCGAGCCCGCGATATCGGTGCCATGCGCGATATGCCCGATGCCGGCCGCGACCGCAGCACCCGCGCCGCCCGAGGAGCCGCCCGGCGTGATGCCGGGATCGCGGGGGTTTTTAGTGTCGCCATGCACGAGATTGGTGGTGAACCAGCGATAGGAAAACGCCGGGCAGTTGGTGCGCCCCAAAATGACGGCGCCGGCCTTGTAGAGATTATCGATCACGGGGCTGTTGTCCGCCGCGATGGCCTCGCGCTGCAGCTTCAGGCCGTTGGTGGTGGCAAAGCCCTTCTGGTCGATATTGACCTTCACGGTAATGGGTACGCCGCCGAGGGGGCCTACATCTTCGCCCCGCCCAATCGCGGCATCGATCGCCGCGGCCTGCGCCAGCACTTCGGCCGGCTTGTGGTCGACCACGGCATTGATCTGGGGATTGACCGCGTCCAGCCGCGCCAATGCTGATGTGGCCGCCTCCGTTGCCGAGACCTTTTTTGTCTTGATCAGCGAGGCCAGCTCCGCGGCCGACAGGCGCCAGATTTCTTGCATGGGAAACTCCGTTTGACCGCCTTGTAGCGCCGCGCGAACGGCAACGCCAGCCGGGGCCGTGAACGAAGGTTTAGCGCAAATGGGCTATGAAATGAGCAAGATCGGCGATCTGCTCGGGCGTGATCGGGCCCATCACGTCGGCCATGCTGCCGTCATAGCCGTGGCGGCTATTGTCCTTGTATTCGCCAAGCGTCTTGGCGAGATAATCCTCGCGCTGGTTGGCGATCCGCGGCACGTTTTCCTTGCCGGAATAATCCGGGTTGTGACAGCTGTTGCAGCGGTGCTGCTGCCCCAGCACCTGGCCGCGCTGCATCCGCGCGGGATCGCCGGCCTCAGCTGGTGGTGCGGGTTTGGGTATCTTGGCAATGAAATCGGAGAAGGTGCGCAGATCGTCGTCGGTCAGCGCCTTCGCCATCTCGTTCATCGGCTCGAAGCTGCGCAGCTTCTCGCGAAACATGAACAGCTGGATCAGCGTGTAAGGCGCCTGCTGCGCGCCGAGCGAGGGCGTGTTTTCGGTCAGGGATTGTCCGCGCTCGCCGTGACAGGCCAGACACGGCGCGATGCGATCCTGGAAGGTTTCTGCGCTTGCGGTTGAGGCGATAAAGGCAAACGCCAGCGCCGTTATTATTTTACGCATTGAGCTTCCAAGATTTCCGTCATTGCCTGCGACAAACGCAAAGCGTTTGCGCAAGGACGCGAAGCGGCGAAGCAATCCATACTTGCCTTGTCGCAGCATGGATTGCTTCGCTTCGCTCGCAATGACGGACCTCAATCACTTAGCGCCGGCCACCTTCTGCTTGCCGTAGGTGATGCGATAGACGGCGCCGTTGTAGTCGTCGGAGACCAGCAGCGAGCCGTCCTTCAGCTGCAGCACATCGACCGGGCGGCCGATATACTTGTTGTCCTCGACGAACCCGGTGAGGAACGGCTCCACGGATTTGACTGACCCGTCCTTGTTCAGCCTGGCGATGAGGACGTCACCGCCAACCTTCTTGGTCCGGTTCCACGAACCATGGCGGGCGATGAAGATCGCGTTCTTGTAGGACTTCGGGAACATGTTGCCGGTGTAAAACCGCATGCCCAGCGCTGCGGAATGCGGGCCCAGCAGGCCGACCGGCGCGGTGTAGTCGCTGCAGGATTTCCCCCAGCCGAATTCGGGATCGACGATGTTGCCCTGCAGGCAGTAGGGCGCGCCGAAATGTTCGCCGACCTTGGTGATGCGATTGAGTTCGTCCTCGGGCACGTCCTCCGACATCCAGTCGCGGCCGTTGTCGGTGAAATAGAGCTGCTTGGTTTCCGGGTGCCAGTCGAATCCCACTGTCTGGCGCACGCCGCGCGCGAGCACTTCGGCGCCGGAGCCGTCGAGATTCATGCGCCTGATCTGGCCGTGGGCATCGGAATGCAGCACGTTGTTGCCGGGCTGCCCGACCGGAACGTACAGCTTGTTGTCGGGGCCGATGCCGATAAACTTCCAGCCATGGGCTTCGTCCTTCGGCAGATTGTCGTAGATCACGGTCGGCTTCGGCGGATTGTCGATGGCGTCTTCGATCTTGTCGATTTTGGAGATCTTCGACAGCTCGGCGATGTAGAGCGTGCCGTTCTTGAACGCGAGGCCGTTCGGACGATAGAGGCCGGAGGCGATCACCTTCACCGAGCGTTTGCCGTCCTTGTTGACGACCGCATAGACCTTGTCGATCAGGCGGGTGCCGGCAAACACCGTGCCCTTGTCGCCTTCGATCAGCGAGCGCGCGTTGGCCATCCCGGCAGCGTAGACTTCGATGTTGAAGCCGGCCGGCACCTTCAGCTTGGCGGTCGGCAATTTGTCGGGTGCGGCGGGGATCGGCGGCGGTGCGATCGGTGCGAGCTTGGCGGCGGCTTCATTGTCGGCAGGCCGGCCGATCAAGGGCGAGCCCGGCGGAAGCGGGGCTGCGGCTGCCGGCGCCGCACCTGCCGCAGGCGGCGTGGCGGGCTGCTGCGCTGCAGCGGACAACGTCAATGCACCGAAAAAAGCACCGGCCAGCAACAGGCTGCGCGGCGCCGACGAATAGCTCATCATGGCATTCTCCCTGGCGGAAGCCTTATCCTCGCGCGGACAAGCATGTCAGCGCCGGTGGCTTTCCCGGGCGGCACTCTCTAATATTTGTCCGTACATTTGCAATCGGAAAACATCGGTGGCGATTGGTCACTCACCGTCATTCCGGGGCGATGCGCAGCATCGAACCCGGAATCTCGAGATTCCCTGGTGCGCAATTGCGCACCTGAGGTTCGCGCTATCGCGCGCCCCGGAATGACGGTGGCTGAATCAATGCCGGGTGATGGAGCGATCCGGCGTGTCGAGAATGGCCTCCGTGAACGGAAACTCGAGCACGATCTCGCCCTCGTCGTCGGTGACCTCGATGGTCGCGTTCAGCAGCGCGCCGTCAGTGCCTTCGGTCTTGAGCAGTTCCCGGATCATGGCGCGCGCCATTTCCCAGGCGCGGTCGGGATCCCGCAGCACTTCGCCATCGGGATCGGAAATCAGCTCATCGCCGATACGGGTGTTGAAAAAATAGCGTGGCATCGGCGGTAACCTACTCCATGGTTGCCCCGCAGCCGGAGGCCAGCCCATTTTTCACAAGTTCTTTATCTGAAGCCGGCAGCGCTCCGTCGAACGGAAAATCAGCATTCGCGGCGCTGCGATCAACCCGGAAACGCTTGATCCCACGCCATTTTGACCGCGGGCCTCCGCACAAAAACGTGAATTATCTCGCGATGCAACATGAAACCACGCAGGGCATACGGCAAAAAGATTTCACTGGCGAACTTTCTGATCCGCAGTACCTTATCTCCGAGGGCGGAGTTCGTCTGGTATCAAAAGGAGCGCTTAATGGCCTGGAAAGCACCGAAAATCGTCGAAGTGCCGGTCGGCATGGAAATCAACATGTATGCGTGCGCCGCCAGGAAGTAACCGGCAGCGATCGCAAAGGCTTTAGCGAGGTGGATCTTTGGGCTTGACACGTTCCCGAACGCGGAACTGTGTCTTTGGCCCGGATCCACCTCGTAGCGTTTTGACCTCACCGTTTGTGCCCAAGTTTTGAATTTGCCAGGAGACGGATCATGCTTCGCGTCGTCGTCCTGGGCGCCGCGGCGGGTGGCGGCGTTCCGCAGTGGAACTGCGGATGTCCGGTGTGCCGGACGGCCCGCAACGAACATCCCGAACTCCAGAGCACGCAGGCCTCGATCGCGGTCAGCGGCGACGGCGAGCACTGGTTCCTGATCAACGCCTCGCCCGATCTGCGCCAGCAATTGACCGCGACGCCGCAGCTTCATCCCAAGGCAGGCCAGCTCCGTCACAGTCCGATTGCGGGCGTCATCCTGACCAATGGCGAGATCGACGCGGTCGCAGGCCTGTTGTCGATGCGCGAGGGATCGCCCTTCACCCTGTATGCGCATGAGCGGGTGCTTGCGATCCTCAAATCCAACAGCATCTTTAATGTGCTGAGCGAAAAGAACGTGAAACGCCATCCGATCGCGGTCGACCAGGCGTTCGAACCTGCATTGCCCGATGGTTCGCCATCCGGCATCGAAATCCTCCCCTTCGAGGTTCCCGGCAAGGGCGCGTGGTATCTCGAAGGCAAGGCGCATCCGGCCGGCGGCAGTGGTGTGGGCGATACGCTCGGGCTTCGGATCCTGGACAAAGCCAGCGGCAAATATCTCTATTTCCTTGCCGCCTGCGCGCGGGTGACCGACGATCTGAAGTCGCGGCTGAACGGCGCCGCACTGGTGTTCTTTGACGGCACGGTGTGGCGCGACGACGAATTGGTTGCCGCGGGCCTCGGCAACAAGACCGGACAAAGCATGGGACACATCTCGATGTCAGGCGAGGACGGCGCGATCGCAAGCCTCAAAGGCCTCGACATCGGGCGCAAGATGTTTTTGCATATCAACAACTCCAACCCCGCCTTGCTGCACGGCTCGGACGAGCGCAAAACCGCCGAGCAGGCCGGCTGGCACATCCCCGCCGATGGAATGGAGATCACACTGTGAGCGTCGTGCCCGTCACCAGAATGACCGCGCTATCGATCGGCAAAGGCATTTCGCTCAATAACGCCGAGGAACTGGAGGCGACGCTGCGCCACATCGGCGCGACGCGCTATCACAACCTGCATCCGTTCCACCGGCTGCTGCATGGCGGCAAGCTCAACAAGGGCCAGGTGCAGGCCTGGGCGCTGAACCGCTATTTTTACCAGAGCACGATCCCGCTCAAGGATGCGATGGTGATCTCGCGGTTCCGCGACCGTGCGACCCGCGTCGAATGGCGGCACCGGATCGAGGACCACGACGGCGATTTGGGCAGCGAAGGCGGCATCGAGCGCTGGCTCAAGCTGACCGAGGGCCTCGGGCTCGACAGCGCCTATGTGGAATCGACCGAAGGCATCCTGCCCGCGACGCGCTTTGCGGTGGAGGCCTACGTGCATTTCTGCCGCGACAAGACGCCGCTCGAGGCGATCGCCTCCTCGCTGACGGAACTGTTCGCGCCGAACCTGCATGAAGAGCGCATTTCGGGCATGCTGCAGCACTATGATTTCGTCAATCCCGACATCATGAGCTATTTCAGCCGCCGCCTGCAGCAGGCGCCGCGCGACGCCGGATTCGCGCTCGACTACGTCAAGGCGCACGCCAGGACGCCGGCGGAACGCGAGGCGGTCTGCAACGCCCTGATCTTCAAGACCAATGTGCTATGGGTTCAGCTCGATGCGCTGTATCATGCCTATGTCGACGGCCACATACCGCCCGGCGCGTTCGTACCCCAAGAGGGCTGAAGCCGAAACGAATAACCAGGAATTAGCGATCGATGGCAGTAAGCCGCAACATCAGTGTCAGCGAGGCGAGCCGGCCGAAATTGCCGCGGCACGCCAGGCTGAAATTCGATGAGACGCGGCAGGTCTGGGTAATCCTGGCACCGGAGCGCGTGCTGGCGCCGGACGAGATCGCGGTCGAAGTGCTGCAGCTTTGCGACGGTGTTCGCAGCGTCTCTGATATGATCGATCAGCTGACCGCGAAATACGCCGCGCCCCGCGAGGCAATTGCAACCGACGTCATCGCGATGCTGCAGAACCTCGCCGACAAGGGCTTTCTGACCGAAGCGCGCGAGAAGACGTCATGAGCGACATTCTCACCGACGGCAAAGCGGCAACCGCGCCCCATGACGGGCTCTCGGTGCTGGAGCAGCGGCGCTCGACAGCGGAGACCTTCGGCATTCCGCTCGCAGTGCTGGCCGAGCTGACGCACCGCTGCCCGCTGCAATGCCCCTATTGTTCCAATCCGCTCGAACTCGACCGCGGTGGCACCGAGCTCACCACCGAGGAATGGAAGAAGGTTTTGACCGAGCTCGCCGAAATCGGCGTGCTGCAGATCCATTTCTCCGGCGGCGAGCCGACCGCGCGCAAGGATCTGGTCGAACTGGTCCAGCACGCCAGCGATGTCGGGCTCTACAGCAATCTCATTACTTCCGCCGTGTTGCTGACAAAACAGAAGCTGTCTGCTCTGGCCGATGCCGGGCTGTGCCACGTGCAGATCAGTTTTCAGGGCAACGAGCCCATGGTGGCCGATCGGGTCGCCGGGCTGAAAAACGCTCACGACAAGAAGATCGAAGCTGCGAAGTGGACGCGCGAACTCGACCTGCCGCTGACGGTCAACGCCGTCATGCACCGCCAGAACCTGCATCAGTTGTCCGACATCATCCAGATGGCGGTCGATCTCGACGCCGACCGGCTCGAGGTCGCCAATGTGCAGTATTACGGCTGGGCGCTGAAGAACCGCGCTGCCTTGATGCCGACCGTGGCGCAAATCGAGGAGACCAGCCGCATCGTCGAGGAAGCCGAAGTGCGGCTGAAGGGCATTCTCGCGATCGACTACGTCGTGCCGGATTATTACGCGCTGCGGCCGAAGAAATGCATGGGTGGCTGGGGCCGGCAATTCTTCAACATCTCGCCCGCGGGCAAGATCCTGCCGTGTCATGCCGCCGAGAGCATCACCGGGCTCGAATTCCTTTCGGTGCGCTCCAATCACTCGATCGCCTGGATCTGGCAGAATTCCGAAGCCTTCAACCGCTATCGCGGCACCGGCTGGATGCCCGAGCCCTGCAAGAGCTGCGAGTTCCGCGAAGTCGATTTCGGCGGTTGCCGCTGCCAGGCCTTTGCGCTGACCGGCGATGCCGGCAATACCGATCCGGCCTGCACGCTGTCGCCGATGCATGAGCAGATCTTCAAGCAGGCCGAGCAGGAAGCGGCCTCCGACAATAACCGTTTCCTCTATCGCAATTTCGCCGGCGGCACGCTGGAGACGGAAGACGAGCATGGCGCCTGACGCCGACGCCGGAAAAGCCGCCAAACGCGCCGATCCGTTTGCACCGTTGACCTCGGAGCAGCTCGATGTCGGCAATGGGCACGACATCTATGTCGAGAGCGTCGGCCGCATCGGCGGCATCCCGTCAGTCTACCTGCATGGCGGGCCCGGCAGCGGTTGCCAGCCCGATCACCGCCGGCTGTTCGATCCTGAAAGATTCCATGCCGTGCTGTTCGACCAGCGCGGCGCCGGCCGCAGCCGCCCCAAGGGCCGGCGTGACGACAATACCCTGCCGCATCTGATTGCGGACATGGAGAAAATCCGCGAGAAATTCGGCTTCGAGCGCTGGATGATCGTCGGCGGCTCCTGGGGCGCGACGCTGGCGCTGGCGTATGCGCAAGCGTATCCCGACCGTGTCACCGGCATCGTGCTGCGCGCCACCTTCCTCGGCACCCGCAAGGAGATCGAGAATGGCTTCCTCGAGGTGCTGCCGCGCTTCTTTCCAGCGCTGCATGCGGATTTCCTCGACGTGTTGCCGCCAGCGGAGCGGATGCAACCGATCGACGCTTATTTCCGCCGCATCCTTGATCCCGATACCGCCGTGCATGGCCCGGCCGCACGGGCATGGGGCGAGACCGAACGCATCCTCTCCGAGCACGCGCCGGGCCGCGCCCGGCTCGATCCGGTCAACTCGTCGCGCGCCCTGCCCGCCACGCCGTTCATGGAAGCGCATTATTTCGCCAATGACTGCTTTATGAGGCCGAACCAGCTGATTGAAGAGGTCGGCAGGCTCGCTGACATTCCCGGCATCATCGTGCAGGGCCGTTATGATTTGCTGTGCCCACCGGCGACCTCGCATGCGCTTGCCGCGGTGTGGCGCGAGGCCGAGGTTCGCCTGGTCGAAGGCGCCGGCCACACGCTGTACGATCCCGGCGTCCGCGACGCCGTGATGAAAGCGGTCGCGGACATGGCTTCCAGGATTACCAGATAGGGATTTTCGAAATGCCGATAGCCGGAAAAGGCATGCTGCTGACGTCGATGAACATCGATGCCGCCGACGAGGCTGAATTCAACCGCTGGTACGACCGCGAACATCTCGAGGAACGCGTCGCGATGCCCGGCTTCCTCGAAGCGCGGCGCTATGTCGCGCACGACGGCGACCCGAAATATCTCAGCCTTTATTCCACCGAAACCATCGAGGTGCTGGACAGCCCGACCTACCGCACCGCGCTCGCCAACCAGACCACCTGGTCGAAGGCCAACATTGCCCGCTTCAAGAACATGATCCGGGGCGTTTCGCGTATCACCATCAGCCGCGGCACCGGCCGCGGCGCCGCGCTCGGCATCATCCGGCTGCGCCCTTCGGCCGGCGGCGAGGATAAATTACGTGCCGCACTGCGGGATCAACTCGATCCCGCAAAACTCGACGGCATCATCTCCATGCACCTGCTGGAGAACAACCCGACGCTGTCCAAACCCATCACTGATGACCCCGCAGCGCCCAATCCCGGCGCCGGCGACTGGTTCGTGCTGATCGACGCCACCGATGTCAGCGCGGTCCCAGCGGCCACAGCGCGCTTCAACGACAACGCCGCGATCAAGCCGCTGGTGGTTACAAGCGGTGTTTACCGGCTGATGTGGGACCTCGCGAAGAGCGATCTGCCCCGCGCGTAACATTGGCGACAATGCGGTGCGTTCATGCTGCACCGCCGCATAATATCAGCGAGTATTAACGTTCACGCGTGCCTGCATTGAAAGCTGGCGATCGCGCAAATTTGCCTTTGTGACTCATCTGGAATGGCTCTAAGCTCCGATAAGATAAGCCTATGATCCAATTCAAAAACCACAAGAACGCCTACTGAGCGTTCAGGCAACAAGGCCGCGTTCGGATTGCTACGCGGAAAAGGTAGGAATGAAACCGACTGACATCTCGGCGCCGGACTACTTTCACAAAGTGGTTGATTGCCAATGGGCCTGCCCCGCTCACACGCCAGTTCCCGAATACATCCGTTTGATTGCCGAGGGGCGTTATAGCGACGCCTACATGATCAACTGGAAATCGAATGTGTTTCCCGGAATTCTGGGACGCACCTGCGATCGCCCATGCGAGCCGGCCTGCCGCCGCGGCCGCGTCGAGGAAACACCGGTTGCGATCTGCCGGCTGAAGCGCGTCGCCGCCGATTTCAAGGACGACGTCAAGCACCGCATGCCGAAGGTATCGGCGAAGAACGGCAAGCGCATCGCGCTGGTCGGCGGCGGTCCCGCTTCGCTTGCGGTGGCGCGCGATCTTGCGCCGCTCGGCTATCACTGCACCGTGTTCGATGCCGATCCCAAGGCGGGCGGCATGATGCGCAGCCAGATTCCAAAGTTCCGGTTGCCGGATTCGGTGATCGACGAGGAAACCGATTACATCCTCAACCTCGGCATCGAGTTCAAGGGCGGTCATCGCATCGACAGCCTGAAGACGTTGATGGCTGAAAATTATGATGCGATCTTCGTCGGCTCCGGCGCGCCGCGCGGCCGCGAGCTCGACATCCCCGGCCGCAAGGAGGCCGCCGCCAATATCCATATCGGCATCGAATGGCTGGCTTCGGTTTCGTTCGGCCATGTCGAGAAGATCGGCCGCCGCGTGATCGTGCTCGGCGGCGGCAACACCGCGATGGATTGCTGCCGCACCGCGCGCCGCCTCGGCGGCGAAGACGTCAGGGTGATCGTGCGTTCCGGCTTCGAGGAAATGAAGGCGAGCCCCTGGGAAAAGGAAGACGCCATCCACGAGGACATTCCGATCCTCAATTTCATGGTGCCGGTGGCATTCAAGCACGTAGCCGGCAAGCTCATCGGCGTCACCTTCCAGAAGGTGAAGGCGGAATACGACGCCAAGGGCCGGCGCAACCTTGTGCCCGCGGGCGAACCGAACCAGACCATTCCCTGTGACGACGTGCTGGTCGCGGTCGGACAGGAAAACGCCTTCCCCTGGATCGAGCGCGACTGCGGCATTGAGTTCGACAAGTGGAACATGCCGCAGGTCGATGCCAAGACTTTCGCTTCGACCAACCCGAAAGTGTTCTTCGGCGGCGACGCGGCGTTCGGTCCCAAGAACATCATCTGGGCGGTGGCGCACGGCCATGACGCCGCGCTGTCGATCCACAAAATGTGCTCCGGCGAAGACATCACCGAGCGCCCGCTTCCCGAAGTGAACGTCTCGTCGCAGAAGATGGGCATCCACGAGTGGAGCTACGACAACGACATCTCCGCCGACAAGCGTTACAAGGTGCCGCACCGCGACAAGGTGATCGCCCTCAAGGACATCCGCGCCGAGGTCGAGCTCGGCTACGACGTCAAGCTGGCGCTCGGCGAGGCGCAGCGCTGCCTGAACTGCGACATTCAGACGATTTTCAGCGCGCCCGCCTGCATCGAATGCGACGCCTGCGTCGACATCTGCCCGATGGACTGCATCACCTTCACGGAGAACGGCGAGGAAGAGGATCTGCGAGACCGGCTGAAAGCGCCCTCGCCGCATCACGACCAGGCGCTCTATGTCGCCGACGGGCTCAAGACCGGGCGCGTCATGGTGAAGGACGAAGACGTCTGCCTGCATTGCGGGCTCTGCGCCGAGCGTTGTCCGACCGGCGCCTGGGACATGCAGAAGTACCTCATCGATATGACTCACGCGGGATCAACATGTCAGTCCAAAGCCCGATCAGCAGCGTAAACGACTTCGTCGTCCGTTTCGCCAACGTCAACGGCTCGGGTTCGGCCAGCGCCAACGAGCTGTTCGCGCGCTCGATCCTGCGTCACGGCGTGCCGGTGAGCCCGCGCAACATCTTTCCCTCCAACATCCAGGGACTCCCGACCTGGTACGAGGTCCGGGTGACCGAGGAAGGCCATCTCGGCGCCCGCGGCGGCGTCGACATGATGGTGGCGATGAACCCGCAGACCTGGGACAAGGACGTCGCCTCGATCGAGCCTGGCGGCTATCTGTTCTACGATTCCACCAAGCCGATGCCGACGTCGAAATTCCGTGCCGACATCAACGTCATCGGCGTGCCGCTGACCGCGATCACCAACTCGACCTATACCGATCCGCGTCAGCGCCAGCTGTTCAAGAACATCATCTATCTCGGCGCGATGTGCGCCCTGCTCGACATGGACCCGAAGATCGTCGAGCAATTGATCGCCGAACAGTACAAGGGCAAGGAAAAGCTGTTGTCCTCCAACGTCCACGCGCTGCATCTCGGCCGCGACTGGGCGCTGCAAAACCTGAAATGCCCGATCGGGCTGCAGGTGAAGAAGGCCGACAAGGTCGGCGACCGCATCTTCATGGAAGGCAACAGCGCAGCCGCGCTCGGCGCCGTCTATGGCGGCGCCACCGTCTGCGCCTGGTATCCGATCACGCCGTCGTCGTCGGTGGCGGAGGCCTTCACCAGCCACTGCAAGAAGCTGCGGCACGACCCCGAAACCGGCAAGGCCAAATACGCCATCGTGCAGGGCGAGGACGAGCTTGCATCGATCGGCATGGTGATCGGCGCCTCCTGGAACGGCGCGCGCGCCTTCACCGCGACTTCCGGGCCCGGCGTCTCGCTGATGACGGAGTTCATCGGGCTTTCCTATTTTGCCGAAATTCCCGGCGTGATCATGAACATCCAGCGCGCCGGCCCCTCGACCGGCATGCCGACGCGCACCCAGCAATGCGACATCATCGCCTGCGCCTATGCTTCGCACGGCGACACCAAGCATATCCTGTTGTTCCCGGAAGACCCGGCGGAAGCGTTCGAGTTCGCAGCGCAATCATTCGATCTCGCCGAGCGGTTGCAGACCATGATCTTCCTGATGCTCGACCTCGACATCGGCATGAACCACCGGCTCTGCCGTCCCCTGAAGTGGGACGACGCCCGGCAATATGACCGCGGCAAGGTGATGACCGCAGAGATGCTCGACGAGCCCGGCCGCGATTTCGGCCGCTATCTCGACGTCGACGGCGACGGCATTCCCTACCGCACCTATCCCGGCACGCATCCGACCAAAGGCTCGTTCTTCACCCGCGGCACCTCGCGCGACCGCTATGCCCGCTATTCGGAAGAAGGCGCTGTTTACGCCGACAATATGCAGCGGCTGGTGCGCAAGTTCGAGACCGCGCAGGATATGGTGCCGCGGCCGCTGCAGGCCAACGCCGCCAAGCCGACCAAATACGGCGTGATCTATTTCGGCTCGACTGCGCCGGCGATGGACGAGGCGATCGGCCTGCTGGAGGCGCGCGGGCACCAGCTCGACCGCATGCGCATCCGCGCCTTCCCGTTCCATTCCAGCGTCGCCAGCTTCATTGCCGACCATGACTTCGTGTACGTGGTCGAGCAGAACCGCGACGCCCAGCTGCGCCAGTTGATCGTCAACGAGAACGGCATCGATCCCGTCCGGCTGGTGCCGATCCTGCACTTTGACGGCACCCCGATCACCGCGCGCTTCATCGCCAGCGCCATCGGCGACCATCAGGACCAACTGAAAGTGACTCCTCTCCGCAAGGCCGTGTCATGATCTATGTGTTGATCTCTCCGGCGTCATGCCCGGCCTTGTGCCGGCCATCCACGTCTTCCTTTTTCCCGGCCAAGACGTGGATGGCCGGGACAAGCCCGGCCATGACGAGCCGGGAGCTGCAGGTGTTGTCATGACCTACATTGCAAAACCGAAATTCCACCATCCCGGCCTGCCGAAGAACGATCTCGGCTACACCCACCGGGACTACGAGGGCAAGATTTCGACGCTGTGCGCCGGCTGCGGTCACGACTCGATCACCGCCTCGATCATCGAGGCCTGCTACGAGCTGTCGATCGAGCCGCATCGCGTCGCCAAGATCTCCGGCATCGGCTGTTCCTCGAAAACGCCGGACTATTTCCTCGGCAATTCACACGGCTTCAACTCGGTGCACGGTCGCATGCCGTCGGTCCTGACCGGCGCCAACCTCGCCAACCGCGACCTGATCTATCTCGGCGTCTCCGGCGACGGCGATTCCGCCTCGATCGGCTTCGGCCAGTTCGCCCATTCGATCCGGCGCGGCGTCAACATGACCTATATCGTCGAGAACAACGGCGTCTATGGCCTGACCAAGGGCCAGTTCTCGGCCACCGCCGACCGCGGCTCGAAATCCAAGAAGGGTGTGATGAACACCGACAACGCCATCGATCTGGTGGCGATCGCGCTGCAGCTCGGCGCCAGCTTCGTGGCGCGCAGCTTCTCCGGCGACAAGACCCAGCTGGTGCCGCTGATCGCGGCCGCCATCCGTCACAAGGGCGCGTCATTCATCGACGTGATCAGCCCCTGCATCGCCTTCAACAACCACGCCGGCTCGACCAAGAGTTTTGACTACGTCCGCGAACATAATGACGCGGTCAACCGCCTCGACGTCATCACCAGCCGTGACCCCATCACCGTCGATTATGCCCCGGGCTCGGTGCAGGTGGTGGATCAGCACGACGGCACCAGGCTGGCGCTGCGCAAGATCGACGCCGATTACGACGCCAATGACCGGCTGGCGGCGATGACCTTCCTGCAGAAGCACGCCGCCAAGGGCCAGGTGGTGACCGGCTTGCTCTATGTCGATCCCGACGCCGAAGACATGCACACCCATCTCGACACCGTCGAGACGCCGCTCAATACGCTGGAAGCCAAGGAATTGTGCCCCGGCTCGTCAGCGCTGGATAAGATCAACGCCAGCCTGCGGTAGGGCATGCAGTCGTCAGGTCGCAACGTCGATGCATCCCGCGATATGAGCTTTAGCCTCGGAAGCAGGCATTGGTTGGCGTGCCTGCTTGCGTACAAGCAGTCATCGCGACCGGGCTGCTGACAACAAGCCCGACCGGATTCGCTATCCACGGAATCCGACGGGCGTGCTATGATTGCTCGACCACGCGTCGATACACTTGTCCCCGTAATTTTTTTATCATTCATAATTGAGAAATATGATGAGGCACAAACCTGCCGCGATTGCCGCGGCCCTGGCGGCGGCGATCTTTTGGACCGTCGGCAATGCAAGCGCAGCCCCCAAAAGCAAGCCGAACCAGATCAAGTACGAATATGTGTCGCCAAAGGACCCGGCACACCTGCCGATCTACGACAAAATGAAGCAGGGTCGCGCACTCGAACACCTGCAGGAACTGCTTAGTCCACTCCGCCTTTCCTACCCGCTGACGCTGAAGGTCGCGGGTTGCGACGGCGCCGCAAACGCCTGGTACGGCGATGAAGTCATCACCGTGTGTTACGAAATGCTGGCGGACATCCTGAAGAGCGCGCCGCCGCAAGACCTTCCCGGCGGATTATCCCGGGCGGACACGGTGCTGGGCCCAATTCTCGCGGTGTTCTTGCACGAGACCGCGCATGCGGTTTTCAACATGCTGCAAATACCGGTGCTCGGCCGGGAGGAAGACGCCGCCGATCAGTTCGCCGCCTACGTGATGCTCCGACTGGGCAAGGATGAGGCCCGCAGAATGATCCTGGGCTCCGCCTATCACCATGCGATCCAGATGCCGGGACCGCAGGTCACCGTTCCGATCCGGGCGCTTTCAGGTGAGCATTCGACGCCGGCGCAGCGGACGTTCAACATTTTGTGCATCGCCTATGGTGCGGACAAGAAACTGTTCGCCGACATCGTCGAAAAGGAATTCCTCCCCAAGGACCGAGCCGAAGTCTGCGCGCGGGAGTATGATGATCTCAACTTTGCCATGACAAAGCTGATCGGTCCGCACATTGACAAGCGTCTGGCCGGGAGATTTCACGAAGTCTGGGCGCGAACCGTCAGTACCCGTCGCGCATTCCTTGCGCGCCAGTAGGATTTTCGACGTCTGAGCACAGCGGCCGGCCAGGGAATTGTGCCCCGGCTCGTCAGCGCTGGAAAAGATCAACGCCGGCCTGCGGCAGAGCGGGACGTACGAAGCAAGGGGCTGCCGAGTGCAGCCGACCTTATTGTGCGCGTCTCAATGTGGTTGCACCGGTAGCAACGGAAAACCTTGATGAGTGGTTTGGCCCCGATAGCGGGCAGCTTGCCTAACAGCCGCATTTCAGCATGGCACTTTTCGCATACTCGGATTTCCCGTATTTGCTGGCCCATCTCGATATGATGTGTACGAAACCCGTCGGAACAATGGAGTTTTGCTCCGTAAGACTACGGCAAACAAAAGCCGCCCCTTCCGAGAGGGCGGCGATTAATGGAGTCTTAGGCTGGTCGTGCCGATGATCGACCGCTTGTGAACGCTCTAGGAAGAGGTTCCGCCGTGCTCAAGGACGGCACTTATGCGGCATGGTTCAAGACCCCGGTAAGCCAGGGCACTGGCATCGTCCATGTTGCAGACGGCAGGATCTGGGGGCGCGACGGCGTCATGACCTACGAGGGCTCATGCGAAGTCGACGGAGACCGATTCACCGCGGTCGTCATCACAAGAAAACACACCGACGGGCTGCCAACTGTATTTGGCGATGATCAAGAACTCGAGCTTAAGCTGCAGGGAACATGCACCGGCAAGATAGCGACCTACATCGGAACGGCCGAACAGTTCCCAGGCCTGCTCCTGGAGGGAACGCTGATTTACAACGAGCAGGCGCGCCCCCCGGAGGCGAGCGAGCCCATACCAACATTCGATCCGCACAAGCTGCCGAAATTGCCGACGCGCGGGCGCTGATCGCTCGGATCGCGGGAACGCCGGAGTAGCTACGCCACCGCGGCCAGCCCGCGCGGGTTGGCGACATATTCCTTCAGCACCTTGCCTGTCGCGTCGACCTCGACCAGCGAGACGTTGTAGGTCCAGAGGTCGGCGAGGTGCTGCAGCACGCGCTTGGCATCGGTGTCGTTGAGCTGCGCGCCGTGCAGCACGGTATGGCGCAGCATCAAATGACGATCGCCGGCGAGATCGACATCGACGACTTCGATGTTGGCATCGATGAATCCGACGTCGTACTGCCGCGACAGCACGCGGCGCACGCGCCGATAGCCGCGCTCGTCGTGGATCGCATCGACCTTGATGCCGGCGGTCTCGGCGGGATCGTCATGCAAATGGAACATGCGGAAGTGCCGCATCAGCCGCGGTGAGAGGAACTGGCTGATGAAGCTCTCGTCGCGATAGTTGGCCCAGACATCGCGGAGCACGCCCATCGTGTCGCCCTTCCCGGCGATATCCGGGAACCATTCTCGATCCTCGTCCTCGGGATTGGTCACGATGCGCTCGATGTCCTGCATCATCGCAAAGCCAAGCGCGTAGGGGTTGAAGCCCGAGAAATACTTGCTGTCGAAATCGGGCTGGAACACGACGTTGGTGTGCGACGACAGGAACTCGAGGAAATTGCCGTCGGAGAGCTGCCCCTGCAGGTGCAGCCGGTTCATGATACGGTAATGAACATAGGTCGCGGTGCCCTCGTTCATGACCTTGGTCTGGCTCTGCGGGTAAAAATACTGTGCGATGTGCCGCACGATGCGCAGCAGCTCGCGCTGCCAGGGCGCCAGGCGCGGCGCGGTCTTTTCCAGGAAATACAGGATGTTTTCCTGCGGCAGGCCGAGCAGCGCGCGGCGGCGATCGGCGCTCAGCGTTGCCACGCTCTTGACCGGTCCGGTCGGAATGGTCCGCCACAAATCATTGAACACGCTTTCTTCGTGCTGGCGGCGGTACTGGGCCCGTTTCTCCTCGACGCGCAGGTCGGGCAGCTTCTTGCCGGGATAGCGGTTGATGCCATGCGACATCAGCGCGTGCGCCGCGTCGAGCGTCTGTTCGACCGCCAACCGGCCGTGACGCTCCTCGCACTGCGCGACGTAGGTCTTGGCGAATTCGAGATAATCGAGAATGCCGTCGGCGTCGGTCCATTGCTTGAACAGATAATTGTTCTTGAAGAAATGATTGTGGCCGAAGGCGGCGTGCGCGATCACCAGCGTCTGCATGGTCGCGGTGTTCTCCTCCATCAGATAGGAGATGCACGGCGAGGAGTTGATGACGATCTCATAGGCCAGACCCATCAAGCCCTTGCGGTAGGAAGCCTGCTGATAGGCGAAGTGCTTGCCGAACGACCAATGCTTGTAGAACAAGGGCATGCCGACCGAGCAATAGGCGTCCAGCATCTGCTCGGCCGTGATCACCTCGATCTGGTTCGGATAGACATTGAGCCCGAGTTCGGACTCCGCGATCTCCTCGCAGGCGTCATGGATCCGCTGCAGCGTCGGGAAATCCCAATCAGCACCCTGAAACAGCCGATCGCCTGTCATGGTGCCCTCTCCTGTCTTACGCGGCGCTGGAAGAGATCGTGAAACACCGGGAAGATTTCGCTGCGCTCGCAGACCTTGCGCATCGACAACGGCGCACCGGCGAGGCGCAGGCGCTCATACAGCGTCCAAAGCGACGAATCCGGCATCTCGAAGGTCAGGCCGGCATCCTGGCCGACCTCGAGATAGGCAAAGAACTGGCTGACGGGGAGAATCTTCTCGGTCAGCAGCCGGCCCGCCACCTCGCCGTCGGACGTGGAATTGTCGCCATCGGAAGCCTGTGCAGCGTAGATATTCCAGTCCGCCGGGCGGAACCGCGAACGCACGATCTCGTGCATTTCCTGCAACGCACTCGACACCAGCGTGCCGCCCGATGCCGGGCCATGGAAGAATGTATCCTCGTCGACCTCTTCGGCGCGGTCGGTATGGCGGATAAAGACGATCTCGACATGGCGATAGCGCCGCTTCAGGAAGACATAGAGCAGCGTGTAGAAGCGCTTGGCGAGGTCCTTCATGTGCTCGGTCATCGAGCCCGAGACGTCCATCAGGCAGAACATCACGGCCTGGGCAATCGGCTTCGGCGTGGTCTCGAACCGCCGGTATCGGATGTCGATCGGGTCGATGAACGGGATCCGCTTGGCCTTGGCTTTCAGGGCTTCAATCTCGGCCAGCAGTTCGGCGCGGCGCGCCTCGTCGCCGCAAATCAGCAGCTCGGCTTCAAGGGCCGCAATCTCTTCCGGCTTCGGCCGCCGCAATGCCACCCGCCGCGCCATCGCGCGGCTCACGGTACGGGGAATGGAAATATTCGCCGGCGAACCTGACGTCGCATAACCGGCCCGGCGGATTCCTTCGCTCTCCACCTCGGCAAGCTTGCGCTTGGCGAGATCAGGCAATTCGAGATCGTCCAGGAACAGGTCGACGAATTCCTCGCGGCTGAGAACGAAGCGGAAAGCGTCTTCGCTGTCGCCCTCCCCCGCGCCACCGGCCTTGCCGCCCGAGCCGCCCGAGCGCGGCAGGATGTCGCCTTCGATGAACTTCTTGTTTCCAGGAAGTATCATGTCGCGGGTACCGCCCTCACGGCGGAACCGCGGCTCGTCCATACCGTCCAGGGGGATGCTGACCTCGCCGCCTTCCAGGACATCCTTGATGTCCCGGTCGTGCGAGGTCTTCTTGACCGCCTGCTGAACCAGCGCCTTCGCCCGGCGCAGGAACCGCTGACGGTTCTCGAGACTCTTGCTGCCCGGATTCAGCCGCCGGTCAACGATGTGAATAGCAACCACTTCGCATCCGCCTCAGCCGGCTTGCTTCACGCGCATGTACCATTCGACGAGCCGGCGGACCTGGCGTTCGGTGTAACCGCGGTCCACCATCCGCGCGACGAAATCGTCGTGCTTCTTCTCGGTTTCGCCGTCCTTTTTCGAGCCGAACGAAATGACGGGCAGCAGATCTTCCACTTGCGAGAATATCCGCTTTTCGATCACCTCGCGAACCTTTTCATAGCTGGTCCAGCCCGGATTCTTGCCGCTGTTCTGGGCGCGCGACCGCAGCGAGAACTTCACGACCTCGTTACGGAAGTCCTTCGGGTTGGCGATACCCGCAGGCTTCTCGATCTTGGTCAGCTCCTGATTGAGCAACTCACGATCGAGCAATTGTCCGGTGTCGGGATCCTTGAAGTCCTGATCTTCGATCCAGGCGTCGGCGTAATCCACGTAACGGTCGAACAGGTTCTGGCCATAATCCGAATAGGATTCGAGATAGGCTTTCTGAATCTCGTTTCCGATGAACTCGGCATATCGCGGCACCAGTTCGGCCTTGATGAATTCGAGGTAACGCTTTTCGGTCTCATCAGGGAGCTGCTCGCGACGGATCGACTGTTCCAGCGCATACATCAGGTGAACGGCATCCGCGCCGACCTCCGACGTATCGTGATTGTAGGTTGCGGCGAGCACCTTGAACGCGAAGCGGGTCGAGACGCCGTCCATGCCTTCGTCGACGCCGGCGGCATCCTTGTATTCCTGGACGCTGCGGGCCTTGGGATCGGACTCTTTCAGGCTTTCGCCGTCATAAACCCGCATCTTTGCAAACACGGTGGAGTTTTCGTGACGGCGCAGCCGCGACATCACCGAGAAGCGCGCCAGCGTCTCCAGCGTCGACGGCGCGCAGGGCGCGGCGGCGAGTTCGGAGCCCTGGATCAGCTTCTCGTAGATCTTCTGTTCCTCGGTAACGCGCAGGCAATACGGCACCTTGATGACGCAGATGCGGTCGATGAAGGCTTCGTTGTTCTTGTTGGTCTTGAAGCTCTGCCATTCGGATTCGTTGGAGTGCGCAAGAATGACGCCGGTAAAGGGGATCGCACCGATATTCTCGGTTCCGATATAGTTGCCTTCCTGCGTCGCCGTCAGCAGCGGATGCAGCATCTTGATCGGCGCCTTGAACATCTCGACGAATTCGAGGATGCCCTGGTTGGCGCGGTTCAAGCCGCCGGAATAGCTGTAGGCGTCGGGGTCGTTCTGGGCAAAGGTCTCCAGCTTGCGGATATCGACCTTGCCGACCAGCGAGGAGATGTCCTGGTTGTTTTCATCACCGGGCTCGGTCTTGGCGACCGCGATCTGCCGCAGCCGCGACGGCTGGATCTTGGCGACACGGAATTGCGAGATGTCGCCGCCGAACGATTCGAGCCGCTTGTAGCACCACGGGCTCATCAGCCCGGTGAGGCGGCGGCGCGGAATGCCGTATTTTTCCTCGAGCATCGGCCCGAGTGTTTCCGGATCAAACAGGCTGAGCGGGCTTTCGAAGACGGGACTGAGCTCGTCGCCGGCCTTCAAGACATAAATGGGGTGAACTTCCATCAACGCCTTCAGGCGTTCGGCGAGCGATGACTTGCCGCCGCCGACGGGGCCGAGCAGATAGAGGATCTGCTTGCGCTCTTCGAGGCCTTGAGCGGCATGCCGGAAGAACCCGACGATGCGCTCGATCGTTTCTTCCATGCCATAGAAGCCGGCAAAGGCCGGATAGGTGCGCATGGTGCGGTTCAAAAAAATACGGCCAAGGCGTTGATCCCTGGCCGTGTCGATCATCTGAGGTGCGCCGATTGCCGCTAGCAACCGTTCGGCCGCATTCGCATATTTAAGCGGATCGCTTCGACACGATTCCAGATAATCCGCCATCGACATGTCGCTCTGACTTCTGGATTCGAAGGAGCGGGCGAAGGCGTTGAACAGAGAATCGTTGTACATAGATTCATCTCCTCATGGTTCAGCTATAACGTAGGATGCGCTGGCCAAGTTCCAAGCCCCCGGCAAGCCTCCTGCGTATCCAATCGCGAATCACCAACAGCAGATGTGATATCTGACACGCGAGTGACTCCATCACGCAATGCAATAGTCATGCTAAACGACTCGCCAGCTCAAGAATGTGCTGGAATCCACTGAATCTGTAACCGGAGTGCAACATGCGGCATCCGGAGAAGTACTGGTTTTTCAGGTAGATGAACGAACCTGCAGAATTCGCGCGGTTGAACACGCGCCGCCGCAATGCCTGTCGATTCATTAATGCACGCCGCGCGCGGCGCCCGTTCAGCGCGTTGGACCATAACGGACGATCTGAGATCCAGATCACTCCAGGCTGCGTCATCCTCGGTAGATCATCTCTCTGTTCGGTGTCGTTCGACGAATCCGAACGCGCGAATTCCGTTTCCAGGGCTTATGCCGCTCACCACGACGCGTGACGTTTGCGCTCTCGTCGGCATGAATGCCGTCTAGGCGGCGTTCATCGCGACTGTAATCAAGTCCCGAGCGCGACGGACCGATACAAGAGGCTCGCGCGCTAGTACTTTTGGATTAGTCCGGCGCAACCAAATAGCGGATCCTGAGTGCGGCGCAAAAACGAAACCCGCGCTGCGTCCAATTGGGTCAGGGGTGCTCCAGGTCATGGCCCGAATTGGACACCGGCCGGGATTTATTGTGCAAGGCACAATGCGGGCAAATCATGGGGCGCGAATGGGCGCGTCGCCCAATATTTAGGCAAGCGGCTGCCCGCAGCAAGGTTTTCCCGCCAACTCCCTGAAATTGAACGCAGCCGCTGCCACCTGCGACCAATCAACAGATCGAAGCCGCACCTTGCCTTGGCGGCGCCCGGAGCCGCACCGCTTCCGTGCGGGCGATCGGTGTGTCAGGCATTTAGAGACGATCATGAAGCGTATCTTCCTGTGTACCCTCACGCTGGCCGCGATGGCCTCGCTTGCCGGCCCCGGCCATGCCCAGGACGGTATCGACAAGGCAAAAGCTGCGGCCTTCGACAACAGGATGTTCGCCGGCCCCCTCGGTCAAAAGACCTATGCCTGCTTCGTGCGCCGCTATGACGCCAACCACCTGGCGCAGCATCCCAAGCAAAAAGTCAGCGCGATGAAGCTGCTGGTCACCGCCGAAAATCCGCCGGAAGAGAAGATCACCAATTATTCCTTCCGCATCGGCGTCAAATATCGGCATCGGCCGGGCAATTTCGACTCCAGCGGCTATTGCAACCATGTCGTCGCCGAGGACAAAGGCAACGAGATCCGCTTCGGCTGCGGCATCGATTGCGACGGCGGCGGCATCGATGTCGCAATGAAGGACGACAAATCCGCCATCATCCGGCTGGAGCGGATCAGGATCTGGGAGCGCAGCAAGCCCGACGACGATGCCAGCAATGATCTGGTAGCCGGCGCCGACGACAAGATTTTCCGGGTCGATCGCGCCGATCTGCGCGAATGTGCCGAGCTGGTGACCGACCGCAAGGAACTCGCGGCGCTCAGGCATAAGTGACAGCTTTAAGGCAATCGAGTTGGAGGACGCCATGCATCGACGCAGCATCTTGTGGGCCGCGGCGTCCGCTTTCGGCGCCGCCTTTGCCGCCTCGCGCGCCAGCGCGGCGACCGAGGCGCCGCCGACGAAAAAACTGAAAGTGGTCTATCACCTCAACGACCTCGACAAGGTCAGTTCTGTCGTCGGCAACATCCAGAACCATCTCGACGGCGTCGGCGGGCCCGACAACGTCACCATCGCTCTGGTCGTTCACGGCCAGGCGCTGCGCGCGTTCCACGCGTCCGCGGCCAATCCCGATCTGACACGGCATATCGGCCAGTTCGCCAAGGCCGGAATTGAACTCGCCGTCTGCGGCAACACCATGAAATCCCAGAAAGTCGGCCTCGCCGATCTGCTGCCGGGCTTCATTTCCGCCGACCAGGGCGGCGTGGTGCGCATCGCCGAGTTGCAATCGCAGGGCTATCTCTATTTGCGACCCTGATCGCAATCTGCGATCGTGATCGCGGCGTCCGCTTTCCCGTCACAAAATTGTGCTGGATTTCGCCGACTCCCCGGGCGCTCATCCTGGGGATCGAACGGCTGCAGGCGGCGTTATCCCACCGGATACACCCGTTCCGACCGGCAGCCACTCCATCCACTTGCCATCCACTTGCCATCCACGTGTTGACATTCCCGCCTCGCACCCGAAAGCTGCCGGGGAACCCGAAAACCGACGACCGGACAGAACAGGCATCATGAATCCCGTCAAAGCACTCGAAAACCACGGTCAGGCCGTCTGGCTGGATTTCCTCGCCCGCGGCTTCGTCGCCAAAGGCGATCTGAAGAATTTGATCGACACCGACGGCGTCAAAGGCGTGACCTCGAACCCCGCGATCTTCGAGAAGGCCATCGGCAGTTCGGACGAATATGACGGCGCGATCGGCCAGGCGCTGAAAAAGGGCGACCGCCCGGTCGCCGACCTGTTCGAACATGTCGCCATTGAAGACATCCAGAACGCCGCTGACGTGTTGCGGCCTGTCTACGACCAGCTGAAGGGCGAGGACGGTTTCGTCAGCCTCGAGGTCTCGCCCTATCTGGCGATGGACACCAAAGGCACCATCGCCGAGGCCGAGCGGCTGTGGAAGGACGTCAAGCGCAAGAATTTGATGGTGAAGGTGCCGGCGACGCCGGAAGGCCTGCCTGCGATCGAACATCTGATCGGCGAAGGCATCAGCATCAACATCACGCTATTGTTCTCGCAAGAGGTCTATCGCCAGGTGGCGGAAGCCTATCTCGACGGGCTGGAGAAACTCGTCGCTGGGGGTGGCGATCCCTCGGGTGTGGCCAGTGTCGCCAGCTTCTTCGTCAGCCGGATCGACAGCGCCGTCGACAAGCAGCTCGACGACAAGATCGCAAAGGCCAACGACCCCAGCGAAAAGGAACGCCTGAGCGCGCTCAAGGGCAAGATCGCGATCGCGAACGCCAAGATGGCCTATCAGGACTACAAGGGGCTGTTTTCGGGCGCACGCTGGGACAAGCTCAAGGCCAAAGGCGCAAAGCCGCAGCGGCTGTTGTGGGCTTCGACCGGCACCAAGAACAAGGACTATAGCGACGTGCTCTATGTCGAGGAACTGATCGGCCCCAACACCATCAACACGGTGCCGCCGGCGACGCTCGACGCGTTCCGCGATCACGGCACGTCGCGCGACAGCCTCGAGGAAAATATCGAGGACGCGCGCCGCGTGCTGGAAGAGCTGGAAAAATCCGGCATCTCGCTCGATGCGATCACCACCGAACTGGTCAAGGACGGCGTCAAGCAATTCGCCGACGCCGCCGACAAGCTCTACGGCGCCGTCGCGCACAAGCGCGCGGCTTCGCTTGGCGGCGGAATCGACAAGCAGCACCTCGTGCTCGGCGACGGCATCAAGAAGGCCGTGGAGAAGGGCACCGAGGACTGGCGGGCGTCAGCAAAAATCCGACGGCTCTGGCACAAGGACAAATCGGTCTGGAGCAATGACGACGAGAATAAGTGGCTGGGCTGGTTGAACAGCCCGGCTGCCGCCGATGTCGCCGATTACGAGGATTTTGCCAGGCGCGTGAAGGGGCAGAACTTTTCGGACGCTGTGGTGCTCGGCATGGGCGGATCGAGCCTTGGTCCGGAAGTGCTGGCGGAAACCTTCCCGAAGAAATCGGGCTTCCCGAAACTGCACGTGCTCGACTCCACCGACCCCGCGCAGGTGCGCGCGATGGAGAAGAAGGTCGACCTGGCAAAAACCCTGTTCATCGTCTCCAGCAAATCCGGCGGCACCACCGAGCCGAATGCGATGAAGGATTATTTCTTCGATCGCGTTTCCAGGACCATCGGCGCTGACAAGGCGGGCCATCGCTTCATCGCGGTGACCGACCCCGGCTCGTCGCTGGAGAAGGTCGCGACCAAGCAGGGTTTCGCGCGCATTTTCTACGGCGATCCATCGATCGGCGGACGTTACTCGGTGCTGTCTCCGTTCGGGCTGGTGCCGGCGGCGGCCGCCGGCATCGATGTCAAAAGCCTGATCAAGCACACGCTGGCGATGGTGCGCTCCTGCGGCGCCGACGTGCCGCCGCACGAAAACCCCGGCGTACAGCTTGGACTTGCGCTCGGGTTAGCCGGGCTCGAAGGCCGCGACAAGGTGACGATATCCTCGTCGAAGAAGATCGCCGATTTCGGCGCCTGGGCCGAGCAATTGATCGCGGAGTCCACCGGCAAGGACGGCAAGGGCCTGATCCCGATCGACGGCGAACCGCTCGCCGATCCCGCGATCTACGGCGACGACCGCTTCTTCATCGATATCCGAACCGAGGGCGAAGCCGATTCGGCGCACGACGACAAGCTTGCCGCCCTCGAGGCCGCCGGACATCCGGTGGTGCGCATCGTCATGAAATCGATCGACCATATCGGCCAGGAGTTCTTCCGTTTCGAGATGGCCACGGCCGTCGCCGGCTCCATCCTCGGCATCAACCCGTTCAACCAGCCTGATGTCGAGGCGGCCAAGATCAAGACGCGCGAACTGACCGCGGCGTTCGAGAAAACCGGCGCACTGCCGGCCGAGCAGCCGGTGGTCGCGACAGCCGAGGCCGACATCTACACCGACGAAGCCAATGCGGACGCGCTGCGCAAGGCCGGCGCCAATGGCACTTTGGAATCCTGGATCAAGGCACATCTCTCGCGTCCGGGCAGCGGCGACTATTTTGCGCTGCTGGCCTATATCGCGCGCGACGGTGGCTCGATCGACACGCTGCAGAAGATGCGGCTGGCGGTGCGTGACGTCAGGCATGTGGCGACCTGCGCCGAATTCGGACCGCGCTTCCTGCATTCGACCGGCCAGGCCTATAAGGGCGGGCCCGACAGCGGCGTGTTCCTGCAGATCACCGCCGACGACGCCAAGGACCTGGCCGTGCCCGGCCAGAAGGCGAGTTTTGGCGTCGTCAAGGCGGCCCAGGCGCGCGGCGATTTCGACGTCCTGACTGAACGCGGCCGGCGCGCATTGCGGGTTCATCTCAAGGGCGACCTCAAGCCGGCGCTTGCCGCGCTGGATGCCGCGATATCAGAAGCGCTCAATTAGGGAAGTATTGGCATGCAGCTTGGCATGATCGGCCTCGGCCGGATGGGCGGCAACATCGTGCGGCGGCTGATGAGGAACGGCCACACATCAGTGGTCTACGACAAGGACGCCAAGGCCGTTGCGGCGCTGGCGGCCGAAGGCGCTGCCGGCGCCGACACCCTCGAAGCTTTCGTGGCGAAACTGGAGAAGCCGCGTACCGCCTGGGTGATGCTGCCGGCCGGCAAGATCACCGAGGCCACCATCGAAGCACTCGCAAAACTGATGGAGCCCGGTGACGTCATCATCGACGGCGGCAACACGTTCTGGCAGGACGACGTCCGCCGCGGCAAGACGCTGAAAGAGCGCGGGCTGCATTATGTCGACGTCGGCACCAGCGGCGGCGTCTGGGGCATCGAGCGCGGCTATTGCATGATGATCGGCGGCGACAAGGCCGTGGTCGACCGGCTCGATCCGATCTTCAAGACGCTGGCGCCGGGGATCGGCGACATTCCGCGCACCGGCGGCCGCGACGGCCGCGATCCCCGCATCGAGCAGGGCTATATCCATGCCGGCCCCAGCGGCGCCGGGCATTTCGTCAAGATGATCCATAACGGCATCGAGTACGGCCTGATGCAGGCCTATGCCGAGGGTTTTGATATCCTGAAGAACGCCAATATCGAGGCGCTGCCGGCGGAGCATCGGTTTGATCTCGACATCGCCGATATCGCCGAGGTGTGGCGGCGCGGCAGCGTGATTCCTTCCTGGCTGCTCGATCTCACCGCCTCCGCGCTCGCCGAGAACCAGACGCTGGATAATTATTCCGGCTTTGTCGAAGATTCCGGCGAAGGCCGCTGGACCGTCAATGCCGCGATCGACGAGGCGGTGCCTGCCGAAGTGCTGACGGCAGCGCTCTATGCACGCTTCCGCTCGCGCAAGGACCATACATTCGCGGAGAAGATCCTTTCCGCGATGCGCGCCGGCTTCGGCGGCCACAAGGAGCCGCCGAAGAAGCCGGGCTCGAAGGCTTAACGCCCATGGCGGTCGGTAAATTGGCGCAAAAGAAACCCGATCCCTGCTCCTTCGTCATCTTTGGCGTCACCGGCGATCTCGCGCATCGGCTGGTGATCCCGGCCCTCTACAATCTGGCGGCAGCCGATCTGCTGCCGGAAAAATTCTGCGTCGTCGGCATTGCCCGCAAGGGCATGACCAGCGACCAGTTGCGCGACAGCCTGATGAAGGGCCTGCATCAATTCGCCACGCGCCAGGTGGACGATGAGATCGCGATGCGCCTGCTCGCATGCGTCACCTCGATCGAGGCTGACCCGCGGGATCCCGCCTCATTCGACGCCATGAGCGAGCAGCTCGACAAATTGGAAGCCGCGCGAAACACCCAGGGCAATCGCCTGTTCTATCTCGCGACGCCGCCGAGCGCCTTCCTGCCGATCAGCCGCGAACTCGGCCGCACCGGCATGCTGGTCGAGAACGGCACATGGCGGCGGCTGGTGGTCGAAAAGCCGTTCGGTACCGATCTGGCGTCGGCGAGAGAGCTCAACAGCGAACTCCTGAAGCTAGTCGAAGAGCATCAGATCTACCGGATCGATCATTATCTCGGCAAGGAGACCGTCCAGAACATCCTGGTGCTGCGTTTCGCCAACGGCATGTTCGAGCCGATCTGGAACCGCAATCATATCGACCACATCCAGATTACGGTCGATGAAAAGCTCGGCGTCGGCCATCGCGGCAGCTTCTATGACGCCACCGGCGCGTTGCGCGACATGGTGCCGAACCATCTGTTTCAACTGCTGTCGTTGGTCGCGATGGAGCCGCCATCGAAATTCGATGCGCATTCGGTTCGCTCGGAGAAGGCCGACGTGCTGGCCGCGATCCAGACCCAGAGCGAGCCGGAGGCGCTGCACAATTCGGTGCGCGGGCAATACCGCGCCGGCATGGTCGGCGACACCGAGATCGAGGACTATCGCAGGACCGCCGACATCAAACCCGCCAGCACCACGGAAACCTATGCCGCGCTGAAACTGACCATCGACAATTGGCGCTGGGCCGGCGTTCCCTTTTATCTGCGCACCGGCAAGGCGCTCGGCATCAAGCGCACCGAGATCGCCATCAAGTTCAAGCAGGCGCCGTTCGCGATGTTCCGCGACACGCCGGTGGACCGGCTCTCGCAGAATTACCTGATCATCTCGACCGAACCGACCGAAGGCATCGCACTGCAGTTCAACACCAAGGTGCCGGGCCCGACCATCAATATCGACGGCGTCGAGATGAAGTTTCGCTACAAGGATTATTTCAAGGCCGAGCCATCGACCGGCTATGAGACCCTGATCTACGACTGTATGATCGGCGACAACATCCTGTTTCAGCGCGCCGACAGCGTCGAGGCGGGCTGGCGGGCGGTGCAGCCATTTCTCGACGCCTGGAAGAACGCCGGTGGCAAGGGGCTCAAGGTCTATGAGCCCGGCAGCGAGGGCCCGGAGGAAGCCAACGACCTGCTGGAGCGGGACGGCCGCAGCTGGCGCAAGCTCAGTTAGAGATGATGTCGAACGACAATCGCCATGTAACGTCAGTTGCCGATCCAGCGGCGATGGCCGAGGCCGCCGCCGAGCGCGTCATCGCGCGGATATCGGAAAACCCCGGCCGCGTCGCGATCTGCCTGACCGGCGGATCGAGCCCGAAACAGCTCTATCAATTGCTCGGCACTGACCCCTGGCGAAGCCGGATTCCGTGGCAACGCGTGCACTGGTTCATCGGCGACGAGCGTTTCGTGCCCGCGGATGATCCCCTCAACAACATGCGCGTGGCACGGAAAGCCTTTCTGGACCGATGCGCGCCGGCATCCAACATCCATCCAATCCCGACGAGTACGGCCGATCCCACCGATCCCGATCGCGGTGCGGCGCTTTACGAGGGCGAACTGAAAGCGTTCTATGGCGCAGATGACCTCGATCCTGACCGGCCGCTGTTCGATCTCGTGCTGATGGGCGTCGGGCCCGACGGCCATACCGCGTCGCTGTTTCCCGGCGATCCCTTGCTCGACGAGACCCGGCGTTGGGTGGTCGGCGTACCCAAAGCCAATGTCGAACCGTTCGTCCCGCGCATCACGCTCACGCTGCCGACGCTGGCTTGCTGCCGCGAAATGCTGTTCGAGATCGCAGGCGCCGACAAACGCGCGATCTTGACGCGCGTGTTCGCAGGCGAGAACCTGCCGGCGAACCGCGCGCGATCCAGCGGCGAGACGATCTGGCTGGTGGATCAGGCGGCATTGCCGGAGAATTTTCGTGCGTGATGCGGCAAGCCCCTGCGCGCTGGTGGTGATGGGCGTCTCCGGCTCGGGCAAGAGCACCATCGCGGACCGGCTGGCCGCGCGGCTGGGCTGGCGCTACGAGGATGCGGACAAATTTCACCCGCCCGCCAATGTCGCGAAGATGAGCGCGGGCCAGCCGCTGACGGATGAAGACCGCTGGCCCTGGCTGCAGGCGGTTGCCGACGAGATCGACCGCCTCTCGGCGGCCGGACAACGCGCTGTTGTCGCCTGTTCGGCGCTCAAGCGCAGCTATCGCGACATTCTCGTGCATGGACGCGGTGATATCCGCATCGTCTTCCTGAACGGGACGCAGGACCTGATCGCGGACCGGTTAGCTGCCCGCAAGGGGCATTTCATGCCGCCGGGGCTGCTCGCCAGCCAGTTCAAGACGCTGGAGCCGCCGCAGCCAGGCGAACGTCCCATTACGGTGTCGATTGCCGCGCCGATTGAGACCATCGTCGACGACATTATCCGTCAATTGAAAGTGCCCACATGAGCCGCATTGCGCTTGTCGTTTCCGATGTCGATGGCACGCTGTTGACCAAGGACAAGATCCTCACCGACGACGCAAAGAACGCCGTGCGGGCGCTGCACGCCGCAGGCATCGGCTTCACCATCGTCTCCAGCCGCCCGACCATCGGCATGGGCTTTCTGATCGAACCGCTTGCGATCACGCTTCCGGTCGGCGCCTTCAACGGCAGTTCGATCGTCAATGCGAAGTTGCAGCCGATTGAACAGCATCTGATCGCGCCCGCGGTGGCGCAACGCAGCCTCGATGTGCTCAATGAATTCGGCGTCGATATCTGGCTGTTCAGCAACGAGCGCTGGTATACCCGCAATCCCGACGGCGAATACGTTCCGCACGAGAAGCGGGCGATCAAGGCCGATCCGACCATCATCGCGGATTTCACGCCGCATTTGTCCGAAGCCTGCAAGATCGTCGGCGCCAGTTCCGACGCGGCGCTGCTCGCGCGCTGCGAAGCCGCGATGCAGCAGGCGGTGGGCGCGGAGGCCACCGCGGTTCGATCGCAAACCTATTACCTCGACGTCACCCCCGCGGGCCACGACAAGGGCACGTTCGTCGAGAACATCGCCAAACGGCTCGGCGTTGCGACCGACGCCGTCGCCACCATCGGCGACATGCAGAACGACCTGCCGATGTTTGCCAGAAGCGGCATGTCGTTCGCGATGGGCAACGCGGCCGATGACATCAAGCAGCACGCGACGCATGTGACCGATACGAACGAACGTGACGGCTTTGCGCGCGCGATGGAGACGGTTTTGAAGCTCGGCTAGATCGAACCGAGGCTATTTCGACCGCTGCATCGCCGGCTTCTCGGTGGTTTGCTTCGCCGCACTGAGGTTATGCGCGGTATTGATCAGCGCGATATGCGTCAACGCCTGCGGGAAGTTACCGGTCTGGCGGTTTGCGCCGGTGTCGAACTCCTCGGCCAACAGGCCGACATCATTGGCAATCGCGACCACGCGCTCGAACAACGCCCGCGCCTTGTCGAGTTCTCCCGTCAGCACATAGGCATCGGCGAGCCAGAGGCTGCAGGCCAGGAATGCGCCTTCCGCCGGCTGCTGCTCGACTTCACGGGGGTCATGCCGCAACACGAAGCCGTCCCGCATCAGGTATCTCTCGATTGCGACCAGCGTGCCGCGCACGCGGGGATCCGTTGGTTCCAGGAACCCGACCGAGGGCAACAACAGGATGCTGGCATCCAGCATTTTCGAACCGTAGGATTCGACGAACGCGTTCAGCTCGCGATCAAAACCTTTTTCGCAGACGTCGCGATGGATGGTGTCGCGCAGCGTCCGCCACTTTTCCAGTGGCGCCTTGAAGCCGAATTTTTCGACGCTCTTGATGCCACGGTCGAAGGCGACCCAGGTCATCACCTTGGACGAGACATAGTGCTTGCCGTCGCCGCGGCGCTCCCAGATGCCGTGATCCGGCTGATCCCATTGTTTGGCGAGATGCTCCAGCACCGTGCATTCCAGCGCCCAGCTTCCTTCATAGAGTTCGAGCTTGGCCATTCGCCACTGATGGAAGGCGTCGATCAGCTCGCCATAAACGTCGAGTTGCAGCTGCGCATGCGCGGCGTTGCCGACCCGGACCGGCTGCGCGCCCTCATAGCCCGGGAGCCAGCCCGCCTCCCATTCCAGCAGCCGCCGCTCCCCCATGATGCCGTACATGATCTGCATGTTGGCCGGCGATCCCGCCACCGCCCGCAGCAGCCAATTGTGCCAGGCGAGGGCTTCCTCGGTATAGCCCGAGTTCATCAGCGCCAGCAGCGTAAAGGTGGCATCGCGCAGCCAGCAGAAGCGATAGTCCCAGTTGCGTGCGCCGCCGAGCTTTTCCGGCAGCGAGGTGGTGGGCGCTGCGACAATGCCGCCGGTCGGCGCATAGGTCAGCGCTTTGAGCGTGATCAGCGAGCGCATCACGAGATCGCGATGTTCGCCTTCGTAGCTGCAGCGGGCGCTCCATTCGCTCCAGAACGCCTCGGTTTCCTGCAAAGCGACCGCGGGATCGATCGGCGCGGGCACCGCCACATGCGAGGGCCCGTAGGTGAGGACAAAGGGCACGGTATCGCCCTCGCCTACCTCAAACTCCGCCACGGTGGTCAGATCCTCGCCGCGGGTCTCGACCGGTGTTCGCAGCACGGTCATGTCAGGCCCGCAGATCGCGAGCAGACCCGAGCCGTCTTCGGTTTTCCTGACCCAGGGAATATCGATGCCAAAGCCAAAGCGGATCACCAGTTGCATCCGCAGCTTGACCCGGCCGCTGACCCCGCGCACCAGCCGCACCACATCGGAAGCATTGCCGCGCGGCGGCATGAAATCGATCAGCTCGACCACGCCATTGGCGGTTTCAAACCGCGTCTCCAGGATCAGCGTGTTGCCCCGGTAGCGGCGTGACGTCTTGGTGATCTCTTCTGCGGGCGCGATCAGCCAGCGGCCATGCTTATGGGTGCCGAGCAGCGCGGCAAAGCAGGCGTCGGAATCGAACGCCGGCCAGCACAGCCAGTCGATCGAGCCGTCACGACCGACCAGCGCCGCGGTCTCGCAATCGCCGATCAATCCGTAGTCTTCTATCCTGCACGACAAGGCTTGCTACCACCTGGATCGGACCTATCCGCGCGACCGCTCGCGTGTCGCGGCCTTCAGCGCGGCAACGTCGATCGTGGATGCGATCTGCTCGAGCGGCACCGGCAGCCGGCGGCGCCAGTTCGGGTGTTCGTCGACCGTGCCGGGAATATTGGGCTGGTCCACCAGACCCAAAAAATCCTCCAGCGCGATCGCGAGCAGCCGTGACGGGGTGCGCGCGAGGAAATTTGTCACGGAATAGAGATCGTTTTTGTCGATGCCGTTACCGCGCAGCAAGTCGTCCAGCATCGCCAGCGCGTGCCAGCGCGCATCATCGCTTTCGCCGGGGTCGATACCGAGCGCGCGTTTGGTCTTGAGGTCGCCAAACGATCGCCAGCCGGCATAGGTCGAGAGATCGTGGGTGTTGAAGGTGACAAGTGCGTTGGCGAGGTAATGATCGAGGCTTTTGAACGGACCGTGGTCCTCGCGCTCGAACATCATCACCAGATAGGACCAGATGCCCCAGCTGGCGATCTGGTCGCGGAATCCCTCCGGCACCGTGCCGAGGTCCTCGCCGATCACGACGCAGCGGCTGGCGACACTCTCGTGCGCGGTCGCCGCCAGCAGCGCCTCGAACGGCATCGGCACATAGACACCGTCGGCGGCGCTGAAGCCTTGCGGCACCAGATAAAGCCGCTTCAAACCCAGCACGTGGTCGAGCCGGATCGCGCCGGCGTGCCGCATCGAGGCGCGCAGCATTTCGCGATAGGGCTCGAAGGATTTTTGCTCCAGCCCGGTCGCGTTGAATCCGGCAAGACCCCAGCTTTGGCCCGCGGTGTTGAGCGGGTCAGGCGGCGCGCCGACGCCGAGGTGCCTGGAGATCGCAACCTGCTCGTTCCAGGCGTCGAAACCATCGGACTGAACGCCGACGGCAACGTCGAGATAAAGCCCGACCTTCATGCCGAGGAGGTGAGCACGATCCTTCGCGGCAGCCAATTGCCGGTCAGCGGTCCATTGCACGAATTCGACGAAGCCGATTTCGGCCGCGTCGGCGCCATGGTGCAATTCGGCGCACATCGCATCGTCCGGCTGCCGCCACGGCTCCGGCCATTCCCACCAGGGCTTGTTGAATCTGTGCCGGAGGACTTCGAAGCAGGCGAACCGCGACAGCAGGGCGGCGCGCTCGGCCCGGAATATTTCCAGGTCCTGCCGGCGACTTTCTGTCGCACCGGCCGTAAACTGGTCAAACGCCGCCCGTAGCGCCCGCCACTTTAGACTGGCAATGCCGACATAATCGATCATTTCGCCGGTCTTGACGCCCGGTAGCGCGCCTCTCATCTCATCGTCGATGCGGAATTCAGGGATCTTCTCGACGTCAATATAGAGCGCGTTGAGAAACAGCCGGCTGTTCGGCGAATAGGGGCTGCAATCGCCGGGCCGGTCGTCGAACAGGGCATGCAGCGGATTGAGGCCGACGCCATCGGCGCCGAGATGATGTGCGAGCTCAATAAGGCTTTGGAGGTCCGTAAAATCGCCCATCCCCCAGTTGCGCTCGGACCTGACGCTGTAGAGCTGAACCGCCAGCAGCCAGACACGATCGAAATCCCCGCCAAAGGCCCTTGGCGGCGCCGATATCAGCGGTACGTCCTCTGTAACCACCCCCGCATCGGTCAATTGCAGCCGATGGATGCCCAACGGCAGCCGTTCGGGCCATGCAATGCCCCGTTCGTTTGCCTCGCCCTCCGCTACAACCTCCGCCCCCGCAACGATTTTCCATCGCACCGGAAGTTTTGCGGTAACCGCGAGTTCGGTGTGGGCAACCTGCCCTGACCGGACCACGACCGGGGCGCCAATCAACGGGCCCGGAGCCTGCGGCGGCAAGGCATCGAGGATAATTTTGAGGGCGGCCGCGTCCGTCACACGGCGGTGACCCTGACCGTCCACGAATTCGGTCTGGATTCCCTGGCTGTTAGCTTGAGCGAAAAGATCCATTCGGCACGCGGTTTGCACGCAAACGTCTCAGAGGCGTCGCGAAATTGTCCAAATACAGGAAGGGGATAGACGGTGTCTAACGCTCAGCCCCTTAATCGGTTCCAGGGAACCAAAGTCGGCCGAGCGGCTTTTTACTTATGTCCGGAACGTCTCCTTTCTCGCAAGTGAAACGGGGGCGTCGTTTCCATGGCTATGGCATCACCGTGAACAAAAAAGTCCAAACCGGCGAAAGCTCCAAGGCCGGCGTCTCCTTCCGATTCGATACCGCCGATCCGCTGAATGACGGCGGCAGCTTTGCGATCGATGCAAGCGAGGTGCCAGCCGTCGAGTCTAGCGACGATGAGCTTTGGTACAAGGATGCCATCATCTATCAGCTCCACGTCAAGGCCTTTGCCGACAGCAACAATGACGGCATCGGCGATTTCGCAGGACTGACGGAGAAGCTGGGTTACCTGCAGGACCTCGGCGTCACCACGCTGTGGCTGTTGCCGTTCTACCCCTCACCCGGGCGTGATGACGGCTACGACATCGCCGACTATGGCGACATCAATCCCGATTTCGGGACGATGAAGGATTTCAGGCGCTTCATCCAGGAGGCCAAGCGGCGCGGCCTGCGCGTCATCACCGAGCTCGTCGTCAATCACACCTCCGACCAGCACGACTGGTTCAAGCGCGCCCGGCGCAGCGGCCCGGATTCGAGCGCGCGCAACTGGTATGTCTGGAGCGATACCGACCAGAAATACCAGGGCACGCGGATCATCTTCACCGATACCGAGAAGTCGAACTGGACCTGGGACCCGGAAGCCGGCCAGTTCTACTGGCATCGCTTCTTCGCGCATCAGCCGGATCTCAATTTCGACAATCCGCGCGTGGTCAGCGCGCTGGTGAAGGTGATGAAGCGCTGGCTCGATACCGGCGTCGACGGCTTCCGTCTCGATGCCATTCCCTATCTGTGCGAGCGCGACGGCACCAACAACGAGAACCTGCCCGAGACCCACGCCATCATCAAGCGGCTGCGCATCGAGCTCGACGCCTATGCCAAAGGCAAGGTGTTGCTGGCGGAGGCCAACCAATGGCCCGAGGACGTACAGGAATATTTCGGCCGCAGCGATGAATGCCACATGGCCTATCACTTCCCGCTGATGCCGCGCATCTACATGGCGATCGCCCAGGAAGACCGCTTTCCGATCACCGACATCCTGCGGCAGACGCCTGACATTCCGAGCAATTGCCAATGGGCGCTGTTCCTGCGCAACCATGACGAGCTGACGCTGGAAATGGTCACCGACGTCGAGCGCGATTACCTGTGGTCGACCTACGCCAACGACCCCCGCGCCCGCATCAATGTCGGCATCCGCCGGCGCCTGGCGCCGCTGATGGACAATGACCGGCGCAAGATCGAGCTGATGAACTCGCTGCTGCTGTCGTTCCCGGGCACGCCGATCATCTATTACGGCGACGAAATCGGCATGGGCGACAACATCTATCTCGGCGACCGCAACGGCGTGCGCACGCCGATGCAATGGACGCCGGACCGCAACGGCGGGTTCTCGCGCGCCGATCCGGCGCGGCTTTATGCGCCCACCATCATGGATCCCGTCTACGGCTATGAATCCGTCAACGTCGAGGCGCAGTCGCGCAGCCTGTCGTCGCTGCTCAGCGCCACCAAACGGCTGATCGCGGTCCGCAAATCGACGCTGGCTTTCGGCCGCGGCACCATGACGTTCATCCGCCCGGAAAACCGCTCGGTGCTGTGCTATGTGCGCCAGTACGAGGACGAGGCCATTCTCTGCGTCGCCAATCTGTCGCGCTCCGCACAGGCCACCGAACTCGATCTCTCCCCGTGGAAGGACCGGATTCCCCTGGAGATGCTCGGCCGCACGCGTTTCCCCGCGATCGGCGAACTGCCCTACATGATCACGCTGGCGCCGTACGGCTTCTACTGGTTCGAGTTGCAGGAACGCGACAAGTCCGAGCCGGTGGTGCAGCGGGCGGTGCCCGAATTCGAGACGCTGGTGGTGCCGCTGGGCGCGACCTGGGTGTCGCTGGCGCGCACCCGCGGCGTGTTCGAGCGCGACGTCCTGCCCGGGCATCTGGCGCGAACGCGCTGGTACCCGGAGCGATCGGCCAAGGCCATTCAGCCGACGCTGATTTCGGCGATCCCGTTCTGCGATATCGGTGACAACCGGCCGTGGCTCGCCTTCTTCAAGTCGACGCAACGCGGCGTCACTACGCGCTACGTGCTGCCGTTGCAGATCGAATGGGTGCGGTTCGACCGCGAGCGCTATAACCCGCGCGCCTTGGCGGCCGTGCGTCAGGGCGCCCGCGAAGGAACGTTGCTCGACGTCGCCAACGATCAGATTTTCATCGCGATCTTGCTGCGAAACCTCAAGGAGTCGCTGATCGTCGACGAAAGCGAGCAGGGTCTGAAGCTGGAATTCCGGCCGACCAGCCGTTTCTCCGACAAGGCGATCAAGCAGCCCGAACACATCCGCACGATCGAGACCGAGCGGGTCGACAGTACCGCGCAGGTGGATGACGATTATGTCGTCAAGATCTACCGCACGCTGCAGGCCGGCATCAGTCCCGAGATCGAGATGGGCCGCTTTCTGACCGAGATCGCCGGCTTTGCCAACACGCCGGCGCTGCTCGGCAGCGTCGAACTGATTGATGGCGACGAACGAAACGCTATCGGCGTCCTGCATGCTTTCGTCGCCAACCAGGGCGACGCCTGGGCCGTGACCGCGGCCTATCTCGACCGCTTCGTCGACGAGCAGCGCCTGCTGGCGGCAAGCGAGCGTGTCAGGGAAAGCGAGGATCAGGTCTCTTTTCTGCGCTACATGTCGCAAGCCGGCCGGCGCGTCGCCGAGATGCATGTCGCACTGGCCAGCAACAATGAGCTCCCCGACTTCGTGCCGGAGCCCATCAAGCACGAGGATGTCCAGCGCTGGTTCGGCGACACCCTGGCCCGCGTCGAGCGCGTCTTCGACACGCTGAAGCAGCGACGCGATACGCTGAAAGAGGCGGATCGTCCGCTGGTCGATCAGCTATTGGCCCAGCAATCCGGCCTGCCTGATCGGCTGAAGGCGCTGTTGCCGCAAGAAAACGCCGGGCTCAATATCCGCCATCACGGCGACTTCCATCTTGGCCGGCTGCTGATCGTCAAGGACGACATCTTCATCGTCGATTTCGACGGCGATCCGCGGCGCTCCATCGCCGAGCGTCGGCGCAAGGCGCCCGCGGCGCGCGACGTCGCCAGCATGATCCGTTCGATCGATTATTCGACGACTGCAGCCCTTGAGCGGGCGCTCAAGGTAGCCCACGATGAAAACGGCAGGCTCGGGGCTGCGCTCGCCGAGTGGCGCAATCGGGCGACCGCCGCGTTCCTGGGCGCCTATCGCGAAGCGATGGTTAACAAGCGCCTTTGGCCAGCCGACCCTGAAGCTGCCGATTCGATGCTCAACTTCTTCCTGCTGGAGAAGGCATGCTACGAGATCGAATATGAACTATCCTACCGGCCGGATTGGCTACGAACGGCCTTGACCGGAATGCTCCGTATTTTGCCGCAACAGTCGCTTGAGGCCTTATGACCAAGCTACCCGCCGAGGCCTATGCGATCATCCAGGGCAATCACACCGACCCCTTCCATTATCTCGGCCTCCATACCGAGGGCGACCGCAAGATCGTGCGTGCGTTCCTGCCGGAAGCCTCCAATGTCGAGGCAATCGGTGAACATGGTGAACGGGCGCCGCTGGCGCGGATCCATGATGCCGGGCTATTTGCCGGCGCGCTGCCGAACGGCTCTACGCGCTATCAATTGCGCGCCCAGTTCGGCGACAAACTGGTCGAACTCGACGACCCCTACCGCTTTCCGCCCGTCCTGAGCGACTTCGACCTTTATCTGCTCGGCGAAGGCACCCATCAGCGCATCTACGACAAGCTCGGCGCCCATCCGATGACGCTGGAAGGCGTCGAGGGCGTGGCCTTCGTCGTGCTGGCGCCGAACGCCCGCGGCGTCAGCGTGGTCGGCGATTTCAATTACTGGAATCCGCGCCGGCACCCGATGCGGGTGCGCGGCGTCGGCTATTGGGAGCTGTTCATTCCCCACGCCAGCGTCGGCGACCACTACAAGTTCGACATCATCGAACCCAACGGACAACATTTGCCGTTGAAGTCCGATCCGGTCGCCTTTGCCGCCGAAGTGCGTCCCAAGACCGCCTCGATCGTTTTCGACCAGGCGAATCTGCCGCGTCCGCGCCCGGCACCGACGGGAATGAATGCGTTGAACGCGCCGATGTCGATTTACGAGGTTCATCTCGGCTCATGGCGGCGCAAGGGCAGCAACGAATGGCTGACCTACCGCGAGCTCGCCGAGCAGCTTCCGGCCTATGTCAGGAATCTCGGATTTACCCATGTCGAACTTCTTCCCATCAGCGAACATCCGTTCGACGGCTCGTGGGGCTATCAGCCGACCGGCATGTTCGCACCGACCAGCCGGTTCGGCACGCCGGAGGATTTTGCCGCGCTGGTCGATGCCTTCCATCGCGAGGGCATTGCCGTGCTGCTCGACTGGGTGCCCGGACACTTCCCCGACGATCCCCACGGCCTCGGCCATTTCGACGGCACCGCATTGTACGAACACGCCAACCCCTTGCAGGGCCGCCATCTCGACTGGGGCACGCTGATCTACAATTACGGCCGCACTGAAGTGGTGAATTTCCTGGTGTCGAACGCGCTGTTCTGGCTGGAACGCTACGCCATCGACGGGCTGCGCGTCGATGCGGTCGCCTCGATGCTCTATCTCGACTACTCCAGGCCCGCCGGCGAATGGATTCCGAACCAGCATGGCGGGCGGGAAAATCTCGAAGCCATCGGCTTTCTGCGCCGCTTCAACACCGAAGTGTTCGGACGCTTCCCGGACGCCACCACCGCGGCGGAAGAATCCACCGCATGGCCGCAAGTCTCCCGCCCGGTCGAATATGGCGGGCTCGGCTTCGGCTACAAGTGGAATATGGGCTGGATGCACGACACGCTGAAATACATCGGCAAGGATCCGATCCACCGCAAATTTCATCACGGCGACATCCTGTTCGGCCTGCAATATGCGTTCTCGGAAAACTTCATCCTGCCGCTGTCGCATGACGAAGTCGTGCACGGCAAACGCTCGATCCTGGGACGGATGCCCGGCGACGACTGGCAGCGTTTTGCGAATTTGCGCGCCTATTACAGCTTCATGTTCGGCCATCCCGGCAAGAAGCTGATGTTCATGGGTTGCGAATTCGGCCAGGAGCGCGAGTGGGATCACGATCACTCGCTGGATTGGCACCTGCTGCAACAACCAAGGCATGCCGGCATCCACAGCCTGGTCCGCGACCTCAACCACCTCTATCGCACGTTGCCGGCGCTGCACGAGCTGGATTGCAGCCAGCCGGGCTTCGAATGGGTCATCACCCATGATTCCGGCGGCAACGTCTTTGCCTGGGTCCGCAAGGGCCTTGATGCGCGAGCGCGCTGCCTCGTGGTCGTGAACTTCTCGCCCAACGTCTACTACGATTACCGCGTACGTGTGCCGTTTGCCGGCAAATGGAAAGAAGTGTTCAATTCGGACTCCGCGCATTATGGCGGCAGCAATGTCGGCAATATCGGCGAGGTCCGGACGCTGGAGGGCAACATCCCCGAACTCAACCTGACCATTCCGCCGCTGGCCGCGATCTTTCTCGTACCGGATAGCTGACGCATGCGCCTGACCGCGGGAACGCCCTCACGTCTTGGCGCAAGCTGGGACGGAAGAGGCACCAATTTTGCGCTGTTCTCGGCCAACGCAGAGAAGGTCGAACTCTGCCTGTTCGATGGCCAGGGCCGCCGCGAACTCGAGCGCATCGAATTGCCCGAGCGTACCGAGGATGTCTGGCACGGCTATCTCAACGACGTCTCGCCCGGGCAGCTCTACGGCTATCGGGTCCACGGGCCCTACCATCCCGAGCACGGGCACCGCTTCAACGCCAACAAGCTGCTGCTCGATCCCTATGCAAGGCGGCTGGCCGGCCGGCTGGTCTGGAGTGACGCGCATTTCGGCTATCGGGCCGGCAGTTCGCGCGAGGATCTCTCCTTCGACCGGCGCGACAACGCCCGCGGCATGCCCAAGGCGGTCGTGGTCGACGAGACCTTCAATTGGGGCCGCCGCGAGATGCGCCCCAACATTTCCTGGGAAGACACCATCATCTACGAGGCCCACGTCAAGGGCCTGACGCAGAAGCGCGACGACGTGCCGCCGGGCCTGCGCGGCACCTATAGCGGGCTCGCCTCGCCTGCGATGATCGATCATCTCAAGCGCCTTGGCGTCACCACCATCGAATTGCTTCCGCTCCACGGGCTGATCGACGACCGCGTGCTGGTCGAAAAGAAGCTGGTGAACTACTGGGGCTACAACACACTGGCGTTCTTCGCGCCCGAAGGGCGCTACGCGCAGGACAATCCGCTCGATGCGTTCCGCACCACGGTGGCGCGGCTGCACGATGCCGGCATCGAGGTGATGCTCGACGTCGTCTACAATCACACCGCCGAAGGCAATCATCTCGGCCCGACGCTGTCGTTTCGCGGCATCGACAATGCGTCCTATTACTGGCTCAAGCCGGACAATCGGCGCTTCTATGACGACTTCACCGGCTGCGGCAGCTCGGTCAATCTGACCCATCCGCGCGTGCTGCAAATGGTGATGGATTCACTGCGCTATTGGGTCGAGGTCTGTCACGTCGACGGCTTCCGCTTCGATCTCGCCACCACACTGGCGCGCGGGCCGAACGGTTACGACCGCAACGCCGCCTTCCTTACCGCCGTGCGACAGGATCCGGTGCTGGCAACCGTCAAACTGGTCGCCGAACCCTGGGATCTCGGTTTGGGCGGCTATCAGGTCGGCGCGTTCCCGTCACAATGGTCGGAATGGAACGACCGATACCGCAGCGCGATGCGGCGCTACTGGAGCGGCGAAGGCAGCCTGATCGGCGAAATATCGAGCCGCATGACCGCCTCCTCCGACCTGTTTCACCATGACAATCGCGCCCCGCGCGCCGGCATCAATCACATCACCGTTCATGACGGCTTCACGCTGGCGGATCTGTTCAGTTACAACGAGAAGCACAACGAGGCCAATGGCGAAGACAACCGCGACGGCTCTAGTCACAACGACAGCAACAATTGCGGGCATGAAGGCCCGACCGATGACGCTGCGATCATTGCGTTACGCCGCCAGCTCCGCAAGAACCAGCTGGCGTGCCTGATGCTCGCGCAGGGCACGCCGCTGATGTTGGCCGGCGATGAAGTCGGCAACTCGCAAAGCGGCAACAACAACGCTTATTGCCAGGACAACGAGATCGGCTGGGTTGGTTGGGAAAACCTCGGCAAGGAAGGCGAGGACCTCACCGATTTCATCGGCCATTTGACCGGCCTGCGCCGGCGGTTCGGCCAGATCCGTTGCCAGCGCTGGCTCGATGGCCGTCGCGCCGACGGCTCCTACGGTGTGTTGTGGCTGACGCCGGCCGCCGAGGAAATGAAGGAATCCGACTGGAAGTTTCCGGAAGGACGATTCCTCGCCTATGTGCTCGGACCGATGGAACAAGGACAAGCCCCGATCTTTATCGTTCTGAACGCCGCCCCCGAAGAGATCGCATTCAAATTGCCCAAGATGAGCAAATACAAGAGCTGGCAGCGGGTGCTGAATACCACCGAAATCGCACAAGCGACGGCCGACTTCGCTGCGGGCGCCGACCTGAAAGCACCGCCGCGCTCGGTGCTCGCCTTTGCGGGCTCAGCATGAATGACCGACAATTTGGCCCCAAGCTGACGAAAGACGGCACGCGCTTTCGCCTGTGGGCGCCGGCGGCCAAACGCGTCGATCTGCTGCTGCAACAACCCCATGCAATGCAGCGCGGCGACGATGGATGGTTTTCCACCAATATCCCGGGCGCGAAATCGGGCGCCCGCTACAAATTCCGCATCGATGACGAAATCGATGTCCCCGACCCCGCCGCCGATTTCCAGCCCGAAGACGTCTTCGGTCCGAGCGAGGTGATCGACCACGCCGCCTTTCGGTGGCGCGCGACGGAGTGGCGCGGGCGGCCCTGGCAGGAAGCCGTCATCATCGAGGCTCATGTCGGAACCTTCACGCAGGACGGCAGCTACCGCGCCATGATCGGGAGGCTCGATCATCTCGTGCAGACCGGCATCACCGCGCTGGAATTGCTGCCGCTGGCGGACTTCGCCGGCAGCCGCAACTGGGGGTATGACGGCGTGCTGTGGTATGCGCCCGACAGCGCCTATGGCCGGCCTGAGGATCTCAACGCGCTGATCGACGAGGCGCATCTGCGCGGCCTGATGGTGTTTCTCGACGTGGTCTATAACCATTTCGGCCCCGAGGGAAATTATCTCGGCCGTTACGCGCCGGGGTTCTTTACGGAAGCCCACACCCCGTGGGGCAGCGCGATCGATTACCACGTGCCGCAAGCGCGCGCCTTCGCGATCGAGAATGCGCTGCATTGGCTGCGCGACTACCGCTTCGACGGATTACGGCTGGATGCGGTGAACAGCATCGTCGAGCCGGGTGGGCTCTCGGTGCTGCACGATCTCAGCATGGCTGTAGGCCAGTTCGCCGCGGCAACCGGGCGTCACATTCATCTGGTGCTGGAAAACGGCGACAACCGCGCCAGCATCCTGGACGCTGCGCAGGACCCGCCGCGCGGCAAATACCGCGCGCAGTGGAACGATGATTATCATCACGCCTGGCGCGTGCTGATGACCCGCGAGAAGCAGGGTTATTATTGCGACTATCAGCGTTCGCCGCTGGACGACATCGCCAGATCGCTATCCTCAGGGTTTGTCTACCAGGGCGAAGTGTCGGAATTTCGCGGCGGCGCGCGCGGCGAACCGAGCGGAAAACTCGCGCCGACGGCTTTCATCAATTTCCTGCAGAACCACGACCAGATCGGCAACCGCGCCTTTGGCGACCGGCTCGAAGCGGTGGCGGATCCCAAAGCGATCGAAGCCGCCCTCGCCGTCATGCTGTTGGCCCCGGCGATCCCGATGCTGTTCATGGGGGAGGAATGGGGCTCGAAAACTCCCTTCCCGTTCTTCTGTGATTTCAAGGGCGGACTGGCGGACGCGGTCCGCAAGGGCCGCCGCAGCGAATACGCCTGGGCCTACGCCGAATATGGCGACGAGGTCCCCGACGCGTTGGCGCTATCCACGTTCCAATCGGCTGTCCTCGACTGGAATGAACGCGCCGAGCCGGCGGCACAACGACGGCAGTCAACCGTGCAGCAGATGCTGGCGATCCGCCGGCGGGAGATCGTGCCTCGCCTCGCAGGCGCGGCGTTCGGCGAAGCAAAGGCCGCCAGCAATGGCCTGCTGACGGCCAGTTGGCGCATGGGCGATGGCGCCACGCTTCATCTGCTCGCCAACCTGTCGGACCTGGAGATCGCCAATACTTCAGGCGAATTCAAGGGAACCCTGATCTGGGGCAGCGAGTTGGGAGAGCGCGTCCCGCCATGGTCGGTGCACTGGCGCATCGGATAGAAAAATGCCCCCGGCGATCCCGATCGCGACCTACCGCCTGCAGCTTTCGGCGGATTTCGATTTCGATGCGGCCGCTTCCGTCGTCCCGTATCTTGCGGCCCTTGGGATCACGCATCTCTACGCTTCGCCCTTCATGACGGCTCGCAAGGGCAGCACGCATGGTTACGACATCACCGATCACACCCGGTTCAATCCCGAGCTCGGCGGCGAAGCCGGCTTCGAACGGTTGAGCGCGGCGCTGCGGAAATACAATCTCGGACTGATCCTCGACTTCGTGCCCAACCATGTCGGGGTGCATTTCGCCGATAATCCATGGTGGCTGGACGTGCTGGAATGGGGTCAGACCTCGCCGCACGCGGTATCCTTCGATATCGACTGGGAGCTGTTGCCGTATCGCGCCCGTGGCGGCGTGCTGCTGCCGATCATCGGTTCATCCTACGGTCAGGCGCTGGAAAGCGGCGAGATCGAACTGCGCTATGATGCCAACGAAGGCAGCTTCTCGGCATGGTATTTCGAGCATCGGCTGCCGATCGCACCCGAGCGCTACAGCGAAATCCTGCGAACCGTCGTCAGAGAAGCAGGCGCCGAAGACAGTCCAGCCGGCAAGGACATCCTCGCCCTCGCCGCGCGCTACCACGGACTCCGCCGCCCCAACCGGAAGGAAGCCCCGGCGTTCAAGGCGGGGTTGCGGGCGATCGCTGGAAGCACCGAGGCCATCACGCACGGGATCGACGCCTATCGCGCCGGACCGGATCGTCCCGCGCAGACGCTGGCGCTGCATCACCTTCTCGAACGCCAGCATTACAAGCTCGGTCACTGGCGGCTTGCCTCCAGCGACATCAACTACCGCCGCTTCTTCGACGTCAATTCGCTCGCGGGATTGCGCGTCGAGGACGCCGGCACCTTCGAGGCCATCCATCAACTCGTCAGACGGCTGATCACGGAAGGAAAGCTGCAGGGCCTGCGGCTCGACCACATCGACGGCCTGCGCGATCCCGTCCAATACTTTCAGCGCCTGCGCCGGCTGATCCGTGGGGCGCAGGGCGCCAAACCATTTTACATGGTGATCGAGAAGATTCTCGGGGAAGGCGAACAGCTGCCTTCCTTCACCGGGGTTCACGGCACCACCGGCTACGAGTGGATGAACACGATCACGCAAGCGCTGGTCGACGGCAATGGCCTCGAACCGCTCAGCGAAATCTTTCGCCAGATCAGCAGCCAGTCGCCCAAACTCGAGCCGATCCTGAAGGAGGCCAAGCGCCGGGTGCTGGAAACCCTGCTGACCAGCGAATTCACGGTGCTGACGCGCCTCTTGGCGCGCATCGCCAGCGGACACTACTCGACACGGGATTATTCCGCCGACAGCCTGCGGCAGGCGCTGGAACTCTACGTGCTGCATTTCCCGGTCTACCGGACCTATTTGACCTCGTCGGGTCCGAACGCCCATGACCGTGCGCTGATCTCGCAAACCCTCCAGAAGGCACGCGCCGACTGGTTCGCGGCCGATGACGGCATTTTCGAATTCCTGCGCGACACCCTGACCATGGACCTGCTCAAGCCCGGCCGGCCGCCACACAGCGCGCCGCGCGTGCGCCGGTTTGCGCTGAAGGTGCAGCAATTCACCGGGCCGATGATGGCGAAATCGCTCGAGGACACCACGTTCTATCGCTACCACCGCCTGCTCGCACTCAACGAGGTCGGCGGCGACCCATCTGCCAGGGCGCTCGCTGTCGATGATTTTCATCAGGTCATGCAGACGCGGGCCCGGGAATGGCCGCATGGCATGACCGCAACTGCAACGCATGACACCAAGCGGGGCGAGGACGCCCGCGCCCGGATCATGGCGTTGTCCGAGATCCATGGCGAGTGGACCAGCGCCGTGGCGCGCTGGAAGATTCTCAACGCGCCTCATCTGGTCATCGACGGCGAGATGCGGGCGCCGTCGGCGACATTCGAATACATGCTCTATCAGGCCCTGCTGGGTGGCTGGCAGCCGGACGACGAGCCGTTCCTGGAACGGATGCAGGCCTACGCCCTGAAGGCGGCGCGCGAGGGCAAGGAGGAGACCAGCTGGCTGAATCCGCACGAGGCCTATGAGGCGGGACTGAAGACCTTCATCGCGCGCATTCTGGACCGCTCCATTTCCGCCGAGTTTTTGGACGCGCTTGATGCACTGGCGCGGCGCGTATCGCTATTAGGCGCCTTGAACTCACTGAGCCAGATCACGCTGAAGGCAACGATGCCGGGCGTACCCGATTTCTATCAGGGTACCGAGCTTTGGGATTTCTCGCTGGTCGATCCCGATAACCGGCGGCCAGTCGACTTTGCCAAACGTGCCCACCTGCTCGCTTCACTGCAGACACCGGACTGGAACCAGTTGGTGCAGGATTGGCCGAGCGGCAAGTTGAAACTGGCCTGGACGCGGCAACTCCTCAAATTACGCACTGAGCTCGCCGATGTCTTCACGAACGGCGATTATCAGTCACTGGATATCAGCGGACCGCATCGCGACCACTTTATCGCCTTTGCCCGCCGTCGTGGCCGCGAGGCCGCAATCGTCGTCGTCACGAAATCGTCCGCCGCGTTCTCCGAGAGTGGCCGGGCGTGGCCCCGTGCGGAAAGCCATGATGCCACCCTCGATGTCAGCGGCTATTCGGCGGAAGGCTTTGCCGACGCCGATGCCTCACAATTGCGGTTGTCCGACCTGTTGGCGCACCTCCCCGTGGCCGTGCTGAAGGCCAGATATCACGGCGCGGCGCAGCGTGCCCCAAAGCGCAAGCGCTTGATGCCAACGGGCTAGTTCTTCTTGGTCAGCAACAGATTGCCGCGGCTCCGGATCGCGGCCTGGGCCACTTCGGCGAAGCGCTGCAGCAGCCATGGCAACACGACCTCCACCTTCACATGATCGTCGGCGACATCGACATGCCCGGCAGCCGCCTGCCCGAGCGCGCGGACGCGAAAGACCATGCGGTTGTCTTCCCATCGCTCCTCATCGACGCTCAGCACCGGCACGCTCGACGCCGCGCGCGATAAACCTGTTTTGAGGCGGCGCATGGCTTCTTCGCGGCCGAGGCTGTGCGGAATGGAAACGACGAGCGGTGCGGACATCGCCAAAATCCTCAGGTCTGGTCTTGCTGATGTAATTCCGTTCCGCGCGAAAGGAAGAGGCAAGCTCGATATGTGCGCTGCAAAAGACGGAACTTTCACAGTTGCCATTTGTTTTTCCGGTTGAGGGCAAGGCAAACAGGCGCCCAATGCCGGGCTGAGGAGAACTACATGTCACTCGGAACAATCATCCTGATTATTCTTATCATCGCCCTTCTCGGCGGCTTCAGCGGCATCGGCGGCGGACCGTTCTACGGCACCGGCTATTACGGTGGCGGCGGCCTCGGCCTGGTGATCGTGATACTGCTGATATTGTTGTTGCTCGGGAAGCTGTAGACAATTTGGAGATCGTAGGGTGGGCAAAGGCGCGCTTGCGCCGTGCCCACCTTCTCGCCCGCAAAGGAAGATGGTGGGCTCGCTCCGCTTAGCCCACCCTACTTCCCCGCCAGCTTCTTCATCGCCGCCCTGATCGACGCCGCCGCCTCATCGTAGCCCTGCCACGCTTTGGTTTTGGCCAGCAACGCCGGCACCGTGCGCACGGTGTATTTCTTTGGATCGAGATCGCCGCGCACCTGCGCCCAGGTCAGCGGCATTGAAACCGTGGCGCCTTCGCGCGCGCGCGGCGACAGCACGGCGACCGCGGTCGACATCCGGTCGTTGCGCAGATAGTCGAGGAAGATCTTTCCCTGGCGCTGCTTCTTCGACATGTTGAGCAGATAGCGCTCGGGATCGTCGTTCGCCATCCACTGGCAAACGCCCTGCGCGAACGCCTTCGCTTCCTTCCACGTCACCCTGTCTTTGGCGCCGTGGAGCAGCGGCGTCACCACGTGCAGTCCCTTGCCGCCGGTGGTCTTGCAGAAGCTCTCGAGGCCCACGGCGGTCAGCCGCTGCCGCATCTCCTTGGCGGCCTCGATCACGTCGGCAAATTCGACATTGGGCGCGGGGTCGAGATCGAACACCAGCCGGCCCGGCACGTCGGGCGCGTCGGGCGCGCAATTCCAGGGATGCAGCTCCAGCCCGCCGCTCTGCGCGACGGCGGCCAGGCCCTCGACGCGATCGATCTGCAGGTACGGCTTGCGGTCGCCTGAGACCTTGACGAGCTCGAGCAGTTCCGACTTGCCCGGCATGCCATGACGCTGAAAGAACGTCTCTCCCTTGATGCCATCGGGCGCGCGAACCACCGAGCACGGCCGCCCCTTGAGATGGCCGATCATCCATTCGCCGACCGCCTCGAAATAGCGCGCAAGATCGAGCTTGGTCACGCCCTTGCCGTCCCCACCGTCGGGCCACAGCGCCTTGTCGGGTTTTGAGATGACGACACCCATCACCTCAGCGGATTTGCTGGCCGACGACTTGCCGGACCTGATCAAAGGTTTTGTCACCTTGGTCATGACAGGCCCCTCCGCTTCAACCTCATTCGCCGGCTTGTCCTGCCGCAGCCCCTTGAACGCCGCCTGCCTGATGTTGCCGCCGTCGGTCCACCCCGCGAACTCGATCTCGGCGACGAGTTCAGGCTTCAGCCAATGCACGTCGCGGGTCTTCTTCGGAGCGTCCTTGCCACCAAACGGGCTGTTGCTTGAACTCGCCGCCTTCAGCGCCGGCATGATGCGCCGGACCGTGTCCTGCCCAAAGCCGGTGCCCACGAGGCCGACAAAGGCGAGATGACCGTCGCGATAGATGCCGGCCATCAGCGAGCGGAATTTGCCGTTGGTGGTCTTCCAGCCGCCCAGCACGACCTCCTGTCCGGCCCTGGTCTTGGATTTGGTCCAGCTTTCGGACCGCCCGGATCGATACGGTGCATCCAGCTTCTTGGAGATGATGCCTTCAAGCGCCAATTTGTTGGCGGCCTCAAGGATGGAATCGCCGCTTTCCTCGAAATGCTCGACATACTGAATCAGGCGGCCCTTGCGCTTCCTGGCTTCCAGAAGCTGCTTCAGACGCGCCTTGCGCTCGCGGAGCGGCAGTGAACGCAGGTCTGCGCCGCCAGCAAACAACAGGTCGAATGCGAAGAAGATCAGCGCGCCGGTTTTGCCGTCGGAGATCGCGGCCTGCAGTGTCGAGAAATGCGGCACGCCATGGTGATCCAGCGCAGCGATTTCGCCGTCGATCAGCACATCCGGCAGCGATGTCGCCTCTTTGGCGATGACGCCGAACTTTTCGGTCCAGTCCAGCGCTTTACGGGTTTTCAGGACGGCGTCGCCATCCTCGACCCGCAACTGCATCCGGTAGCCGTCGAATTTGATCTCGTGGCACCAGCCGTCCGAGTTGGGCGGGCTTTCGACGGCGGCGCAAAGCTGCGGCGCGACGAAATCCGGCATCGCATCAACCTTCTTCGCCTTGGCGGCGACGGCGCGCGCCTTCGTTGGAGGCGCGGGTCGCGATATCGATGTCTTGATCGATGTTTTTCCCTGCGCCCGCGCTTCCGCCGCATCGCCGCGGTTGGAATGCCACACCGCATCGGCTTTGGTCTTGCCGCCCTTCGCCAGCATGAACGGCTTTGGCGCCCTTCCCTTGCCGTTCGCAATCTGATCCATCGAGCGGCCCGACGCGACCGATCTATCCTCGTCGAGGATGTCGTTGGCGTCCCCTTCCTTGACGAATTCGTCGCGATGCTTGATCAGCAACCAGTTGGTACGCTTGCCGCCATAGCGGTCGCCCTTCATCCGCACCAGCACCCAGCTGCCATTCAGCTTCTCGCCGCGCAGGTTGAATTTCAGGTCACCCTTCTTGAACCCGCGCTCGGGGTCGTCGGATTCCCAATAGCCGCGGTCCCAGAGCTGCACGGTACCGCCGCCATACTGGTCATCGGGAATGGTGCCTTCGAAATCGCCGTAATCGAGCGGATGGTCCTCGACCTCGACCGCGAGCCGCTTGTCGTGCGGATCGAGCGAGGGACCGCGCGTCACTGCCCACGATTTGAAGACGCCGTCGAACTCCAGCCGGAGATCGTAATGCAGCCGGGTCGCGTCATGCTTCTGGATCACGAACCGCCGCTGCTGCGACGGCGCCACCTTGACGTCGCCGGAGGGCTCGGCGGTCTTTTCGAAATCGCGCTTTTTGCGGTAGGTGGTCAGGTTTCGTAGCGACACGGTCAAGCCTCACATCCGTCCGGCGCCCTGCTGCGCGGCAGCAACAGAAAGCAAAACCCATACTAACCGTTGAAGTTCCGAAACCAAACCCCACCAGGCGTGGCCTTAGCTCCATCAGCGCGTCGTCCCGGCGAACGCCGGGACCCATACTCCGCGGCAATCATTGTTGAAGAAGGTCTCTAACGCCAGCGCTCTCATTGATGGGCCGCGGCGTATGGGTCCCGGCTCAAGGCCGGGACGACGGCGGTGTTTGTTGTTGCGCCGTTATCCAAAACACGCTCTCGCGATCTCGCGACGCATTGCGCCCGAGCTTTGCCAGAAATTTCCTTGCCCTCCAATGAGAGGGCGCAGGGAAGACCGGGTGCGCGCTGCACCCGCGGTCTCGCGTGCGGTTTGCACAAAACAA